>JBGPFD010000065.1:0-15727 GCA_041483175.1 Thermoanaerobaculia bacterium | reverse complement strand
TCGGCTATCTGCTTTACGCGCTTCTGCGTCCGGAGGAGCTATGACCGCCCTCCAATTCGCGAAGATCGCCATCTACTTCCTGCTGATCCTCGCCGTGACCAGACCGCTCGGGCTGTTCATGCGGCGCGTCTTCTCGCGCGAGAAGACCTTCCTCGATCCGCTGTTCCGTCCGGTCGAGCGGCTCGTCTACCGCGTCAGCGGCGTCGATGAGACGAAGGAGCACGACTGGATGGAGTACACCATCGCCATGCTGCTCTTCAATGGCGTGGGGTTGCTGCTCACGTATGCGATCGAGCGCCTGCAGCAGGTCCTTCCGCTCAATCCCGACAAGATGGCCGCAGTGCCACCCGACCTCGCCTGGAACACGGCGATGTCGTTCACCACCAACACGAACTGGCAAGCCTACAGCGGCGAGTCGACCATGTCGCATCTCACGCAGATGGTCGGCCTGACATTCCACAACTTCGCCTCGGCGGCGACCGGCATCGCGCTGGCCATTGCCGTGATTCGTGGCATCGCGCGCGGCGGCGCGAAGACACTCGGCAATTTCTGGGTCGATCTGGTTCGCTGCACGCTATGGATACTGCTGCCCATTTGCATCATCGCCGCGACAATCCTGATGTCGCAGGGGGTCATTCAGAACTTCCACCCCTCGGTTGTTGCCACTACGATCGAAGGGAAGACGCAAACCATTCCGCAGGGGCCGATCGCCTCCCAGGAGGCCATCAAGGAGCTCGGCACGAACGGCGGAGGGTTCTTCAACGCAAACTCGGCCCACCCCTACGAAAACCCCACGCCGTTCACCAACCTCCTTGAGATGTTCATCATTTTCTGCATCGGCGGAGGACTGACCTACACGCTCGGGTCGATGACCGGAAAGACCCGTCACGGCTGGGCGGTGTTCTGGGCCATGGCCATCTGCTTCCTCGCCGCGGCGTTCGTCGCCACGTGGGCCGAGCAGCGAGGCAATCCCATTCACCAGCACCTCGGCGTGGCTGCCGCCGACGGCAACATGGAAGGAAAAGAAGTGCGCTTCGGTATCGGCGACTCCGCGCTGTTCGCCACCATCACCACCGACGCGTCGTGCGGCGCGGTGAACGCGATGCACGACTCCTTCACGCCGATCGGCGGCTCCATCCCGCTGCTCAACATCATGCTCGGGGAGATCATCTTCGGTGGTGTCGGCGCAGGCCTTTACGGCATGTTCCTCTTCATCGTGCTCTCGGTCTTCATCGCCGGCCTGATGGTCGGGCGCACACCCGAATACCTGGGAAAGAAGATCGAAGCCCATGACGTGAAGCTGGTCATGCTGGCCGTGCTGATCCTCGCCTTCTCCATCCTGGTCGGTACGGCTATAGCAGCCTCTACTATAGCTGGAACATCGAGTCTGAATAACGCGGGACCACACGGCCTCAGCGAAATGACGTACGCATTCACCAGCGCGACCGGAAACAACGGCAGCGCCTTCGCCGGGCTGAACGCGAACACGAAGTTCTACAACATCACGGTCGGCATAGCGATGTTCTTCGGCCGCTTTCTGATGATCGTCCCGCTGATGGGAATCGCCGGCTCGCTCGCGGCGAAGAAGAAACTCGCCGAGTCGGCGGGCACGTTCCCGGTCGATACGCCGCTCTTCACGTTCCTGCTCATCTCCGTGATTCTGATCGTCGGCGCGTTGACCTATTTCCCGGTTCTCTCGCTCGGCCCGTACGTCGAGCACCTTCTCATGAACGCCGGAAAGGTGTTTTGACCATGGCCACCCCACAACGCGTTTCTCCACCTGAGATCCCGCAGCGGCTGCGCGAGCCGGTGGCCGGCCCTCCGGAGATCAAGCGGCAGAAAAAGCTCTCTCTGTTTGACCGCGCCATCGTTCGCCGGGCGCTCGCCGACTCCTTCGTAAAACTCAACCCACGGAAGATGATGAAGAACCCGGTCATGTTTCTGGTGGAGGTCGGCGCACTGCTGACGACGATCCTGCTCATCCCGGGGCTGACCAAAGCGGTCAACTACCTCTTCCAGACGCAGATCACCCTATGGCTCTGGGCCACGGTGCTCTTCGCCAATTTCGCGGAAGCCGTTGCCGAGGGGCGCGGCAAGGCGCAGGCCGACGCGCTGCGGAAGGCGAAGACCGATACCGTGGCGCGCAGGCTTGTCGGATTTGGCAAAGAGGAACGAGTCCCGGCATCGACGCTGCGCAAAGGGGATGTCGTCGTCGTCGAAGCGAACGACATCATCCCCGGTGACGGCACGATCATCGAGGGGATCGCCTCGGTCAACGAGGCTGCCATCACCGGCGAATCTGCGCCGGTCATTCGCGAGGCGGGCGGCGATCGCTCCGCAGTCACCGGCGGCACGATGGTCCTCTCCGACCGGATCGTCGTCACCATCACCTCGGAACCCGGACAAACGTTCATCGACCGGATGATCAAGCTCGTCGAAGGAGCGGAACGGCAAAAAACGCCGAACGAGATCGCCCTCGACATCCTGCTGGCCGGCCTGACCATCGTTTTTCTTCTGGCCACGGTCACCCTGAAGCCCTTCGCGCTCTACTCCGGCAGCGATGTCTCGGTGACGGTACTGATTGCGCTGCTGGTCTGCCTGATTCCGACGACCATCGGCGCGCTGCTCTCTGCAATCGGCATCGCCGGAATGGACCGCGTGCTGCAGCACAACATCCTGGCGATGTCGGGACGCGCTGTCGAAGCGTCCGGCGATGTGAATGTGCTGCTGCTCGACAAGACCGGCACGATCACGCTCGGCAATCGCCAGGCGGTCCAATTTTTTCCGGCCCCCGGCGTGGAGCCTCAGGAACTGGCTGAAGTCGCACAACTCGCATCGCTGGCCGACGAAACTCCGGAAGGGCGATCGATCGTCGTCCTGGCGAAAGAGGAATTCGGCCTGCGCGGCCGCGAGCTGCGCGAATTGGACGCCCACTTCGTTCCATTCACCGCGAAAACGCGGATGTCCGGACTCGATTTCGCAAGTGGCCGGGCGATCCGCAAGGGAGCGGCGGACTCGGTGACGGAGTTCATTCGGGCGAAGAGTGGCGATTTGCCCGAGCCTGTGGAGAAGGACGTCGCTCGAATCGCCGGCGAGGGTGGAACGCCGCTCGTCGTGGCCGACGGCAATCGCATTGTCGGAACGATCTATCTGAAGGACATCGTCAAAGGCGGCATGAAGGAGCGGTTCGATCGCCTGCGCAAGATGGGCATCCGCACGGTGATGATCACCGGCGACAACCCGCTCACCGCGGCGTTCATCGCACGAGAGGCGGGCGTCGACGATTTCCTTGCCCAGGCGACCCCGGAGGACAAGCTGGCGCTGATTCGAAAAGAGCAGGCGAAGGGAAATCTTGTGGCCATGACCGGCGACGGGACAAACGACGCTCCGGCCCTCGCGCAGGCCGACGTCGGCATGGCCATGAACACCGGCACCCAGCCGGCGAAAGAGGCCGGCAACATGGTGGACCTCGACTCCAATCCGACGAAGCTCATCGAGGTCGTGGAGATCGGAAAGCAGCTCCTGATGACCCGCGGCGCACTGACCACATTCTCCATCTCCAACGACGTGGCCAAGTACTTCGCCATCATCCCGGCGCTGTTTCTGGTCACGTTTCCAGAGCTCCAGGCGCTCAACATCATGCATCTGGCGACGCCGCAGAGCGCGATTCTGTCGGCGGTCATCTTCAATGCGTTGATCATCATCGCCCTGATTCCACTCGCTCTGCGCGGAGTGGAATACCGGCCCCTCGGCGCCGCGCGGATTCTCCGGCGAAATCTTCTCTGGTACGGCCTTGGGGGCATCATCATCCCCTTCATCGGCATCAAGGCCATCGACCTGTTGCTGCACGCGGTTCGCCTGGCGTGAGGAGTCATCATCATGGCTGAGCACATCAAAATCTCCATTCGCATCACCATCGCCCTGCTGGTCATCACCTGCGGCCTCTACCCTGCGCTGGTATGGGGGATTGGTCAGCTGGCGTTCAATCACCAGGCGAATGGTTCCCTGATCGTGCGCAACGACAGGGTGATCGGCTCGGAGCTGATCGGACAGAACTTCACGGAAGCGCGCTACTTCCATCCGCGGCCCTCGGCGGCAGGAAAGGACGGCTATGATCCGACCGCATCCGGCGGTACGAACTTCGGGCCGACCTCGAAGAAGCTGCGCGATGCCATCGCCGCCGCTGCTGGAAATGGCCGCGATGTTCCCGCCGACGCGGTGACGTCCTCGGGTTCCGGACTCGACCCGCACATTTCACCGGCGAATGCGTACGCGCAAACGGCGCGCGTCGCGCGAGCCAATCGCATGAGCGAGTCCGCCGTGCGCGCGCTGATCGACCGCCACATCGAAGGCCGCTTCCTCGGCATTTACGGCGAGCCGAGGGTGAACGTGCTGGTCCTCAATCTCGACCTGCAGGAGCGGAAGCGGTGACCGTCGCCGCCGCGGTGAAGATCACCGCTCCCGATCAGGACGCGCTCATCGCCACGGCGGCGAGCTATGCGCAGCTCCAAGGTGAGGTCTGTCTTGTCATCTCCATCGTGCAGTCGTTGCCCTACGGCCTGACCAATGACGATCAGGGGCCGGTGATCGAGCGCAATCTCGACCTGATCACGTCACGAAACGCATCGCCGATCATCCAGCAGGGCGACGACGTCGCGCTCTGCCTTCGCAAGATCGCGGAGAAATTTGACGTCCGCACGCTGTTCATTCGGAACGGCCGGCGGCGGTTCGGCCGATCCATCGCCGAGCGGCTGATTCATCTCAAGCCGTCATTCGAGGTCGTGGTCGTGAATCCGGGCGACTGACAGGAGCAGAATGAGCGGCGATGCCGAAGCGTCCTGAGGAGCAGCGCCGCGCACCGGAGGACTTCCTCGTTCTCGCCTCGCGCGAGCATACGCGGGGTAAGCTGAAGGTGTACCTCGGCATGGCTGCAGGCGTCGGCAAAACCGTGCGCATGCTCGAAGATGCGCACGCCCTGCGACGCGAGGGCATCGACATCGTTCTCGGCTACATCGAGCCGCACGGTCGTGCCGAAACGGCCGCCCGCATCGCCGATCTCGAACTGATCCCGCGCAAGAAGGTCGAATACAAAGGTACGACCGTCGAGGAGATGGACGTCGATGCGTGTCTCGCGCGCAAGCCGGATGTGCTCGTCGTCGATGAGCTGCCGCACACGAACGCGCCGGGCTCGCGGCATGAGAAACGATGGCAGGATGTCGAAGAAATTCTCGCCGCCGGAATCTCGGTGATGACCGCGCTCAACGTGCAGCACCTCGAGGGCGTGCAGGACGTCGTGCAGTCGGCGACCGGAATCGAGATTCGCGAGCGCGTTCCCGATCGCATTGTGGGACAAGCGGATTCCGTGGTCATCGTCGACCTGCCGGTTCCGGAACTGCAGGAGCGGCTGCGACAAGGAAAGATCTATCCACCCCAGCAGGCGGCGCTCGCGTTGCAGAATTTCTTTCGCGCGGAGATGCTCGTGCGCCTGCGCGAACTGGCCCTGCTGCAAACGGCCGACTACTCCGGCCGCGATCTCCCGCAAGACACTACCTCGGCCGCGGCAGAGACCCGCATCGCCGTGGCGGTGCCCTACGATCCGGTCGTGGCCAAAGCGCTCATTCTCCGCGCGTCACGGCTGGCCGGTCGAATGAACACCAAGTGGTACGCGCTGTACGTCCGCCGGCGGCGCGATCATCCCGAGAACATGTCTGCAACGCAGCACCACCTGATGATCGAAAACGTCCAACTGGCGATGTCCCTCGGGGCGAGCGTGGTCACGCGCGAGTCGGAGGACGTCATCGGAACCATCGTCGATTTCGTGCAGAAGGAGCACGTCGGCCTTCTGGTACTCGGTCAACCAACGCGACGGGGCATTGCAGCGCGCGTTCGCCCGGGAATCGTGAATCGCATCATCGAGCGGATGGATGGATTCAACGTATTCGTGGTTGAGCTCGACGAACAGCGCTGAGTTCAGAGAACGAACATCGCGGCCCCGGCGCCAAACATGAATAGCGCGGTGATGGCCACGACAATGCGCGTCAGGCGTGAACTCGGCTGCCTGTGCATGATCTCCAGGTCGCCGGAAACCATCCAGATCCCGACCAGCAGGAAGGGAGCTAGCAGCCCGTTGATCACCGCGGTCCAGTAGAGCGCCTGCACCGGATTGACCTTGGCGAAGTCGAGCGCGATGGCCACCGCCGTCGACAGAAGGACCACGGCGTAAAACGCGTGCGCTTTCTGCAGCTTCTCATCGAGTCCCTGTTTCCAGCCGAAGGTCTCCGCGAGCGCGTATGCGGCCGAGCCGGAGAGCGTCGGGATGGCCAGCAGCCCGACGCCGATGACGCCGACCGTGTAGAGAAGAAAACACCCCTGGCCGGCGAGCGGACGGAGCGCTTCGGCCGCCTGGCGCGATGTTTCGATCCGCGTGATGCCGTGCTCGTGCAGCGTGAACGCGGTGGTCACGATGATGAAGAACATCACGATGTTCGAGAAAAAGGTCCCCACCCCGACGTCGAGCCGGCGCGTGAAAATCTCCAGGTCCGTCGCTCCGCGGCGGGATACCGTGTCCAGCCGGCCGAGGCTTTTTTCTTCCTCCACCTCCTGCGACGCCTGCCAGAAGAAAAGGTAGGGGCTGATCGTGGTGCCGAGAATGGCCACCACGGTCGACCAGGCTTCCCGCGTGCGCGGCACTGAAATGACGAAGGTGTCGCGAACGACCGCGCCCCAATCGGGCCGGATCACCACCGCGGTGATGACGTACGCAAACAGAAAGAGAGCAAGCCACTTCAGGGCATTGGCGATCTGCGCATATCGAAGCCAGACCGTCGCCGCGCTGATGCCGACGCCGAACAGAACCACCCAAGCATGCGAGTTGATTCGAGTAATCATCTCCGCCGCATCCGCCATCCCTGACAGATCGGCGCCGATATTGATGATGTTTGCCGCGAGCAGGGCCATCGAGGCGATCGCCACCAGCGGCCGCGGAAACTTCTGCCGCAGTGCGCGAGCGATCCCGTAGCCGGTGACCATGCCGATGCGCGCGCACATCATCTGCACGGCTCCCATCAGCGGCCAGGTGAGCAGCGCGGTCCACAGCAGCGACGTTCCGAGTTGCGCGCCGGTGATCGAGTAGGTCGCGATCCCCGACGGATCGTCATCGGCCGCGCCGGCGATGAGACCGGGACCAAGGGCGCCGAAAAATCGCCGCAGGAGTGACGGTTTGCCCCTGGCGGTCACCAGACTAGGATACCGAACAAATCCACCTTCGGACCATGGTCATTGACTATGGTACGATCCAGGCGTGAAAGAGATTCCCATTTCGAAATTCAAGGCAACGTGCCTCGGCGTGCTGGAGCAGGTGCGCAAGAGCCGGCAACCGGTTCGGGTCACGCGATTCGGGAAACCGGTCGCAGAAGTCGTTCCCCCTTCGTCGCAGCCGCAGGGAAAGCGGCGGCTGGGACTGATGGCCGGTCGAGGAGAGATCCGCGGCGATATCGTCCACGCCAACCCATGGCTCGACGCCCAGGGAAGGCGGAAGTGAAGCTTCTGCTCGATACCCACATCCTCCTCTGGAGCGCGTTCGAACCGCGCCGCATCGCGCCGCGAATTCGCCGCCTGCTGGAGAAGCCATCCACGGAGCTTTGGCTGTCGCCGGTCACAACATGGGAGATTATCCTCCTCACGGACAGCGGTCAGGTTCGAATCGGCTCCCCTCTGGAACAGTGGTTCATCGAGGTGAACGCGGCGCTCGCACTGAATGAGGCCCCGCTGACACATGAAGTGGTCTTCGCATCGCGCGAGATCGACATTCCGCACAACGATCCCGCCGACCGGCTGCTCGCGGCCACGGCCAGACACTACGGGTTGCGTCTGGTGACCGCAGACGAGCGGCTGCTGAGCGGATCGGGTTACCCCCATCTCGCCGGCAACAAACCGCCGTAGGTACTCCGCCGCTCTGGACGATTTCCGGGAGCGCATCGTTCCGCTGCGCGGTCGGGTGCTAAAATCGCAAATCCCGGACATGCATATCGAAACGACCGCCCAAGGTCGGGTGACGATTGTCTCTGTCGATGGAGACCTGATCCTCGGCAAGCCCGAGGTGAATTTCAAGCAGACCATCGATGAGCTTCTGGAGCAGGGTCACGTCGACCTGCTCGTCGACCTCGGGCGTGTCTCTTACGTCGACAGCTCGGGATTGGGAGCGCTGGTTCGCGCGCTCACGGAGACGAACAAGGAAGGTGGGCAGACGAAGCTTCTGAACGTTGGACCGCGTCTTCGCAAACTCCTTGAGATCACGAAACTGAATTCGATTTTTGAAATCTACGACGACCGAGAGCAGGCCGTCGCCAGCTTCTGATCCGGCATGACAGATCGCCTCGTGGTCTCGCCGCCCGTCGATCGTCAAACGGAAGCCACCGCCCTGGCCGAGCTGGTCCTATGCGAGAACCTCGCGCAAACCTCCGGCTGGGCGGCTCGCTGGAGCGCAAAGATTTCGGGCGCTGACGGCGCCCTGTTGTGGGTACCGCATTCGGTCGAGCCTCTCTTTCTGTGTATCGCCGGATGGGGAGAGGAAACAGAAGGAAATCTGCGCCGTTCGGCATCGAGAGACGAGGGAATCGTGCAGCAACTGCTGCGCGATCGAACAGTCGTTGTGTTTGATCGCTCGCAAATCCGCGCTTCCGGCGACCCATGGCTAACCGGGTTGCCATCGTATGTACAGGAGTGCGTCGCCATTCCTCTGGAGATTGATCGGTTGGTGGTTGGCTTGATGGCCCTCCTGTTTCGAGCCAGGCCCAAATCCCGAAAAGACCTCGGACAGATCGACAGTTTTATCCGTCAGGCGGCACCCGCCCTCACCCGTGCGCTGCGCGCGGAACGAAAGACCGTGGGAATGCTGCACGCCATCGAGCGGCTGACCAATCTCTACGACCTCAGTAAGGCATTCACGTCGACGATCGATCTGCACGATTTGTCGCAAACGGTGGTGAAGAAAGCACTCGATTTCGCGGCGGCGGAGGTCGCGTCCCTGTGGAGGGTGCAGCGTGATCCCGACGAGTTCGTGCTCGCAGCGACGGCGGTGAACGAGCGCTTCGCCCCTGCCGAACCTCCCGCTGCGGTCGGAAGGGCGATCGCCGGCGAGGTCCTGGCCAATGGCGCGACGATCGTACGCAATGACCTGAACATTCGGGATGATGGCTACGAAATTCATTCGCTCCTCGCACTTCCGCTGCTCGAAGCGGAGACGACGATTGGTGTGTTGGTGATCGCCAACAAACGCGGAAAACGGGCGGAATTTACGACCGCCGACGAAGAACTACTGAACGACCTTGCGCGTCAGGCCGCGCGCGCTTTGGAAGTGGCAATCGAGCGGGTGCAGGCCACCAGTAACCAGATCGAAAGCGAGCGATTGGAACAAGCCCTGCGGCTGGCGAACGAGATCCAGATGCGGATGCTCCCTTCGGGGATGCCGCCCATTCCCGATGACGCTCCATTCGCCATTCACGCCCACATCCGGCCGGCAAAACAGGTCGGCGGCGATCTGTACGATTTTTTCTGGACTGACGACCGCCTGCAGTTCTGCATCGGGGACGTCGCCGGGAAAGGAATCGGTGCAGCACTGGTGATGGCGGTGACCAAGACGCTCTTTCGCGCGCATGCAACATTGCAGGACGATCCCGCGAAGCTGATGTCCGCGGTCAATGCCCGCCTTCATGAAGAGACGGACCCATCAATGTTCGTGACCGCCTTTTGCGGCTTTCTCGATCTGCATACAGGACGGCTGCGCTACAGCAATGCGGGCCACGATCGTCCGCTGCTTATCGGGCCGGGAACGCCGGCGCGGCGGCTGGAGTCGAAATCAGGCCTTCCGCTCGGCGTTCTTCCGACGTTCACCTATGTGGTGGAAGAGGTCGTTCTCGAACCCGGTGATGCGCTCTTTCTCTACACCGACGGCGTGACGGAGGCGACGAACCGCGGCGAGGAGCTCTTTTCGATCGACCGCTTGCGCGATGTGCTGGAGCATCGCCCCTCTCGAGAGCCGTCGGAGCTCATCGGCGCCGTGCTCGACAGTGTCGACCGCTTCGCGGACGGCACACCCCAGGCCGACGACATCACCATGCTCTGCGTGCAGTATCGCGGGTCGGGAGCGGAAGTCGTGGCGACCTTTCGACGTGACATCGCAGAGCTTCAAGATGTGTTTGCCTTTCTGGCGCGCTTTGAGGTCGCCGCGAAGTTCCGGCCGGCGATCGATCTGGCCGTCGAAGAGATTTTCACGAACTTCGTGAGGCACAACGCGGACGGTACGGACGGGATCGAGATTCGCATGCGCCGTCAGGGGGCCAGGCTATCGACCGTGCTCATCGATCGTGACGCGTCGCCGTTCGACGTCACAGCGGAGCCTGACGTCAATCTGCCGCTCGATCAGCGCACGCCGGGAGGCCTCGGGCTCTTCCTTGCGAGAAAGATGATGGATCGGGTCGATTACACATACGAGAACCGAGTGGCAACCGTTACCCTGCACAAGAACGTGGAGTGATGGATCAATGTTCGAAATCCGAGAAGGCACAAACCACGAGCTGATCCTTTCGGGGCGTTTCGATGCCTCTCAGACCGAGAAGGCGAAACGCATATTCATGTCTCTGTCCGAAGGAAAAACAGTCGATTTCGGGACCCTCGACTACATCTCCAGCGCCGGACTGGGGGTCCTCCTTGCGGCGCAGAAGCGGCTGTCGGAGCGGGGCGAGGCACTGAAACTCATCAACGTCAACAGTCACATCCGAGACGTCTTTCATTTTTCCGGATTCGATCAGATCTTCGAGATCGGCTGATCCACGACCAACTTTTCGCTGCGAGCGTTGTACTGATGACTGAGGACGACATGGACAGGATGGCGGTCGAGCGCTGCCTCAACGGCGACCTCGACGCGTTCGGTCTGCTGATCGACCGCTACGAACGGCCGGTCTTCAACACGGTGCTGCACATGGTTGGGGACGCCGAGGACGCACGTGAAGTTTGTCAGCAGGTATTCATGAAGGCATTCGAGCATCTGGCCAGCTACGACCGCGAGCGAAAGTTCTTCAGTTGGATCTATCGCATGGCGATCAACGAGTCGATCAACCATCTCAAGGCGCGCCACCCACACGAGCCGCTGAACGAGCGGCTGCAGTGTCCGCTGGCGAATCCGGCCCAGCAGTTCGAGGCCCTCGAGCAGGGAACGCATCTTCATGAAGCGATCATGCGGCTCGATTCGAACTACCGCGCCGTCATCATCCTCCGCCATTTCCTTCATTTGTCGTATGGGGAAGTGGCCGACGTGCTGAACCTGCCGGGAAAGACCGTGAAGTCGCGCCTTTTCTCCGCGCGTCAGTTGCTGCGGGAGGCGCTCGAGGCGAAAGGCTATGCCCACCACTGACGCCCTCGAGATCATGCAACTGGCGGTTGACGGTGAAGCCACTCCCGAACAGGAGGCGCAGCTTCGCGAGTTCCTGAACGCGTCACCAGAACTGCGTGCGACATACGAGGCGCTGCGCGGTCTGGCACGAGAACTCGACGCCGTTCCGTTGCTCGACCCCCCGGGCATCCGGAGATCCGTGCTCTCGCAACTCCGTCCCTCCCGTGGAATGCCGCTCCGTTCGCGTCGTAACGTCGTCCTCGCGTTCGCCTATGCCGCGGCGGCCGTCATCATCGTTGGGGTGGTTGTCCATCGCGCAATCCCGCCGGCCAAAGACAGCGCGGCGACGATGGTTCGACCCGAAGTCGAAGATTGGCCGCTTATCGCTCGGGCCGCGTCGGCCGAAGCGAAGATCACCGTGCGCCGGAACGGCGACCAGTTCCTCGTTGACGTGTCGGGGGCTGGTCAGGGTCCCTGTTTGCTGCAGTGGGACGGGCGGAAGCTGGCGCCGCCGGAAGGCCGGGCCGCTTTCCAGAAACGACCAGTCCAGCTTCGACTGCAGCGACGCGCCGGAGCGTCGGGGCCAGCCGTGATAGCGTTGCAGCTTCCCGACAGACCCGATTTGCGTGCCACGATCGACCTCCATTGAGGCGATCCAACTTTTGTTGTTGAACGTTGTATTCACTCTCAAAGGGGGAATATTCATGAGCAGTCCGAATCGAACCAAAGTCCTCATCGGCTCCGGCGTGCTGGCAATCGTTCTGATTGCGGCGATCGCGTATTGGCCGCCGACGTTCCGAAGCGAAGAGGCGTCGGGGGCGATCGGCGCAGTGAAGAAGCATCACGCGCCGCAGATCACACAGAAAGACGTGATCCTCGGAGACGAGCAAACGCGCTCCGAACAGAACGTGCTCTATCGCGATTTCCTCACTGACGCCGCGAAGTTGCAGGGCATCAGCGCGTCACTCGCTGCCGCGGCATCGCGCGAGACCGCCGCAAGCATTTCCAAGAACGTGGAGGAGTTCGCCTCCGAGCTACAGAGCCGTTATGCAAGCCGCATGACCGCGGCGCTGAATGCGATCCAACTGCAGGCCAAACAAGCGAACAATACCGCGCTTCAGTCCGAGGCTGAGCAGATGGCGTCCAGGCTCTCGAGCAGTCAAGTCTCACTCGCAGCGATGCAGCAGTTCAACAAGCAGTTCGCCAATCTCGCCGCCATGCAATCAAAGGCAGCGCACAGGATCTCCCTGCAGGACGCCGATCGCGAATTGGAGCGCGCGTTCAGCGCGATGGACAGCAAGAACGAGGTCGCCGCGCAGGCATTGCAGATCGTACAGCTGGACCTGAACAGCCAGACCCTGCTGAGCAGGATGTCGAACGCCGATGAAGCGCAGTACTTCTCGAAGATCGTAATGGAATCGAAAGCGTTGCGGAATGTTGAGGATCAGCTCGCTTCACAGAAGACGGCCAGCAAGCTCTCAGACGAGGCCATGGAACTGGTCAATGCGGCTGCGGACCTCGAATCGGCGGCGCTGCGGAACGTTCAAGCCAATATGTCCGCACAGATCGAGACGGCTTCCGCTCTCGCCGCCATGGATGCGCGGCTCGCTGCGAAAGCGCAGAGCCGGCAGTCCGGCGCCATGTTCAGCAGAGAGCTGAGCAACATTCGGGAGGCGTTTGCCAGTCGCGACAGTGAGTTCCGCGCGCGCGCGGCTTCGGTCATTCAGGCGGAATTGGCCTCCATGCAGGAGTACGCAGCCAGCCGGATGCAGTACGCCAAGCTCGCCAGCGGGGAGCGGCTTCAGGCTTCGGCTCTGGCCAGCACACAGTTGCAGAGCAGACAGGTTTACTCGCAACTCGCGAACACGACCGAGCTGCGGAGCCGGCTCTCGGAGTTCGAGCTGAACCTGTCGAACGCGGCGCTCGCCTCGCGTCTGTCAAATGGCGCGCAGTTCGCCGCGCAGTGTGCCAAATTACAGAGCCAGCTCAGCTCCAGGCAGCAGTAAGTTTCTTCGATTTCTCCATCGCCCGCGGCCCTCGGTTTCGAGGGCCGCGGTTCATTTTTGGATACAATGGCGCCACATCTTGAAACGCCAGCTTCTGGTGTTGTTCGCCATCGCCATCGCTGTACCTTGCTCTGCGCAACGCCTTTATTCCCTGCGCACTCGTGAGCTCGATCTCGTCTATTACGACAAAGCGCACGAATACCTCTCGTATCACCTGGCGCGATCCTTCGAGAACTCGCTCGCTTTCCACCGCAAGCTGTTCGACTACACGCCGTCAGAACCGGTGGTCATCCTGATGCAGGATTTCGGGGATTTCGGGCACGGCGGCACGTCGACCGTTCCCTGGAACTTCATCAGCATTGGCATCGAGCCATTCGACTACATCTACGACGTGATGCCGGCAAATGAGCGGATGAACTGGCTCATGCATCACGAGCTGGTGCATGTCGTGGCCACCGACAAAGCGGCGGACAGTGATGTGACCTTTCGAAGGTTGTTCCGCGGCAAGGTCGCGCCGATCAAGGAAGAACCGATTTCCATGTTCTACAGCTATCTCACCAGTCCGCGATGGTATTCGCCGCGCTGGTATCACGAGGGAATCGCTGTTTTCCTGGAGACATGGATGGCCGGTGGCGTCGGCCGTGCCTTAGGCGGCTACGACGAGATGGTCTTCCGCACCAAAGTGCTGGAGAACGATTACTTCTATGACGTCGTCGGTCTGGAGTCGGAAGGGACGACAATCGACTTTCAGATCGGGCAGAACTCGTATCTCTATGGCACTCGATTCGTCACTTATCTGGCGATGAAGTTCGGACCAGAAAAAGTCATCCAGTGGTTCAATCGCACCTCCGGCAGCAAACGCTACTTCGCCACACAGTTCGCAAGCGTCTTCGGCGTGGCACTCGACGATGAGTGGCACAGCTGGATCGCCTGGGAGCACGGCTGGCAGAAGAGCAATCTCGCCCTCATCCGCCAATACCCGATCACTCCGGAGACGCGCATCAACCAGGAGATCCTCGGCTCGGTATCGCGCAGCTTCTACGATCCCGACCGCAAGCTTTTGTACGCGGCGATCAATCGTCCGGCAAAACCGGCGCAGATCGTGGCCATCCATGTTGACAGCGGAGAGATGACGCCGCTGACCGACGTCCTGTCGCCGGCGCTCTACTTCGTCACCTCGATGGCCTACGATCCGAAGGGGCGCAAGATCTTCTACACCACCAACAACTCGCGCGGCTGGCGCGATCTCAACGAGCTCGATCTCACCACAGGCGGCCGCCGCCTGCTTCTGAAGAACTGCCGTACCGGGGACCTGGTGGTCAATCCGGCCGATCAATCGATCTGGGGCATTCAGCACCACAATGGCTTCTCCATCCTGGTCCGCATTCCGCCGCCGCATGACCAATGGCAGCCGATCCTGTGGCTCGACTACGGCCGCGACATCTACGACCTCGACATCTCTCCTGACGGAAAGACGATCAGCGCCTCGATGATCGACGTCACCGGTCGCACACAACTGGTAACGATGGAGATCGACCACCTGCTGCATCAAGACTCCCATGGCGACGTGTTACACGAGTTCGAGAACAACATTCCCTCGAACTTCGTCTTCTCCGCGGACGGGCGTTATCTCTACGGCACTTCGTATTACACGGGGGTATCGAACGTTTTCCGCTACGACCTGCAGCGGAAAAAGATGGAGGGCGTTACGAACGTCGAGTCGGGCCTCTTTCGCCCGATTCCGATCTCCAAGGACGCGCTCATCGCGTACGCCTACACCGCGAAAGGTTTCGCCCCGGTCCGCGTCCCGATCGTCACTCGCGAGGACATCAATGCCATCCGTTACCTCGGGCAGGAGGTCGTGGAACAACATCCGATCGTCAAGAGCTGGAATGCCGGCTCGCCTGCGCGTGTGAATCTCGACGAGGTCACCACGTACGCCGGGCCCTACCTTCCATTCCGCCGCCTGCGCATCGGATCGGTCTATCCCGTTGTCGAGGGATACAAGAACAGCGTCGCAGTCGGCCTGCGCCTCAACGCCGCCGACCCGCTGGGATTCCGCGCGTTCGACGTCACGGCAGCCTACTCTCCGGATCGTGCTTTGAAGAGCGATGAGAGGATGCACCTGAAGATGGGCTACGACGGCCCTCCCTGGAAAGTGCGCCTGCAGTACAACGGGACCGATTTCTACGATCTATTCGGACCGACGCGCGTGAGCCGAAAAGGGGAAGCGGCGGCGGTTTCATATCACCAGTATCTTTTGTTCGAACGCCCGCGCACATTTGAGTACACGATCAGCAGCGCGTTTTACAGCGGTCTGGATACGCTTCCG
>JBGPFD010000064.1:0-15974 GCA_041483175.1 Thermoanaerobaculia bacterium | reverse complement strand
GGTCGATCGCTTTTTCTGGTCCGGATCCTCGTTCGGCCAGCGGCGATTCGACAACTGCACGATCTTCTTTCTCCTCGGCGCGGCGGCCATCTTCGCCGCGCTTCCGCGCTGGGCCGGTGTGGCCATCGCAGCCGCGGGGTCGCTCTGGACCATGGCGCTCTTCTTTGCCGCAGACACCGTCGATCTCAACCGCTACTACGTTCCGTCAGAATTGATGCATGCCGCTGCAATCGCGCCGAAGCGGATCGGACTTCTCCTCTCGGTGCCGGGCAATTTCAAAGCCGACGTTCTGGTGGTCTTCGCCGGCGTGATCATTTTGTACGCCGGGATCGCGGCGCTCGCTCGCGCTCGCCCCGGCGCGATTGCGGCCGTTTTCTGCGTCGTCATGGCGGTGTTCTTCGGCGTCTGCGGCGCACGCGATGCGCAGCGGATCGACGCCTGGAGCGGCGTGATTGCCACAAACCGCGCGCGCGAGCCGTACAGCGGCGCGCTGCACGACCGGCTCGCGCTGCTCGGCGACGAAGAGCAGTATCTGCGCCGCACGGGAAGGACTGCCGAGGCGGAGCAGACGCGCCGCGAAATCACGACACTCGAGAAATCGATTCCTTAGCCAGCGGCGTCAGACGAACCGGTTCGCGAAAAATGCGCTGCGAATAGATGTGCTTCTTGTGCAGCTTGTAGAGGACCATCGTCTTCAGGATCGCCAGCCCGTAACGGACCGAACGCCAGAAGCCGATCTGCGAGGCCTCGTCGAAGTAGCGCGTGCTGATGGGGACCTCGCGGATGGTCATCCCCTTGGCCACGCCCTGGGCGATGATCTCGGTGTCGAAGACGAAATCGTCGGAGTTGGCCTCGAAATTGACCGTCTCCAGATAGCGGCGCGAATAGGCGCGAAAACCGGAGTGATACTCGGAGAGAAAAATGTAAAAGGTGGCGTTCTCGACCATGGTCAGGAAAAGGTTCGCAAAGTACTTCCACTTCGGCATCCCGCCCTCGATCGGACGGCCGCCGAGCATGCGCGATCCGAAAACGGCGTCGCATTCGCCCTTCAGCAACGGCTTGACCAGCTCGGGAATGATGCGCGGGTCGTACTGATGGTCGGGATGGACCATGACCATAATCTCGCCGCCCATCTCGTCCATCGCCGTCCGGTAGCAGGTCTTCTGATTGCCGCCATAGCCGCGATTCCGTGGATGGACCACCACCCGGATCGGCAGCCGGCGCGCCAGCTCGACGGTGCGGTCGCGCGAGGCGTCGTCGACGAGGAGAATCTCGTCGACCCAGCCGCTGGGAATGTCGTCGTAGGTGGCCTGGAGCGTGAGCTCGGCGTTGTACGCCGGCAGAACGGCAACCACTTTCTTCTCGTGCAAGGGCATACGGGGGGCGATCGAGAATAGCATAGCCATCCGGGCTGCCAATTCCCCGTGCTGCGCATCACGACTACAATCCGGCCCGCGTGAACGATGCGCTCGCCACTCCACCGCCCATCCACTCCGCCTTCGCCGCCGGCCGCCGCGCCGATGTGCTCGCCGTCGCTTCGCTGGCGCTGATCGTCACCGTTCTATTCGGCGACATCCTGCTGGGCGTCAACCAGTTCTACATGCGCGATCTGACGCGCTACTACTACCCGACCAAGCATATCCTGCGCGAGATCGTCTACGGCGGCGAGTTCCCGTACTGGAACCCCTACTTCTCCGCCGGGCAGCCCATCGCCGCGAATCCCGAGCATGAGGTGTTCTATCCCCTCACCTGGCTGATTCTGCTGCCGAGCTACGACCTCGGATACCGGCTGCTGATCGTGTCGCATCTCTACATCGGCCTCCTCGGCATGTACGCGCTGTTGCGATCGATGGAGCTGCGCCCGTTCGCCGCCTGGTTCGGCGCGATGTCGTTCGGCATGAGCGGGCTCTACCTCTCCGAAGTCAACCTGCTGCCGATTCTCTTCTGCGCCGCATGGCTCCCTCTGACCTGCCTCTTCGTGCGGCGGTTTCTGCTGCACCGCAATCTTCGCGACTTCGCTGCCGCGTCGCTTTTTTTCGGGATGCAATTTCTCGTCGGCGAGCCGACGACCATCCTGCAGACGGGAGCCCTGATCGGCCTGTATGCGCTCTACCGCGGCTGGTATGCGCGCCCGCGTATCGCGAAATCGATCACCCGCGTGTTGTGGATCGCGGCAATCTCGGGAACAGCGATGGTGGTCGGCATCACCCAGATCCTTCCGGGGATCGATCACGTGCACGATTCGGCGCGGTCGCGCCCGTTCGACTGGGATCTGGTCGGCGCGTGGAGCATGCCATGGGCGAAATTCGCGGAGCTGCTCTATCCGAACATCCTCGGGCACATCTCCATCAAACAGGTGATGTGGTACTGGGCGGGCGGGCTGTATCCGGGCATGGGATCGCCGTTCCTCTTCAACATCTATCCCGGCCTGCTGGTCATCGCTCTCGCGGTCGGCGGCGCATTCGTCCGGCCTCGCGGCGGACGTCTCGTCCTCCTGATCTGTTTCATCTCGGCGATCCTCGCGCTCGGCGCGCACACCCCAGTGCTGAAAGCGATGTACGACCTCGGGATCGCCACGTCAATCCGCTATCCGGAGAAGTTCGCCTTGATGGGCGTCTTTGCGGTGATCGTGTTCGCGGCGCAGATGTTCGACCGCCTGCTGGCCGGCGACACCGGGCTGCGCGACGGCGCCGCCGGCTTCGCCATCGCCACGGCCGCGGTCGCGGCAACGCTCGGGATCATCGGCTTCACCGGCGTGTACCGGCGCATGTTTCTGCACATCTGGGGATTGACGGCGAATTCCACCGGCCTGCGCATGGTGTCCCTTTCGCGGACCGACTGGATCGTCGCCGCGATTCGCGGCGCGCTGGCCGTGGCAATTCTGTTCACCGCGCGCAGCCGCTGGCCGCGCGTGTGGATGGCCGTCGCCGGCGTCCTGATCGCGGCCGACCTCGCGTGGGTAACCGTGGAGTTGAACCCGCGGATGCCGCGCGCATTCTTCGACCCGCCGCCCGCCGCGGCCACGTTCCCGAAGAATCGCGCGCCATTCCGCATTTTTCATGAAGCCGACTGGTACGGCAACGAAGAGATCGCGCGGAAGTACTTCTCCACCGGCGCTGCCGTCTACTGGATGGTGCGCAATGGCCTCTTTCCGATGACCCCCGCCGGATCGGGACTGGGCACGGTGATCGAGCGGGACTACGACAAGACGGCATTGTTGCCGACGGTCGACTTCACCGATTCCGTCTGGGACGTGAAGCGGTCGGGCCGTGGCGACTGGTGGGAACCGTTCATGGCCATGTCCAACGCCTGGTATCGCGCGGCGTTCCGTAATTTCGAGGCGGAGCGCAAGCGGGCCAACAGCCGGCTGAAGGAGATGGCTCCCGTTCAGTTCCTGGAGACGAACCACTGGCCGCGGTATTACTTCGCCGATCAGATCGTGACCATCCGCAATCGCCAGGATTTCGTCAACAAGTTGACGAATGAGAGCTTCAGTCGCGCGGTGGCCTTCGTCGGCCGCCCGAGCTTCGTTCCGGCGCGCGGCGTCGTGCGGCAGGTCGTCGAGTCGGCCAACCGCGCGACGCTGGACGTGGAAAGCTTCGGGCAGGGATTCCTGATCATGAGCATCACACCGCACAAGTACTGGCAAATCAGCATCGATGGGCGCACGGTGCCGGCGGTGATCACCAACATCGGATATCAGGGAATCATCGTCACGCCGGGCAAACATCGCGTGGTTATGGAATACCGGAACGACCTCGTGGTGATCGGCCTGTGGATTTCGGTGACGGCGATCATCGCCCTTCTGGCGATCGTGGCGTTCTATCGACCGCGCAGGAGCCGCGGAATCCAGGCCTACGAGGAACCCGTTCACGTCGTGTCCGACGCCGTCGGCACGCACACCGAGCCGGTGCTTCCGTCGTGAACCGCCGCTGGAGCGTCATCGCCGTCATCGCCGCCGTCGGAGTCGCCGCCGTAGCGCTCATCCTGCTGTACAACCGCAGAACGGAGCGCGATCTCCGTTCGCACCTCTACATCCCGAAACCGGCGCACATCACGCCGGAGATCGAACTGCTGCAGCAGTACGTTCGCATCGACACCTCCAACCCGCCGGGGCGGGAGCTGGCCGGAGCGCGTTTCCTGGCGGGGCTGCTGGAGAAGAACGGCGTCCATGCCGAGGTGATCGAGTCGGCTCCGGGCCGGGGAAACGTCTACGCGCGTCTGCACGGCAGGCGCAGCGGCGAAGGATTGCTCCTGCTCAATCACATCGATGTCGTGCCGGCGGCCGGCGAAGTATGGATGCACCCGCCGTTCGCTGCATCGATCGCCCTGAATCAGCTCTGGGGGCGCGGGTCGCTCGACATGAAATCGATCGGCATCTGCGAGATGGAGGCGTTCCTCGACGTCGCGCGGAGCGGCCGCCAGCCCGAGCGCGACCTCGTCTTCCTCGGAGTGGCCGACGAGGAGGGCGGCGGCACCATGGGAACGAAGTGGCTGCTCGAACACCGGCCCGACATTTTCGCCGGCGTGCGCTACGCGCTGAACGAGGGAGGGATCACCGAAACCCGCGCCGAACGCCTCGACTATTTCGGGATCGAGATCGGCACGAAGATGAGCGTGCGCACGCGGCTTCGTGCACCGTCGCGCGAGCAGATGCAGCAAGCCCGCATGGCCGTCGAGCCGTGGTTCGGTCCGCCAGATCCCGATCGCATCCTCCCCGAGGTGCGGATGTTTCTGCATCAGATCGCGGCGCAACGAGTGGAACAGAAACCGCTGCTTCTTGACGTTTCCGCGACGGTCGCCGCGGGCAAATTCTGGCTCCTCTCTCGCGGCTACAAGGAATTGACGCAGAACGTCGTCTGGGCCGGCGGAGTGGGCAGCGACGGTCGCAGCGCAATCATGGATGTGAACCTTTACAACCTTCCCGATGAGGATCCGGACACGCGCGTTGCCTGGTTGCGATCGGCAGTTGCGCCCTACGGCGTGGTCATTGACCAGATTCTCGAGAAGAACGGCCCCGCACCGCTGAGCTCACCTCAAACCCCGCTTTTCGAACTGATCGCCCGGAACGTGAAGCGCGAATATGGGACCGTCTCCGTCGGCATCGAAATTCTCGCCGCGTCGAGCAACGACTCGCGATTCCTCCGCAAGCGCGGCATCACCTGCTATGGGCTCTGGCCCTTCCCCGTCGATTACTACCAGAGCCAGGGCATTCACGGCGTCAACGAACGCGTCCGCCTCGATTGGTTCATGCAGGGAGTCTCGTTGATGCGCGCCCTAGTGCAGGAGTACGTCTCGAGCACATGACGTAATTTGTCACCTGAATCCCCGGAAAAACGTCACATCGGGCGATTCTCACATCCCAAAGCAGTCACAAACATATTGTTATCAATGGTTTAGCAAAGCGACCATTCTGGTATGCCTGTTGCGGAATAGTCCACACGAGGAGGATCCTAAATGAACAAGAAACAAAGTGGTTTCACACTCATTGAGCTGCTGATCGTCGTGGCGATCATCGGCATCCTGGCGGCTATCGCCATTCCGAACCTGCTGACGGCCATGCAGCGCTCGAAGCAGAAGAGAACGATGGCCGACATGCGCACCATCGCGACCGCCTGGGAGGCGCGCGCGACCGACGTCAACCGTTACAACGCGGCTGGCGTGACGTTCCCGACAACGAACGCTTCGATTGACAATCTCACCTCGTTCCTGTCGCCGACCTATGTCAAGAGCTTCCCGCAGCACGATGGCTGGGGCAACAACTGGGGCCTCGGCGTTGATCAGGCGTGGGCAGGCACGACCGCAGCGCAGGTTTACGCCATCATCTCCTACGGTAAAGATGGCTCCGCGCAGAGCGGCAGCGTGGCCGGTGGCGCGACGACGAACTTCGATTGCGACATCGTCTACTCCAACGGTTCGTTCATTCAGTACCCGGAAGGCGTGCAGCAACAGTAACGCAGATCCGATCCACGAAATCGGTCGAGGGCGCCCTACGGGGCGCCCTTTTTTTTAGCTCGCCGACATCACCTTCAACACGGAATTCATCGCGCCATACAGGCGCTCGTGATAGGTGAAGGCATCGCGATAGATCTGCTGGAACGAGCCGAGGTCCTTCAAGGCCACGATCAGATTGACGCCGTATAGGAATGCCGCATTGCCGTCGAGCGTCCGCAGATTGTCGGAAACAAGAATGAAGAACGATTTCCGCCGGTCACTCGGAGTCAGCGAAATGATCGGCTGCATCGACTCCAGCGGCGGCGCGGTGAGTTGCGCCGGGTTGAGGATGACCATCGGCGGAAACTCCTGCAGGTAATAGTCGCGGGCCTGTTGCGCACTCGGCATGTGCAGCGGACCGAAACCAGTCAGCTTCGCCGCCTGGCGCAAGCCGGGATGATCGCTTCCGACGATCAGCGCTTTGGCTCCGAATCCGTCGTCCTCAGCTCCCCCCGACGGTTCCGCTGCGTCGGCCACTGCAGCGGGGACCGCGGGAGCCTCCAGCTTTCTCCGATCGACGGTGAGCTTCGTCTTGCAGGCAGGACACGGAAAAGTGACCTCCTTCATCGGAAGCTTCATCTCGTCGAGCGACAACGCCTTCTGGCAGGACGTGCAGACGATCTTGATCATGGCTCGAGCACGGAGAGCATCGACTCGCCCTCGCTCTCCTTCTTCGCAGCAGCCGCGGCGGACTCCGGCTCATCGGTCAGGCGCAGCGCGAGGTTGGTTGGATTGGTGGCATACCCGAGGGCGGTCTCCTTGGTGATCGCCCCGTCGTTCCAGAATTTCTCCAGCTCGTCGTCGAAGGTCTGCATCCCGTCGACCTGACCGTCGTGCATGGCATCGGTGAGCGAACGCCCCTCCGTTTCCCCTTTCAGGATGTAGTCGCGGGTGCGCATGCTCGACTTGAGGATCTCCAGCACAGCGACGCGTCCGCCGCCGACCTTCGGCAGCAGGCGCTGCGAGATCACGTAGCGGAACGACTGGGCGAAGCGCGTCCGGACCTGCGACTCCTGATCCTTCGGAAAGACGCCGATGATGCGGTCGACGGTCTTGGCGGCGTCGATCGTATGCAGCGTCGACAGGACGAGATGTCCCGTCTCGGCGGCCTCCATGGCGATCTCGATGGTCTCCACATCGCGCATCTCGCCGATGAGGATCACCTTCGGCGCCTGGCGCAGGGCAGCGCGCAGCGCGAGCGCAAAGTTCTTGGTGTCGGAGCCGATTTCGCGCTGGTTGACCGTCGACTTGATGTGCCGGTGCATGTACTCCACCGGATCTTCGATGGTGATGATGTGATAGGCGTGCTCCTGATTGATCTGATTGATGATCGCCGCCAGGGTGGTCGACTTGCCGGAGCCGGTCGGACCGGTGACCAGCACGATCCCGTTCTTCAGCTTGCCGACGTTGAATAGCTCCTGCGGAAGCTTCATGCCTTCGAGCGTCGGAATGCCCTCGGGGATCACCCGCAGGACGATGGCGTACGTGCCGCGCTGGGTGAAGACGTTCACGCGGAACCGCGTCTTCTGCGGGATCGAGTACGACAGGTCGACCGAGCCATTCGTCAGCAGCGTGCGCGTCAGTTCGCGATCGTTGCGCAGCATGTGCATGGCGATCATTTCGGTCTGATACGGCGTCAGGCGCGGCAGGCCGGGGAAATTCACCGCCGTGAGCTGTCCGTCGATCTCCACCTGCGGGGGGCGGCCGACGGAAAAATTGAGATCCGACACGCGGTCGGACATCTTTAGCATCGCCTCGAGGATGGCGTCCAGGTTGAAGTTCTTCATGGAAGTTCGCGCCATTGTACGGCAGTACAATCCCGCCGTGTCCATCATGGCCGTCGATTTCGGCGCGAAGCGCATCGGAGTGGCCGTGAGCAACTCCGGCATTCTGGCCACGCCCCATTCCGTCCTGCGGAATGAGGGGGACATTGTCGGGAGGCTGGCCGCCCTCGCCGATGAGCTCGAGGCATCCACGATCGTCATCGGCATCCCGCGCCGCCAGTACCGCGATCCGCGGGAGGAGGCCTTTCACGATCTGGCCGAGAAGCTGCGGCAGAAAACCTGCAGAGAAGTCGTACTCTGGGACGAGGCGCTCACCACTGTGGAGGCCGCCGAACGGATGCGCGAGGCCGGGCGGAGCCGGCGCGACGCACAACGCGACATCGATATGGTTGCCGCAGCGGTGATTCTGCAGTCCTATCTCGACGAACAGAGCAGGAGGACGTCATAGTCCGTCCCGCGCGCCGCGGCGGCTGCATGAAGTACCTGCAGTCCCTGTTCACCATCGTCTTCTTCGCGGTGCTGCTGGCCGTCGGGGCCGGCTATTTCTTCTGGCGTGCCCTCACCTCCCCCTACAAAGGATTTCCCGGGCCGGTGCGCGATGTCGAAGTCCGCAAGGGGCAGCGGACCGCGACCATCCTTCGCCATCTGCAGGAGCAGGGAATCCTGCGCGACGAGTACGTTCCGCTGATCTACATCAAAGTCGTCCGGCACGGCGAGTCGATCAAGGCGGGCATCTACGAATTCTCGCGTCCGATTTCCGCGGCGGACGTAGTGGAAAAACTCATTCGCGGCGATGTGATCCTCAAGAGCGTCACCATCCGCGAGGGCCTCGACCGCTTTGCCGTCGGCCGGCTTTTCGCCGCAGACGGTTTCGGACATCCGGACGACTGGGACAAGCTCACCGCCGATCCCGAGGCGATCCGCGATGTCGATCCCCAGGCGGCCACGCTGGAGGGATATCTCTTCCCTGACACGTACAAGTTCAGCCCCGGCACGCCGCCGCGAACGATCGCAGTGGCCATGGTGCAGAACTTCCAGAAGCATTTCGTTGCCGAGATGGCCTACATCACCACGGGACTGAACGTGCACCAGACGGTGACCCTCGCCTCGATTGTCGAGTCGGAAGCGAAGCTCCCGCAGGAACGGCCGCTGGTCGCCTCGGTCTACGTCAACCGCCTGCGGCACCACATGGCGCTCGATGCCGATCCGACGATCATCTATGCGTTGAAGCTCGCCCATCGCTGGGACGGGAACATCCACAAGGCCGACATGCAGATCGACTCGCCGTACAACACTTACCGATTCGCCGACCTCCCTCCCGGCCCGATCGCCAACCCCGGTCTGGCGGCGCTCCAGGCAGCCGTCGCACCGGCGAAAACCGATTTCCTGTACTTCGTCGCCCGGCACGACGGCTCGCACGCCTTTTCCACGAACATCGCCGAGCACAACCGTAACGTGCAGCGTTATCAAATTCAGTGGTATCGCGATCAGCGCGCGGCCGTTCCTCCCACGGCAACGAAGTGACGGCGTGGTACTATCCTAGATCCACAAAAAAGGATGTCCGGACTCAGGGCATGCCTGACAAAATGCGATCGTACGAGCAATTCGGACCGTATGTTCTCTTCAAGAAATTGGAGAGCGACGCGCTTGGCGACCCCTGGCGAGCGGCGCGCATTGACGATCGCCACCTCGGTCCGCTGGTGGCGCTGCGCAGGCTGACTGGCGGCGATCGCGAAGCGCTGCTGCGCAACGTCGCGGATGCGCGCGCCATCGCGCCGCTGCTCGACGGGACCTCGTTCGTCAAGGGACAGATCATCGACGTGATCGACGGCGTCCCATTCGTGGCGCATGAATACGGCGGCGGGCGCTCGCTCCGCCACATCGTCGACCGCGCGCGCGGCGGATCGGGAATCACGCCGAATCCGATCCCCATCGACCAGGCGATTCTCATCGCCGAGAAAGTCGCTCTTTCGCTCGAAACCGTCGGCGAGCTGCGCTACGGCTCCAACCGGCTGACCCATGGCGCGCTTCTCCCGCAATTCGTCTGGATTACCGACGACGGCGAGATCCGCGTGGCCGGGCAACAGCTCGGCAAAGGCCTCATCGCCTCGCTGAAAGACGCCAAAATCCGCAGCGCCATCGGCCGCTACTTCTCCCCCGAATATCAGCACTCGGCCGAGCCGTCGAAAGCCTCCGAGGTCTTCTCCCTCGGCGGAATCTTCTTCCTGCTGGTCACCGGACACGAGCCGCCTGAAGCGGCAGCCGTCAGCGCGTTCGGGCAGACGGTCCGCGCGGCGAGAACGATCGGCGGCCAGCCGCTGCCCGACGACATCCGGGCGATTCTCGATAAATCACTGACCATCGATCCCGAGCGGCGATACGAATCCGTCGCCGCCATGAAGCAGGCGCTCGCCTCGCTGGCGAACAGCGGGAAGTACTCTGCCACGACGTTCAATCTCGCGTTTTATCTGAGCACGCTCCTGAAGAAAGAAATGGAGGGAGAAGCTCTCGAGCGCGACAAGGAATCGAAGACTAATGTCGTGCCGTATCTCGAAGCGATCGTCGCCAAACCGTTGCCGGCGCTTCCGGCTCCGGCAACGAAATCGAGCGGAAAGAAATCGATCCTTCCGATCGCCGCCGCCGTGGCCATCGCCGTGACCGGCACCGGCGCGTGGTTCGTGATGAAGGGCTCCACTTCGAAGACGAAGGCGCAAATCGCGTCCTCGCAAAAGGCACCTCCGCCCGCCATTCCGCCCATCGTGCCGCAGCCGGCTGCCGCTGGCGCGGCGGTCCCTGAGCCGCAAACCGCGACGATCGATCCCGCCGCACAGAAGAAGGCCTTCGAGGCGGCGGTGAACCAGAAGCTGCAGGAAGAGATGGGAAAGCTGCAGTCGCAATTCAACAAAGACCTGCAGCAGCAGAAACCGAGATCGGCGCCGGCGCAGTCTCCCCCCGTCCTCATCGCGTCCGTCGCGCCGCAGCGGCCCGCGCAGGTGGCCGACGATCGGACGCCTTCGGCTGCCGCGCTGGATGAACGGCGTCTCGCGGCGCGACAGGAAACCGCCGCCGGGTCCCCGACACAGACGCTTCCGTTGCAGCCGCAGCCCGCGGCCGTTCAGGCTCAGATTTCCACTCCTGTTTCTGCGCCGGTGCAATCTCCCGCGGTACGCGAAGGTGATGTCGTCGACTTCGATCAGCTCGACGTCCGGCCTCAGCCGGTCAGCGCGTGGAACCTCATCTATCCGCCGATGGCCATGCGCCAGGGGATCGAGGCGGCGCTCATTCTGACGGTCTTCGTCTCCGAGACCGGCAAGGTCCTCGATGTGAAAGTGCTGCGCGGAGACCCACGGTTCGGTTTCGAAGACGAAGCGATCCGCGTCCTGCGTGGCATGCGCTTCACACCCGGCATCAAGGATGGCAAACGAGTCCGGACCTGGATGCCGCAGCCGATTCGATTCAAATTGAAGTAGCGTCGCCTCAGCGCGCGGGCATCCATCCGATCGAATTGAGCCGCAGCCCCAGCGTGCGCCGATCGCCGCCGCGGTGCTGCGCGGCCGGCGTCACGACGCGGTCGGTCTCGATCAGCAGGTCGTTCGTCGTATCCCCTCGGGCGCGCACGGCCACCTTTCGCTCGACGCGATTCGCGCTCGCGCGGAACTGATCGACGATCGCGCCGTTGAGCCGGATGATGACGTCCGGGGGTGATGGAAGCGCGTCCAGCGGTACGTAGAGGGCCAGCGTCAGGTACGCGTCTCCGTTGATCGGTGGCAGGGCCGCATGCGCGCGTGCACCCATCCACCGCCACGCCTGCGCGCCCGATCCTTCTTCGCTGTACCAACCGTCGCCAAATGCAACCGCTTCAGCGATCGGCCTGACAGAGACTTCGAAGTACCGGCGCCGTGCGACGTCCCACAGCCGGCCGGAAGGCCGGACGAAGTTCTCCGCATGAGCAACCGGACTGCCTCCTTCGCGAAGGTAATAGCCGGGCTGGCGGATCGTCCACCCGGCCGGCGGCGCCGATTCGCTGAGAAAACGCAATCGATACTCCGGCAGATACCACTCGGCAAAGGGAATCATTCTGATGTCGACATAGATGACCGACACTCGTGGATCAGCGTGATTGCGAATCCAGTCGACGGCGGCGACCGGCGGCGCAACGCTGCGCACTTCGCGCAGCGCCGGCCACGTCCAGACGATCATCATGGCCACGATCGCGCCGCTGCATGCCAGCTCGATCGCGGCGCGGCGGGAGATCAGCGCCAGAGCGTCTGCCACGAGGATGGCGATCAACGGCGCGTAGGCGATGGAGAAGCGGCTGGCGCTGAAGCGATCGAGGATCAGCCAGGCGAAAATGCAGAACGGTCCGAAGGCTGCCAACGCCGTCAGCACCGCGGCCCGCCTCCTGACAAGCGATGCCACGGTGGAGATCAACGCCAGCACAGCGAGGATCGCGTTGATCGGCGGCGCGTGGTACGGCATGACGAAGAAATCATCGAACACACGCCAGAGCGGAGGACGCACCGCCGAGCGAAAGGAGTCGATGCGCGCGATGTAGTCGCGATGGAGCGCCAGCGCCTCGCGGTATTGGGTCCATCCCGTGAGCCAGGCCGCCGCGCCATAGCTGATGGCGGCGATAGCCACGATCGCGGCGACGGCGATCGCCACGCGGGCGATGCTCCTGCGCAACTGAAACCAGGTGGCGATCAGCATCGGCGTGCATCCGATCAGCAGTGCCTGCGGCCGGAATCCGGCGGAAATGCCGAGGAGCACCGCGCCGCCGAGATATGCGCGCCCGTCACGGCATCCGGCGAGGAGTAGGGCGATGGACGTGACGATGAGAACCATCGCCGGCACGTCGCTGAACGCCGCGCCGCCGTAGAACCAGACGTTTGGAAAGAACGCGAGCAGAAGCGACGCCGAAAGCGCCGTGGAAAATCGCATGCGCAGCTCGCGGCAGAGAAAGAACATCGCCGGGACGATGACCACCGCGCCGAGCAGACTGAGCACCTGCAACGCGTGAAAATCGCCGATGCCGGATTTCCGGATCACCTTCGCCGCCAGGATGTAGAGCGGAAACCCCGGCGGATGCGGCCGGTGTTTGGCGACATCGAAATGGTCGAGCGCCTGCATGAACAACAGCTCGTCCCAGTCCCATGGCGTCCGCGCCAGAGCAAAGATGCGACTGACGGCCGCCGCGACGGTCGCCGCGATCACCGCCAGCCGCTGCCGCGGCGAGAGCGATTCGGGAGCGCGCTCGAGCGAGCGCCACCAGTCGCGCACCAAGCAGCACCATTCTCGCAAAAACCGGGCGTGCGCGTCGGGCTGATGATGCAGGAGCGCTCGCTGGTGAAGTTCCCGCGCCAGATGATCGTGGCTCGCCGGCGCAATCTACGGGCGGCTGCTCGGTTTATCTCGAGCCGCGCAGACAGCGAGGGATAAACTGCACATCAGAACGTTTCCCCGATCCAGAACTCCGTCCGCACTTTCCCGTAGGTCTGCTTCAGATCCATCCGCCGGGCGAAGTCCCAGTGCAGTTCGAGTCCGAGGAAGTTGAACGAAAAGCCGTAGCCGGCGGACGCGGCGCCGCACGCGGTCGGATCCTCACCGATGTGCGCCAGACGACCGTTCGTGCGGAACGTGCACGGCTGTCCGTTGAACTTGGCGCCACCGATGTCGAAGAAGAGGTTCCCGCGGACCTGCCGAAAAGCGAGAATCGGCGTGGCCAGAAGATCGATCAGCGGGAAACGGAATTCGAAGTTGGCGAATGCCGCCTGATTGCCGATGATCGAGCGGAAGTCGTATCCGCGGAGGGTGTTCAGCCCGCCGAAGTAGTAGAAGTTCGGAACGTTTCCGCGCGAGTAGCCGACGAACAGGCGCGCCGCCAGCAGACTGCGCGAGGTGACCTGCAGATACTGGCGCGCATCGATCGAGTAGTCGTTGCTCAGCGTGCCGCCTCGCTTGATGTCGGGAGCGAAGGAGGTGGTCAGCTCGTACCGGTGGCCGGAGATCGGCCCGAACTGCTTGAAGATCGCCGTGTCGCCGCTGAACGTGGTGCTGGCGATCGGGAACGAGTCCTGGAAATTGAATGATTTGACTTCCCCGGTGATTGCGTCAGTGCCCGGAAGCGTGTAGCTGCGGTTCTCGTATCCGAAGCCTCCGTCGATCCGGTGATAGCGATCGAACGGGTAGCTGACAATGCCCATGGCGCCGGTTTCTCTGTAGAGCTGATGCCGCTCCAACAGAGTCCCGGTCACGTCAGTCGGCGTGACATAAAACGAGCGCGCGTCGAACACGCGCACGCCCCAGTTGGTGCGGTGCTGCAGATCGAAGTAGAGGAAATCGAAGTTTGAGAACGACGAAACAGAATCGAGCGAGGCGATGAAGCGGCGATTCCCGAGCATGTCGCTCATGTAGATCGTCGAGCGTGACACCAGAAGCTGATCGGACGTAATGCCGGCGTTCACTTCGACGTCGTCGACGAACAGCTTGAAGCCCCGCGGCTTCTCGATCTTCTCCTCGTCGATGGTCACCTCCACGGGCGGCTGGAACAACTGCCGGTTCTCGGCCAGCAGCGGCGCGGAAGGGTGGGTGGTCTTTTCCGCGGCGTGCAGTGGCTTGTCGGTCGTCGTCGAGTAAAGCTGCCATCGCCGCTTGTAGTACGACGCGAACACCATCCGCTCGCGGTTGTTCTGTCCGATGAACACGATCGGCGTGAAGCAGCCGCCGACCACGTCGGTGTATTGCAGCAGGTCGCCGTTCTCCAGATTCAGCGAATAGATGTTGTAGGCGGCGAAGTTGGCCGGATCGGACGGCGAGGTTTTTCCTCCCCGCTTCGCCTTATCCTCGGCGTTTTCCAGGATCTCCGCCGCCTTCTCGATGTTGCGGCCGGTCTGCTTGTCGGAGGCGAAGAAAATCCGTTTTCCATCCGGCGAAAACCAGGAGTCCACGTCGTTCCAGTTGCCGGTCGTGAGCTGGTAGCGCTCCGTCGGATTGGCCACGTTCAATTTGATGAGCTTCGAGTAACCGTTGACCACCGAGGAGTAGACCAGCCATTTTCCGTCCGGCGAGAAGACCGGCGCGCCGTCGAAGAACTTGTCGTTGGTGAGGTTGGTGACCTGCCCGGTGGCGATGTCGTACAGAAAAATGTCGGGTTGATTGCCAATGAATCCGGAGAAGGCAATCTTGCTTTCGTCCGGCGAGTACGACGGGCTGAGTTCCTGCTCCGGCTTCAGCGGCACGGAGCGCTCGATGGCCCCGCTCAGCGCATTGATCAGCAGCAGATTACGCCCGCGCTCCTTCTTGGCGAAGAGCGCGATCTGGTCGCCGGTCGGCGAGAAGCCGATGTCCCGTCCCATCACCGGCCCGACGGTGAGCATCTGGGCGATGGCGTACTCGTAGCGCGTGGTGTAGCCGCTGGTCAGGTTCCGCAGCAGCTTCCGCTCCGGAATGTTGAACAGCACCACGTCGACGTCTTCCTTGTAGGTGGTGAACGCCGCGAGCAGATCGCCGGAGGGCGACGGGATGGGCGAGATTTCCTCGCTCTCCAGATTGGGATTGATCTTGAACGGGTCGCCGTACTCCTGGGGCTCGCCTTTGGCCACCAGCGCCGGCAGATACTGCTTGCGCAGCCAGGTGCGGAAGCGGCTGTCGAATTCATCGGGAGTGACGTCGAACGCGCGCTTGAGGGCCCTGTCGACGGAGTTCCCAAGCGTGTTGCGGTATTCGTAGATGAAATCGCGGAGCCCCCCCCATCCGTACTGCTGCTGGATGTACTTGAACACTGCATGCCCGAAGCGGTAGGCAAAATAGCCGCCGCCCTGCGCGCGGCTGATCGGCGGGATCTGATCGTTGACCACCGCGTCGCGCAGCACCATGCGGTCCTTGTTGTCCTCGTCCTGCCCCATGTACGAGGCCAGCCCCTCCATCAACCACGTCGGCGGATTGGCCGTGACCTCCTTGCCCAGCCTCCCCTGAAACCGGATCTCGTACTCGAAGATGTGCGTCAGTTCGTGCTGGATGAGCTGTAGCAGCTTCTCATCGGTGGTATCGATGGGGATCACCATCCTGTTGCGCGTCGGTTCGGCAAACGCGCCCACGCCCTCGGGGATGAAGTTCAAATCGACGTTGGTCTGCTCGAACGCCGAGTGCGTGGCGTAGTAGATGAGCGGGATTTTCTTGGTGATCTGGTAGTTCAGT
>JBGPFD010000063.1:0-16192 GCA_041483175.1 Thermoanaerobaculia bacterium | reverse complement strand
GCGCCTTCACTACACCCTGCGTCTCTTCGGCGGCCGGCACCCGTTGTGCGGAATCGGCGTCACGTCCTTGATGGACTTGATGTCGAGACCGCTCGCCGCCAGGGCGCGGATGGCGGACTCGCGTCCCGCTCCCGGCCCCTTGACCTTCACGTCGATGGTGCGCACGCCGTGCTCCTGGGCGAGCTGCGCGGCATTCTGCGCCGCGACCTGCGCCGCGAACGGAGTGCCCTTGCGCGAGCCCTTGAATCCGATGCGTCCGGCGCTCGACCATGCGAGCACGTTCCCCACCGGATCGGTGATGGCCACGATCGTGTTGTTGAACGTCGCGGCGATCGATGCCACCCCGTGCGGCACGTTCTTCTTTTCTTTCTTCTTCGTTCCGGCGCGACGGGCGCCCTGTCTTGGTGCTCTTGCTGTCGCCATTTCTATCGTCCCTTAGATCTTCGCTTCGCTCAGGATGAGTGTCCGCGCCGCTGTCGCGGCGCTCCCCTCACTTCTTTGTTGCCTTCTTCTTGCCGGCGATCGCTCCCTTGCGCGGGCCCTTGCGAGTACGCGCGTTGGTGTGCGTGCGCTGGCCGCGCACCGGCAGACCGCGGCGGTGTCGCATGCCACGGTAGCAGTTGATCTCCATCAACCGCTTGATGTCGAGGCCGACGTCCTTGCGCAGGTCGCCCTCGACCTTCCCCTCATCGGTGATGATCTGCCGGATTTTGCGCACATCATCTTCGCTGAGGTCCTTCACGCGTGTCTCGCGGTTCACGCCCGCCGTTTTCAGGATGCGATTGGAACGCGAACGGCCGATGCCATAGATGTACGTGAGACCGATCTCCACACGCTTGTTGAGCGGAAGATCCACGCCTGCGATTCGTGCCATGCGATTAGCCCTGCCTCTGTTTGTGCTTCGGAATCACGCAAATGATCCGGACGACACCCTGCCGCCGGACGATCTTGCACTTGCTGCAGATTTTCTTTACGGATGAACGAACTTTCATAGCTTTCAGCTCTCAGCTCTCAGGCCCGCCGCTCTCCCTGAGAGCTGCGAGCTTGGAGCTCTGAGCTACTTGTATCGATACGTAATCCGCCCTCGCGTCAAATCGTACGGCGAGAGCTCCACCAGAACCCTGTCTCCCGGAAGAATGCGGATGAAGTGCTTTCGCATCTTGCCGGAGATGTGTGCAAGCACTTTGTGTTTGTTCTCCAGCTCGACGTGGAACATCGCGTTCGGCAATGTTTCCAGCACGGTTCCCGTCACTTCAATCGCTTCTTCCTTCGGCATCCCTTTCACTTTCCTAGTACCAGCGGCCCATCCTTGGTGATGGCCACCGAATTCTCAAAATGCGCCGCGAGCGTTCCGTCGAGAGTGCGCGCGGTCCAGCGGTCGTTGTCGGTGCGAACGTCCTCGACGGCGCCGTTGTTGCCGGCCCGTTCCACCCGTTGACGCAGCTTCGGGCCGACATCGCAAAGCATCGGCTCGATGGCCAGGACCATCCCCTCGCGCAGCTCGATCCCCCGTCCCCATTTACCGTAGTTGTAGACCTGCGGATCCTCATGCATGCGGCGTCCGATTCCATGTCCGACGAAATTACGGATCACGTGGAAGCCGCGCGACTCGGCATGTTCCTGAACTGCCGCGCCGATGTCGCCCAAGTGCTTGCCCGGAACCATCTGCTCGATGGCCAGATCCAGGCACTCGCGCGTCGTGCGGAGCAGCTCCTCAGCGCGCGTCGAAGCCTTTTCCACGGCCACCGTAATCGCCGCGTCGCCGACAAATCCGTCGAGGATCGCGCCGAAATCGAGGCCGACGACGTCTCCCTCCTGCAGTTTCGCCCGATTGGGGATGCCGTGCACGATGACGTCGTTGACCGAAGCGCAGAGCACCGCCGGATACGGCGGCAGGCCCAGCGGCGCGTAGTCCTTGAACGGCGATTTCGCGCCGCGCCTGGCCAGTTCCTGCTCCGCGACCGCATTGAGCTGCCCCGTGGTCACTCCCGGCTCGATCATCGTGCGCAGGATCTCCAGGATCTCCACCACCACGCGGTTGGCGCGATCCATCACGGCGATCTCCTCGCCGCTCTTCAGAATCGGTCCTTTCATCCGGTCCAGCATCTAGGACAAAGACCTTTCGATTCGTTCAAAGATCTCATCGGCGGGACCGACCCCGTCGACTTCGCGCAAGACGCTCTTCGTTCTGTAAAACGTGGCCACCGGAAGCGTCTGCCTGTGAAACGCTTCCAGCCGCTTGCGCACCGCCTGCTCGTTATCGTCGGGACGCGTAACGAGCTCCGCACCGCAACGATCACACACGTTATCGTTGGCAGGAGGAGCTGATTCGAGATGGTAGATCGCTCCGCATCCAGGACACGATCGCCGGAGCGCGATCCGTTTCACGATAACGTCATCAGGGACCAGTAGTTGCAGAACGCAGAGGCTCCCTGAGCCATTCCCGAGCAATGCGTCGAGCTTTTCCGCCTGGATCACCGTGCGCGGATAGCCGTCGAGGATGAAGCCCCTCTTCGCGTCCGCCTTTGCCAGCCGGTCGCGGATGATGCCGACCATCAGATCGTCCGAAACGAGCCCGCCCGAGGCGACCACGGGCGCCGCCTTCTTGCCCAGCTCGGTCTTGTCGGCGATCGCTTCGCGAAGCATGTCGCCGGTCGAGATGTGCGGAACGCCGAGGCGGCTCGCCAGCCGCTTCGCTTGCGTCCCTTTCCCACTGCCGGGCGGTCCGATGAAAATCAGTTTCACTCCGTCTCAGCCTCTTCGCCCGCGAATACGTCCCCGTTTCATGAACCCGTCGTAATGGCGCATGACCAGTTGCGACTCGACCTGCTGGATAGTGTCCATGGCCACGCCGACGACGATCAGCAGCGACGTGCCGCCGAAATAGAAATTGAAGCCCATGCCCTCGGTGAACCACACCGGCAGGAATCGGTCGAGCGACGCTCCCATCCCGAACGGCAACTGCGCCACGTGGATGCCGGTGATCAGGAACTCCGGCAGCAGACAGACCGCCGCGAGGTAGATCGAGCCGATGAAGGTGATGCGCGTCAGCACGCGGTCGATGTAGTCCGAAGTCTTCTTCCCCGGCCGAATGCCCGGGATGAAACCGCCGTACTTGCGCATGTTGTCGGCCGTGTCGACCGGATTGAAAATGATCGAGGTGTAGAAGAAGCCGAAGAAGATGATCCCCACGAACTGCAGCAGGTAGTACAGCGGCTCGCCGACTCTCATCTGATTGCCGATCGCCGCCGCCCACGGGGTCTTGATCATCTGCGCGAGCGTCTGCGGGATCACCAGAATGGACGAGGCAAAGATCGGCGGAATGACGCCGGCGGTGTTCACGCGCAGCGGCAGGTAAGTGTTCGATCCGCCATAGACCTTTCGGCCGACGACGCGCTTTGCGTACTGAACCGGAATGCGGCGCTGCGCGCGCTCCATGAACACGACGAAGGCCACCACGGCGACCATGAAGACCACCAGGAAAAGCATGGCGAAGAGATTGCGCTGCCCGGTGCGGATGTCTTCGATCAAGCCGAACGAGGCATGCGGCAGGTTCACCACGATGCCGCCGAAGATGATCAGCGAGATGCCGTTGCCGATGCCGCGTTCGGAGATCTGCTCGCCGAGCCACATGATGAACGCCGTCCCGGTGGTCAGCGTGAGCACGGTCATGATGGGGAAGCCGAGGCCCCAGAAACTGTCCTGCACGTTGGGCGGAACGAGTGGCGCGCCACCGGGCGACGTCTGCGCTTTCAGCCAGAAGGCAACGCCGAGAGACTGGACGATCGACAGAGCGATGGTGCCATAGCGGGTGTACTGGTTGATCTTCCGCCGCCCCATCTCGCCTTCCTTCGACAGCTTCTCGAGGTACGGCCAGACGACGGTGAGAAGTTGGAGAATGATCGACGCCGAGATGTACGGCATGATGCCGAGAGCGAACACCGACAGCCGGCGCAGCGCGCCGCCGGAGAAGAGATCGAGGAATCCGAACACGCCGCCCTGGAGGGCCTTGAAGAATTCCGACAGCGCGACGGGATCGATGCCGGGCGTCGGAATGTGCGCGCCGAGCCGGTAGACGGCCAGCAGACCGAACGTGTAGGCCACCCGCTTCCGCAGGTCCTCGATTGCCCAGATGTTGCGAACGGTCTCGACGAAATTCACTCCTGAGTCTCCTGGCAGGTTCCCCCAACCGCTTCGATCTGACGCCGTGCGGCCTCAGAGAATTTGTTGGCGTGGACGGTGAGCTTCTTCGTGAGCTTGCCGTCGCCGAGGATCTTGATGCCGTCGGCGCGGCCGCGGATCAGGCCCGCCTGGCGCAGCGCCGCCTCGTCGACCGTTGCACCGCTGTCGAAGCGCTCGAGCTCCGACACATTCACCACGGCGATCTCCTTCTTGAAGATGTTCGTGAAGCCGCGCTTCGGGAGACGCCGGTGCAGTGGCATCTGACCGCCTTCGAATCCGAGCATGCGGTGGAATCCGGAGCGCGACTTCTGCCCCTTCTCGCCGCGCCCGGCAGTCTTGCCGTGGCCGGAGCCCGGCCCGCGGCCGACGCGCTTCTTCGCGTGCCTGGCGCCTTTCTTGGGTTTGAGATGTCCTAGTTCCATGATTCCCTCACAACGATGAACGATGAAGGATGAACGCGGAACTCCCGCTCATCCGGTTCATCGCTCATCGTTCATCGTTCATCGTTCGCGACAACTTCCACAAGATGCGGGATCTTCGCAATCATCCCCCGCGTCTCTCTCGTGTCCTGCCGTTGCGAGACCTTGTGCATTTTCCCGAGGCCGAGAGCCTTCAACGTCTCGCGCATTTCGCGCGGGCAGCCGATCCCGCTGTGAATCTGCCTGATGCGGAGCATCTTCGCCAAATCAACTTTCTTTGTGCTCACGGCTGGCCTCCCTCGCTCTCCTCACCGTTGCGCCCGCGCAGCTTCTTGTATTCGTTCTCGTTGCGAAGCTGTTTGAGCGCCTCGAAGGTGGCCTTGACGACGTTGTGCGGATTGGCAGTGCCGAGCGACTTGGTGAGGATGTTCTGGATCCCGGCCGACTCGAGAATCGCCCGCACCGGACCGCCGGCGATGACGCCCGTACCGTCCGAGGCAGGCTTCAGCAGGACTTTCCCTGCTCCGTAGTGGCCGATCGCCGCGTGCGGAATCGTCGTCCCGCTCATGGAGATGGCGATCATGTTCTTCTTGGCGATCTCGATTCCTTTCTTGATCGCCGCGGGAACTTCCTTCGCTTTTCCCGATCCGAAACCGACGCGTCCTTTTCCGTCTCCGACGACGACCAGCGCGCTGAAGCTGAAGTTCTTGCCACCCTTGACGACCTTCGTCACGCGGTTGATGTGGACGACCTTGTCGATCATCCCGCTTTCGGATCTCTCTTCGTTACGACGGTCACCGCGCTGTGACCCCTGTCCTGGACGCTGCATTCTGTTTCTCCGTTTGCCGTTAACCGTTCGCCGTTAACCGTTCGCCGTTGACCGACCCGCCCGCCGGCCTCGGCGAACGGCAGACGGCTGGCGGCGAACCCCTAGAATTCCAAACCGTTCTCGCGCGCGGCATCCGCGAGCGCTTTGATGTTGCCGTGATACTGGTAGCCGCCGCGGTCGAAGACCACGCGGGTGACACCTTTGTCCTTCGCCTTCTTCGCGATCAGCACGCCGACGGCTTTCGCCGCGGCGGCGTTGGCGCCCTTGGAGGCCGCATCCTTGTCGCGACTCGACGCGGCGGCGATGGTCCGTCCCGCGGCATCGTCTACGATCTGCGCGTAGATGTGCTTGAGGCTCTTCTTCACCGCGAGCCGCGGCCGCTCCGCCGTGCCGCTGACCTTGCGGCGGATCCGCTCGCGGATCCGGTTGCGCGATTCCCGTCGTTCTCTGGCCCTGTCCATGATTACTTCCCTGCCGCCTTACCGGCCTTGCGACGAATTACTTCATCGCTGTACTTGATGCCCTTCCCCTTGTAAGGATCCGGCTCGCGGAGCGAGCGAATCTCGGCCGCCGTCTGCCCAACTTTCTGCTTGTCGATTCCGGTGATGATGATGTGTCCGCTCTTGCCGTCCACCGTGACGTCGATCCCTTTCGGAATCGGGAAGCGGACCGGATGGGAGTATCCCAACTGGAAGACCACTTCCTTCCCCTTCACTTCGGCGCGGTAGCCGACGCCCACGATATCGAGTTCTTTCTTGAAGCCCTGGGTCACGCCGAGAACGTTGCAAGCCACCAGCGCGCGCATCAGGCCGTGCGCGGCGCGGGTCTTCCCCTCGTCATCCCGCCGGCTGAACGAGACGATGTTGTTCTCGACCTTGACCTCGATGCCGGGAACGATCGCGGTGGAAAGCAGCCCCTTCGGTCCTTTGACCGTCACGCTGTTCCCTTCCTTTTTCACTTCCACGCCTTTCGGCAGCGGAATCGGTTTCTTCCCAATGCGCGACATCGGTTCTCCTTACCAGACCTCGCAGAGGACCTCGCCTCCGATTCCCGTCCGAGCGGCCTCGGCACCCGAGAGCACACCCTTGGAGGTCGAGACGATGGCCAGCCCGAGTCCGCCGAGGACCCGGGGAATTTCCTGTTTGGCGCGATAGATTCGCCGGCCGGGGCGCGAGATGCGCTCGATGCCGTGGATGACCGGCTCGCCTCCCGGCGCGTACTTCAGATCGACGCGCAGGACCGCCTGCGTGGCTTCCTTGTTGACCAGCGCGTAGTTGCGGATGAATCCCTCGCTCTTGAGGATTCTGGCGATCTCCACTTTGAGCTTCGATGCCGGAATCTCCACGCGATCGTGATGCGATTGAATCCCGTTCCGGATTCGCGTGAGCATGTCTGCCACGGGGTCTGTCATGGTCATTCTGTGACTCCTACCAACTTGCCTTGGTCACCCCGGGGATGTAGCCCCCGAGCGAGAGTTGCCGGAAACAAATGCGGCAGAGTCGAAACTTTCGCAGGAAGCCGCGCGCGCGGCCGCAAACCTTGCAGCGGTTTTTCTTGCGGGTCATGAACTTCGGTTTCCGCTCCGCCTTGACGATCATTGCCGTTCTTGCCATGGATGTTCCTTCTATCGAGCGCCAAACGGCATTCCCAGCGCCTGCAATAGGAACCGGGCCTGCTCGTCGTTTTTCGCCGTGGTGACGATGGTGATGTTCATGCCCTTCGACTTGTCGACCTTGGCCACGTCGATCTCCGGGAAGATGAAGTGGTCGCGGATGCCGATGGTGTAGTTGCCGCGGCCGTCGAACGACTTCGTCGGCACGCCGCGAAAGTCGCGCACGCGCGGCAGGGCGATGCTGATCAGGCGGTCGAGAAACTCGTACATCTTCTCGCCGCGCAGGGTGACCATCGTGCCGATGGGAACGCCGGCGCGCAGCTTGAAGCTGGCGATCGACTTCCGCGCGCGGGTGATCACCGGCTTCTGCCCGGCGACCTGGGCGAGCTCCTCGGCGGCGCTGTCCAGGACCTTCATGTTCTGGATCGCTTCCCCGATGCCCATGTTCAGGACGATCTTTTCGACCTTCGGCACGGCCATCACGTTCTTGATGCCGAACTCGTCCTGAATCTTCTTCCGAACTTCGGTCGTGTATTTCGCTTTGAGTCTTGCTGCCATTTTCGTCAGTCCTGAGTCCTTACATTTCCGTTTCGCACTTCTTGCAGAATCGCTTCGCCCCCTCGGTGGTGCGATGCGATCCGGTTCGCGTCGGCTGGTTGCAGCTCGGGCAGATCACCTGAAGATTGGAGAGCCTGATCGGCGCCTCGCGCTCCAGAATGCCGCCCTTAATGTTCTTCTGCGGATTCGGCCGCGTGTGCCGCTTGAACATGTTCACCCGCTCCACGACCGCTCTGCCTTTCGAGGGGATCACCCGGAGGACCTTGGCCTGCTTCCCGCGATCCTTTCCCGCCAGCACCACGACCGTGTCGCCCTTGCGGACGTGCGGCTTCTGCCGCGGCTGCTCCTTCTGTTTTCTCGTTCCTGCGTACATGTCAGATGACCTCTGGCGCCAGGGAAATGATCTTCATGAACTTCCGCTCGCGCAGCTCGCGGGCGACCGGGCCGAAAACGCGCGTCCCCACCGGCTCGTTCTGATCGTTGATCAACACCGCCGCGTTATCGTCGAACTTGATGTAGGAGCCGTCGCGCCGGCGAAGCTCCTTGACCGTGCGGACAATGACCGCCTTCACCACGGCGCCCTTCTTGACCGTGCCGTCGGGGGATGCTTCCTTCACCGACGCGGTGATCACGTCGCCGATGCCGGCGTATCGACCCGCGGTGGAACCGCCGATCATCTTGATCGCGGCGATCTTCTTCGCGCCAGTGTTGTCGGCGACATTCAAAATTGTTCGCATCTGAATCATGGTTCACTCCTGCGCTAGCTTGCCTTCTCCAACACCTCGCGCACGCTCCACCGTTTCCGCTTGGACAGCGGCCGGGTTTCCTCGATCAGAACGCGATCGCCGACGTTGAGGTCCGGCGTCTCGTTGTGCGCGAGGAACTTGCTCGTACGCTTCACGTACTTCTGATACATCCCGTGCTCGACCAGATTCTCGACCGCGACCACCACGGTCTTCTGCATCTTGGTGGAGACCACGACGCCAACCTTGGTGCGCTTGTTTTCTTTCTTAACCCGTTCTGCCATGACTACGCTCTCGCCTTTTCGTTCAACAGAGTCTTGATCCGCGCGATCTCCCGCCGCACCTGGCCCATCTTCGCCGGGCTCTCGATGCGGCCTGTGGCGCGCTGAAAGCGCAGCTTGAAGAGCTGCTCGGTCAGCTCGCGCTCCCGCGTTATCAGTTCGTCGACACTTTTCTCACGCAATTGCGGCGTGGGGTTCGATTTCATCCCGCACCACCTTCCATCATCTGGCGGCTGACGAAGCGCGTCTTGATCGGCAGCTTCGACGCCGCCAGGCGGAACGCCTCTTGGGCGACCTCCTGCGTGACGCCCTCCATCTCGTAGAGGATCCGCGCCGGCTTGACCACCGCCACCCACTCCTCAGGCGCCCCTTTCCCTTTCCCCATGCGCGTCTCCAGCGGCTTCTTGGTCACCGGCTTGTCGGGAAAGATACGAATCCAAATCTTTCCGCCGCGCTTCACGTGACGGGTCATGGCGATGCGGCCCGCCTCGATCTGCCGCGCGGTGATCCAGCCCGGCTCCAACGCCTGCAGGCCGTAATCTCCGAACGAGATCTTCTGCCCGCGCGTTGCCAGGCCGCGCCGCCGTCCGCGCTGCTGTTTTCTGAACTTGACCTTCTTCGGCATCATCATGATGTCGTTTCTCCCGGGCGTTAGGTATCAGGCGTTGGGCGCTACGTGGTACTTCATCTCCTAACGCCTAACACCTAGCGCCTCAACTCTACGTCGGTCTCCTCCGGCTCCTCGTCTTCGCCATCTCACCCTTGTAAATCCACACCTTCACCCCGATGACGCCGTACGTCGTGTTGGCCACGGCCTGGCCGTAATCGATGTCGGCCTTCAGCGTGTGCAGGGGAAGCCGTCCGTCCTGATACCACTCCGAACGGGCGATCTCCGCGCCGTTCAGCCGTCCGGCGACGCGCACCTTGATTCCCTTCGCGCCGAAACGGAAGGCGCTTTCCATGGCTTTCTTCATCGCCCGGCGGAAGGCAATGCGGCGCTCGAGCTGCGTGGCGATGTTCTCCGACACGAGCTGCGCGTCGAGCTCCGGACGCTGGATCTCCTGGATGTTGATATACACCTCACCGTTGACCAGCTTCTGCAGCTCGTCGCGGAGTTTGTCCACCTCGGCGCCTTTGCGGCCGATGATGATGCCCGGACGCGAAGTGTAGATGTTGATGCGCATCTTATTGGCCGTGCGCTCGATGTCGATCTCGGACACACCGGCATGCGAGAGGCGCCCCTTCAGATCACCGCGAAGCTTCAGATCGCGATGGAGCGTCTCCGCGTAGCCCTTCGACGCGTACCAACGGGAATGCCACGTTTTGTTGAATCCGAGCCGAAATCCGTACGGGTTGACCTTCTGGCCCAAGCTTGCCTCCGTTATTTCCCCGCGCGCGCGCCGCGCGGTGAAGCCTTTTGCGTTTCGTTGCCACCACTCCGCTCGTTGACCGCTTTCACTTCATCCGAGACATGGACCGTCACGTGCGCCTTTCGCTTCTGGATGCGATAGGCACGGCCCATCGGTGCCGGCTGAATCCGCTTCTCGCGCGGTCCCTCGTTGACGTAGATCTTCGAGACCACCAACTCGTCCGTGTCGACGCCCCCCTCCACATTTTCGGCATTGGAGATCGCCGAGCGCAGGAGCTTTTCCAGGTCCCTGGCACACGTCCGCGTGGTGAAGCGGAGAATGCTCAGCGCCTCGTCGACTTTCTTCCCGCGGACCAGATCCGCCACCAGGCGGACCTTCTGCGGCGATCCTTTCAGATACTTCAGTGTTGCCGTCGCTTCCATCTCGATCCCCTTTACGCCTTCGGCGCCGGAGCAGACGGTGTCGCGGCCGTGCCCGGTGCAGCGGCAGCGCCCGGCGCACCGGCCGGCTTGACCACCTTCTCCACCTTCTTGCCGCTGTGGCCTTTAAAGGTGCGGGTCAGCGCGAACTCGCCGAGCTTGTGGCCAACCATGTTCTCGGAGATGTAAACCGGCACGAACTTGCGGCCGTTGTGCACCGCCAGCGTGTGGCCGACCATGTCCGGAATGATGGTCGATCGGCGCGACCAGGTCTTGATGACCTTCTTCTCGCGCTCGCGATTCATTGTCTCCACCTTCTTTTGCAGATGGGCGTCTATGAAAGGACCTTTCTTCAGTGATCTCGTCATTTGTCTCTCCGAACGATGAACGATGAACGATGAACGATGAACGTCATCGTTCACGGTCCTGTTCATCGTTCATCGTTCATCCTTCATCGTTACTTGGTTCTCCGTTTCACGATGAACTTCGTCGTTCGTTTGTTGCGCCGCGTCTTGTATCCCTTGGCCGGCTGCCCCCACGGGCTGACCGGATGCCGTCCACCGGACGTCTTTCCTTCGCCGCCGCCGAGCGGATGATCGACCGGATTCATCGACACGCCGCGGTTGTGCGGCATCTTCCCCAGATGGCGTTTGCGACCCGCCTTGCCGATCGACACGTTCTCGTGCTCCAGATTGCCGACCTGCCCGATGGTCGCGTAGCAGCGGTTGTGGACCTTGCGCATCTCGCCCGAAGGGAGGCGCAGTGTGGCCCACTCGCCTTCGCGCGCCATGAGCTGCGCGCTCGTTCCCGCGGAGCGCGCCATCTGTCCGCCCTTTCCTTCCTTCAGCTCGATGTTGTGGATCATCGTGCCGAGGGGGATGGCGGAAAGCGGAAGCGCATTGCCGACGAGGATGTCGACGTCGGGGCCCGCGGCCACCGTGGCACCGACCTGCAGGCCGTCCGGCGCGAGGATGTAGCTCTTTTCGCCGTCACGATAGTGCAGCAGGGCGATGCGCGCGCTGCGATTGGGGTCGTACTCGATCGAGGCGACCGTCGCCGGAATGCCGCGCTTGTCGCGCCGGAAATCGATCTGCCGGTAGCGCTGCTTGTGCCCGCCACCGATGAAGCGCGAGGTCACGCGGCCGCGGTTGTTGCGGCCGCCCGTCTTCGGCTTCCCCCTGGTCAGCTTCTTCGCCGGTTCCTTGCGCGTGATGTCGTCGAACGACAGGTGCGTCTGGAACCGGATGCCCGGGCTTGTCGGCTTGTATGTTTTTAGTGGCATGTTCGTAAGTCCTGAGTCACTCGGTCATGACCCTTCAATAAAGTCAGGAGCCTTTTCTCCCTCTTTCAACCGCACATAGGCCTTGCGCCAGTCGCGGCGCTTGCCGAAGGAGCGGCCCATTCGCTTCACTTTTCCGCGCACGTTGAAGAGGCGCACTTCGTCGACTTTCACCTTGAAAAGCTTCTCTACGGCGTGCTTGACTTCGATCTTGTTCGCTTTTGGATCGACTTCGAAGGCGATGACGTTCGCGCCTGCCTCGCGCATCAGCGTGCTCTTCTCGGTCACCAGCGGCCGGCGGATGATCTGATTCGCGTTCATGGCTTGAGAGCCTCCATCAGGCGCTGCAGCGCATCCTGGCTGAGCACGATGTAGCGGCTATTGACCACGTCGTAGACGTTGACGTGCAGCGGGTCCACGAGCTGCAGCTTTGGATTGTTCCGCGCCGCCAGCGCGAGATTGGTGTTCTCGAAGGAATCGACGAGGAGCGCCTTCCCTTCGACGCCGATCTTCGTGACTTTCTGCGCGAGGGCCTTGGTCTTCGGCTCGTCCACCGCGAGATCGCTGAGAAGAACGATTTTCCCTTCCTTGAGGCGCTGCGAGAGGGCCGACTTCAGCGCGTTCTTCTTCTCCTTCGCGTTCATCTTGTAGGAGTGATCGCGAGGAACGGGGCCGAACACGGTGCCGCCGTGCCGATGAATCGGCGGGCGATTGCCGCCCTGCCGCGCTCGCCCTGTGCCCTTCTGGCGGAACGGTTTCTTGCCCGAGCCGCTGACTTCCGAGCGATTCTTCACCTTGTGCGTTCCCTGGCGGAGCGACGCCAGATAGTTGCGCACTGCCTCGTGAATGAGGTGCTCCTTGTACGGATAGGCGAAGATCTCTTCCGGCAGGTCCACCGAGCCGACCTTCTTGTTGTTCCAGTCCTTCACATCAACCTTGGGCATGGCTATTGACCTCGCTTCCCGTTCTGCGAGAAGCGCACGACCACCAGGCCGTTGCGCCCGCCCGGAACTGCTCCGCGCACGTAAAGGAGATTGTTCTCAGCGTCGACCTTGGCCACGCGGAGGTTCTTCACCGTGACCTGATCGCCCCCCATCCGCCCGCCCATGCGCATCCCTTTGAGTACGCGCGAGGGGAAGGCCGAGGCGCCGATCGATCCCGGCGCGCGATGGAACATCGATCCGTGCGTGGCGCCGCCGCCACGGAAGTGATGCCGCTTGACCACGCCCTGGAAGCCTTTGCCTTTCGAGCGGCCGATCACATCGATCGCGTCACCCGCCTTGAACATGTCGACCTGCACTTTGTCGCCGACGTTCGCTTCGCCGTCATAGGGGAACTCCACCAGCGTGCGCAGCGGCGGAATGCCAGCCTTTTCGAAGTGTCCGCGCATGGCACCGGTGACCCGGCGGCTGGAGATCTTCTCCACCAGGCCGACCTGCACGGCGTCGTAGCCGTCCTTGTCAGCGGTCTTTTTCTGCACCACGAGGCAAGGGCCGGCCTGAATGACCGTCACCGGGACGAGCGCACCGTCCTCGGCGAATACCTGGGTCATTCCGACCTTCTTGCCGATGATTCCTTCGATTGCCATTTCGTTCACCTGCGTCTTTGTCATCCCGAGCCGCATAGACGGCGAGGGATCCGCTTCGTACTTACGCTGTGAAATCCTTCGTCGCTTCGTTCCTCAAGAGGAACACTCGCGCTGCGCGCGAGATGTTCATTTTCCGAATGCCTTGATCTCCACATCCACACCCGCGGGGAGCTCGAGTTTCATAAGCGCGTCGACGGTCTGCGTCGTCGGCTCGAGAATGTCGAGCAGCCGCTTGTGCGTCCGCATCTCAAACTGTTCCCGCGACTTCTTGTCCACATGCGGGCTGCGCAGGACGGTGTAGCGCGATACCTGCGTCGGCAGCGTGATCGGTCCCGCCACTCTTGCGCCAGTGCGTTTGGCCGTGTCGACGATCTCCGAAGTCGATTGATCGAGGACCCGGTAGTCGTATGCCTTGAGTCGGATGCGGATTTTTTCGTTGATCATGGTTCGTCGCCTACTCGATGATGTCCGTCACCGTTCCGGCGCCGACCGTGCGGCCGCCCTCGCGGATCGCGAAGCGGAGGCCCTTCTCCATGGCGATCGGCGCGATGAGCTGAATGGTCAGCGAGGTATTGTCGCCAGGCATGACCATCTCGGCACCGTCCGGCAGTTGCGCCGTGCCGGTGACGTCAGTCGTGCGGAAGTAGAACTGCGGACGATAGCCATTGAAGAACGGCGTGTGACGGCCGCCCTCTTCCTTAGTCAGGATATAGACCTCGGCCTTGAACTTCGTGTGCGGCGTGATCGATCCCGGTTTGGCACAGACCTGCCCGCGCTCGACGTCTTTGCGCTCGGTCCCGCGGAGCAGCAGTCCGACGTTGTCGCCCGCCACGCCCTCGTCGAGCAGCTTGCGGAACATCTCCACGCCGGTAACCACCTTCTTCTGTGTCGGACGGAGCCCGACGATCTCCACTTCCTCGCCCACCTTCACCTTGCCGCGCTCAATGCGGCCGGTGACGACGGTGCCCCGGCCGGAGATGGAGAAAATATCCTCCACCGGCATCAGGAAGTCCTTGTCGACGGAGCGCTGCGGCAGCGGAATGTAGTTGTCGACCGCGTCCATCAGCTCCATGATCTTCTTGCCCCACTCATCATTGGGGTTGCCGCTCTCGAGCGCCTTGAGCGCGGAGAGGCGGATCATCGGGATCTCGTCGCCGGGGAACTCATAGCTGGAGAGCAGCTCGCGCACTTCCAGCTCGACCAGATCGAGCAGTTCGGGATCGTCGACCATGTCGACCTTATTCAACGCCACCACGATGTAGGGGACGCCGACCTGACGGGCCAGCAGGATGTGCTCGCGCGTCTGCGGCATGGGGCCATCCGCGGCGGAGACGACCAGAATGGCGCCGTCCATCTGCGCCGCGCCGGTGATCATGTTCTTGACGTAGTCAGCGTGGCCGGGGCAGTCGACGTGCGCGTAGTGGCGCTTGGCCGTCGAGTACTCCACGTGCGCCGTGGCGATGGTGATGCCGCGCTCACGCTCCTCGGGAGCCTTGTCAATCTGATCGAAGGCGACGAACTGCGCCGTCCCCTTCGCCGCAAGGATCTTGGTGATCGCGGCGGTCAGCGTCGTCTTTCCGTGATCGACGTGACCGATCGTGCCGACGTTCACATGGGGTTTGCTGCGATCGAATTTTTCTTTTGCCATTCTAAAACCTCCAGTGCTGAGTCCTTGTCATCCTGAGCTGCGAAGCCGCTCAGGATGGCGGGCTTTCAGCCCGCCACTTTCGCAATCACCTCATCCGCTACGCTCTTCGGCGCCGGTTCGTATGCGGAAAACTGCATCGTGTAGCTGGCGCGCCCCTGCGACATCGAGCGCAGTTGTGTGGCGTACCCGAACATCTCCGACAGCGGGACGTGCGCGCGGATGACCTTCGCCCCTCCCCGCTCGTCCATGTGCTGAATCTTTCCGCGCCGGCGCGACAGATCGCCCATCACATCGCCGGCGTATTCTTCCGGTGTCACTGCTTCCACATCCATGATCGGCTCTAGCAGGATCGGGTTCGCCTTGCGCGCCCCTTCCTGGAAGGCCATTGAGCCCGCGATCTTGAAGGCCATTTCGCTCGAGTCGACGTCGTGGTACGAACCGTCGTAGAGCGTGGCGCGCACACCGGTCATCGGATAGCCCGCGAGAATGCCCTTCTCCATCGCTTCCCTGATTCCGTGCTCCGTCGGCTTGATGAATTCCTTCGGCACGGAGCCGCCAACGATGGCGTTGACGAACTCGAAATCCTTTTCCTTGATTGGCTCCAGCCGGATCTTGACGTCGCCGTACTGCCCTTTACCACCCGACTGGCGGATGAAGCGACCGTGCGCCTCACTGGTGCGCGTGATCGCTTCGCGATAGGCGACCTGCGGCTTGCCGACGTTCGCCTGCACGTTGAACTCGCGCAACATGCGGTCGACGATGATCTCCAGATGCAGCTCGCCCATGCCGCGGATGATGGTCTGATTCGTTTCCGGATCGGTATGGACCTTGAACGTCGGGTCTTCCTGCATCAGCTTGGCGAGAGCGATGCCCATCTTTTCCTGATCGACTTTCGTTTTCGGCTCGATGGCCACGGCGATGACCGGCTCGGGGAAGGTCATGGTCTCGAGCACGATCGCCTCATCCTTGTCGCAGATCGTGTCGCCGGTGGTGACGCTGCGCAGTCCAACAGCCGCGCCGATGTCGCCCGCCCACACTTCCTTGATCTCCTCGCGCTTGTTCGCATGCATCTTCAGCAGGCGCCCGATGCGCTCGGTGTTGCCCTTGGTGGTATTGAGCACCGCGGTGCCCGATTCGACGTGGCCCGAGTAGACGCGGAAAAACGCCAGTTGTCCGACGAACGGATCGGTCATGATCTTGAAGATCAGCGCGGCGAACGGCTCGTCATCCGATGCCTTCCGCTCGATGAAGGACTCATCGTCGG
>JBGPFD010000062.1:0-16214 GCA_041483175.1 Thermoanaerobaculia bacterium | reverse complement strand
GCTCGTTCGAACGACTCGACGACTCCTGCGCCAGATCGATCACCCGTCCCCCCTTCCTCACGAAGCTTCCGTAGCCATGTCCCGCTTCCCCGATCCGCGCAAAGCGCGCGGCGACATCATCGCCCTCGGCGACAATCTCGAAGTCGAGACGCTCCGCGACGCGTATCGCCACGGCATTTTCCCCTGGCCCCATGACGATCTTCCGCTGCCGTGGTTCTCGCCGCGTCGCAGGACGGTAATCTTCTTCGATGAGCTGCACGTCAGCCGGTCGCTGCACAGGAGCGCGAAACAATCGAAATTCGAGTTCACCATCGATCGGGCCTTCGATCGCGTGATCCACGCCTGCGCCACGGCGGCGCGGCCGGAAGGGCAAGGGACGTGGATCGGCCCGGAGATCATCGATGCCTACAGCCGCCTGCATCGCGAAGGCGACGCGCACAGCATCGAGGCGTGGGAAGGTGACGAGCTGGTCGGCGGTCTGTACGGGGTCGATGCCGGAGGTCTCTTCACCGGCGAGAGCATGTTCCACATTCGGCCCGACGCGTCGAAGCTCGCACTGCTGCACATCATCGAGCACCTCCGCACGCGCGGCTGCACGTTCTTCGATTGCCAGGTGACGACGCCGCACATCCGCGCCCTCGGGGCGCGCGAGATTCCACGGGCGCGCTTCCTCGATTTGCTTGCCGAAGCGCAACAGCGCGGCCTGCGCCTGTTCTGATTTAAAGTGTGGGGCCGGCCGTCCTCGCCCAAAGTGTGGGGGCCGGCGCCCTCGCCGGCCCGGCGGGCGTGGGCGCCCACCGCCACACAGAGGAGGGATGATGGACCGTCGGACGGAGATGACCTCATGAAGATCGGCGCCCTCGTCGCGGTCATCGTCGCCGGGCTGCTGCTCGCCTGGATGGCCGGCGCGGGCATGCTGCGCGGCGGAATGGCCGTGGACGACCGCTGGGCATCCGCCCAGTTCGAGCGGCAGCTGCCGCGGAATGGAGAAAACGACAGCGCCACGCGCCTCCTTGCGACCGCGGAGCGCCTCGGCGATTTTCACGAGGTCCGCCCCGCGCTTCGCGATTCCATCCGCGGCAAACCGCTGTCGCCGGCCGGCGCGCAATTCCTCGACAGTCGCGCGAACGTGATTCGCACGCTGCGCGCGGAGATCATCAGCAACCCTTCGCCGGTGTGGGCGATCGATGCCGGCAATATCCTCGATCACCCCGAGCCGCCCCTTTCACTCCACCTGCAGCTCTTCACGATCTTCGGGGCGGATGCGCTCCTGCAGCACGAGCGCGGCGACGATCGCGCGGCGCGGAGCGATTTGCGGGCCGTGTCGATTCTTTCCCGATCTCTTCGGCAACGGCCGGAGATCGACGCGCTGATGATCGCCATGATCGGAAACCGCATCGTGCGCCAGGTCGCGGCAAAGGTGGGCGGAGAGTACGACGCGTTCGACGTCCGGCCTCCCCTGCTGCGTGCGGTCGAGTACGAGGCGTGGGCCCTGCGCACGCGCGCCGAGCGGTATCCGGCAGGAGAACCCGGCGATTCAAAATGGGAGGACGCAATCCGCCGCATCGCGGGACCACTGCTCAGGCCGATTCGCGTCGTGCAGGCGGACCTCGAGGTCGGGAGAATGCGTAGGATGGCCGCCGTCGTCGCGAGCGCCGCTCCTTGCGCGCCACTTCCGATGCCTGACATGCCGGAGTGGGCGCCGGTCTTTCAGCGTATCAATCGATTGCGGCCGTGCCCTTACAACACCACCGTGTACCCGAGCGTCGTCAGATCCGGCATTCGATCCAGGTAGACGTGGCCCTCAGTGTGGTCGATCTCGTGCTGGAAGATGCGCGCGGGGAAGCCCTCGATCTCGAACTCGGCCGGTTTTCCCTCGTGATCGAGGCCGCGCACCTTCACCTTCTTGAAGCGCGGCACCTCGCCGCCGAGGAACGGCACGCTGAGGCAGCCTTCCCAGTCGGTGATCGTTTCGCCTCCGATCGGCTCGTACGACGCGTTGAACATCACCCCCGCGTTCAGCTTCGGAATGCCGCGGCGCTTGGCCACCTTCTCCTCGACTTCGTACACGAAGATCCGCAGCGGAAGATGCACCTGCGGGCCGGCGAGGCCGACGCCCTCGTATTCGTGCATCGTCTCGGCCATATCTTCGACGAGGTCTCGGAACTTGCCCGCCTTGATGTCCTTCGTCTCGATGTCCGACGCCTTTTGCCGCAACACCGGATGTCCGAGCCGCGCAACTTTCAGAATTGCCATCTCATGCCTCAGTTCGCACAGCCGTATGCTGCTGTCCTCCGCTGGTCAGCGGCAGGCGGCGCATCCAGACCGCGAGCGCGAACGCGATCAACGTCACCATCGCACCGCCGTAGAACGCGCCGCGGGCGGATGCCAGGTCATACAGGAAACCGGAAAAGATCGGACCGAGAAAACGCGCCAGCGACCCGATGCCCGAGGCCAGCCCGAGCATGCTTCCATGCTCGCTCGGCGGCGATGCCTTGGTGATCAGCGACGTCAGCGACGGATAGGTCAGCCCCTGCCCGACGGCGATGAAGAAGGCAACCACGTATAGCAGCGACACGCGATAAACCAGTGGAATCATCGCCAGTCCGATGGTGAACGACGCGGCGCCGATTCCCACCAGGGCCGTCTCGCCCAGCATCTTCGCCAGCCGGCCGATGAGTCCTCCCTGAATCGCCGCCACGATGACGCCCATGAAAAGAAAGAAATACGCCAGGTCGAGCTGGCTGAAATTGAAACGATCGCGCGCATGCAGCGTGACGCTCGTTTCCATTCCCGAGACCGCGAAGAGCGTCATGAAGAGCGCGCCGATGATGGCGAAGAGAATCGCGTGTTGCACGATGCCCCGCCACACTCGCGGATCGAATTGCGGCGGGACTCCGCTGCGCACCGCGGTGTCGGGCGCCTTCGATTCGGCAAGCACGAAGAGCGCGAGCATCAACGCGCCGAACGAGAGCCCCGCGGCCACAGCCCCCGGCAGCAGGTTGCCGGGCAAGTTGTGGTGCAGTCCCACCGTCGACAGCACGCCGCTCAGCGGCGGCCCGAGGATGAAACCCATGCCGAACGCCGCGCCAATCAGCCCCATCCCCTTGGCGCGATTCTCGAGCGTCGTTGTGTCGGCGATGTATGCCTGCGCGGTCCCGATATTCGCTCCTCCCACGCCGGCGATCAGACGTGAGATGAACAAAACCGAGAGGCTCCGCGCCAGGCCGAAAAGCGCATAGCCGATGCAGCTCGCCGTGAGGCTGATCAGGATCACCGGCCGGCGCCCGATCCGATCCGACAGCCGTCCCCACACCGGCGCGAAAAAGAACTGCATGATCGAATAGATCCCCACGATCGCGCCGACCACCACGCCGCTTGCGCCGTACTCCCGCGCGTAGAACGGCAGAAACGGGATGACCATCCCGAATCCGATCAGGTCGATGAAGACGGTGAGGAAAAGAATGGCCAGCGAGGTACGCCGCATGAGCGCGGCGAAGTGTACACGGTTAGCCGTTGGCCGTTCGCCGTTCGATACACTACGGGCCGGCGGGCGAGGGCGCCCGCCGCCACACGACACCGATGAAACTCGTCCTGTTTGATATCGATGGAACTTTAATCACCGACGGCGGCGCGGCGCGCGCGTCGTTTGCCCTGGCGCTCGGCGAAATCTACGACTACTCCGGCGATCTTCGCCGCTACGACTTTTCAGGACGCACTGACCCACAGATCACGCATATGGTTCTTCACGATGCGGGATGGAGTGAAGAAGCGATCGACGAGCGGATGCCGCGGCTGTGGGAGCGCTACCTCGAGGAGCTGGCGCGGCAGGCGCCCCGGCGCACGCGCGAGCTTCCGGGAATCCGCGCGCTTCTGGACGCACTTCATGGCCATGCCGAAGTCACGCTCGGACTGCTCACCGGCAACATCGAGCAGGGGGCGCGGCTGAAACTCGGCGCGGCGAGCCTGAACTATTTTTTTCTTTTCGGCGCGTTCGGCAGCGACTCGCGCCACCGTGAGGAGCTGCCGCCAATTGCCGCCGAGCGCGCCACGAAATTCAGCGGGCATCGGTTCCACGGGCGCGACGTGGTGATCATCGGCGATTCGATCTACGACGTCCGCTGTGGCGTTCCCCATGCTGCGACGACCATCGCCATCGCCTCGGGAAAGACACCGGCGGAAAAACTGCGCGCTGAGAATCCGCATCATTTCTTTGCCTCCGCCGAGGAGCGCGATGCGCTGCTGGCGGCCATTCTCCTGTAGGGCACGCCTGCGGCGTGCCGAAATCCGGTGGGTGGGAATTCGGCACGGCACAGCCGTGCCCTACGGGTTACCATTCGCTCCGCATGCCCGCGCGCGCCAGCGACATCCGGCTGATCGTTTCCGACGTCGACGGCGTGTGGACCGACGGCAAGATCATCTACATCGGCGAGTCGCGCGAGATCAAGGAGTTCAACGTCCGCGACGGGTTGGCGGCCAAGCTGGCGCAGCGCGCCGGCCTCATCGTCGCCCTGTTGACCAGCCGTCGCTCTCCCGCCCTGGGCCGCCGCGCGCGCGAGCTCGGCATTCACGAGCTGCATCAGGGGTCGGCAAACAAGCTCCAGTCATGCGAACGCCTGCTGCAGAAGCTCGATCTCCGTTTCGATCAATTGCTCTACCTCGGCGACGATCTCCCCGATCTCGCGCCGATGCTGCGCGCCGGCATCTCCGCCGCTCCCGCTGACGCCGCCCACGACGTCCGGGAGGCGGCGCAATGGAAGCTCGCCAGCCGCGGCGGCCAGGGGGCCTTTCGCGAAACGGTCGAGCGTCTCCTCCGCGAGCGCGGAGATTGGGAATCGATTCTCGAGGAATTCAAGCGTGGCAAGCCCGAAGCGCAGAGCACGTAGATCGCGGCTGCTTTACGCACTCCTCGTCATCATCAGCTCCATCGCCCGGCATCTGCCGCTCGCCCTGGTGCGCGGCTTCGGCGCCTTCCTCGGGCACGTTGCGTGGCACATCGACCGGCGCGACCGGCGCATGGCCATGGAAAACCTGGCCATCGCTTTTCCCGATTGGAGCGCTGGCCAGCGCCGCACCACCATCCGCCGCATGTGGCATCACCTCGGCGCGTCGATGATGGAGATCGTCTGGCTCTCCAATCTCAACAAAACGACGCTGCGACGCACCACGGAGGTCCAGGGCGCGGAGCACATCGATCAAGCGCTCGCTGCAAGACGTGGCGTGCTGATCTTCACCGCGCATTGCGGCAACTGGGAGTGGCTCGCAGCCACGGTCGCCCTCCTCGGCTATCCGCTGACTGTGCTGCAGCGCGAGCGCGACGAACCCGATCTGAATCGCTTCATTACGCGACTGCGCGCGCAGTTCGGAATCGAGACCATCGATCGCGGATCGATTGCCGGCGCGCGGCAAATGTTCCGCACGCTGCGCAAGGGCGGGATGCTGGCCTTTCTGATCGACCAGAACATCCGCGCGGAGAGCGTGAAGGTCCCGTTCTTCGGAAAGCCGGCGCTGACGCCGATCGGCCCGGCACGGCTCGCCGCGCGCGCCGAAGCGCCGGTGATGATCTGCTTCATCGAGCGGCGTCGAGGAAAACAGATCGTCCGGTTTCAGCCGCCGATGTTTACGACGCACACCACCGATCCGGTGGAGATCACCGCGCGCCTGACCGCCGCGATCGAGGAACAGATCCGCCGCGTCCCCGAGCAGTGGGTCTGGTTCCATCAGCGATGGCGGGAGAGGCCGGAGTGGGAGACGTCGGCCCTGTCACCCCGAGCGTGAGCGAGGGGCCTGGAGGCGAGGGTGGTGCTCGTATGCGACCACCCTCCAGGCCCCTCGCTAACGCTCGGGGTGACACAGAATGGCTTACCTCCTGAACAGGTTCTTCAGAATGAACAGTGCGTTCGCCGGCCGTTCCGCCAGCCGCCGCATGAGATAGGGGTACCACTCCGTGCCGAACGGGATGTAGAGGCGCATGCGCCATCCGTCCCGCACGAGCTGCTGCTGGAGGTCGCGGCGGATTCCGTAGAGCATCTGGAACTCGAACGCGTCCGAGGCGATGTTCTCGCTTCGCGCGAAGGCGAGAGTGGCCTCGATCATCTTCGGATCGTGCGTGGCAATGCCGTGATACGTGCCGCTCTTCAGGAGGACGCGCATCAGCTTGGCGAAATTCGCATCGAGGTCCGCTTTGGCCTGGAAGGCGATCTCCGCCGGTTCCTTGTACGCCCCTTTGCAGAGGCGCACGCGGATGTGGTCGGCGCAGAGTTGCTCGATGTCGCGTTCGCTTCGATGGAGATATGCCTGGATGACGGCGCCGACGCGCCCGGCGTTGCCCGGCTGGCGGTGAAGATCGTGCACCATCCGCAACGTCTTGTCGGTGTAAGCCGACCCCTCCATGTCGACGCGGACGAAGCTCTGCAAACGCGCGGCGTGCGCGACCATCTCGGCGACGATGCCGCGGGCGAGGTTCTCGTCGACGTCGAGGCCCATGTGCGTCAGTTTCAGGCTGACGTTTGCATCGAGCTTCCGCGCGGCCATGGCGTCAAGGAGCTCGTGATAGAGCGCGGCGCTGGAACGCGCTTCATCGGCGTTGGTGACGTTCTCGCCGAGATTGTCGATGCTCACGCTCATGCCCAGCGCGTTCGTGGCCGCGGCCGCCCGCAGCGCGTCCTCCACGCTCATCCCGGCAACGAATCGCGACGAGACGCGGCGCCCGGCGCCCGAGCGTTCGGCCACCGCGCGAAGCATTCGACTTTCGGAGAGGACAATGAAGAAGGCGCGGAACATTCGACGACGTCTACGCTTTCGCCACCACGATGGCGCAGACGCGCGCCGCGCGCTCGTGAAGCAGAGTATGGGCGCAGGCGCGCAGCGTTTCCCCCGTCGTGCAGATGTCGTCGACCAGCAACAGCGACCGGCCGCGCGCACGCGGTCCCGCCGCGAACGCGCCCCGGACATTCGCCGCGCGTTCTCTGCGCGGAAGCGTCGACTGCGGATTCCGATCGATCGTTTTTCGAAGCAGCGCGCCGTCACACGGAATCTGCAGGCGCCGGCCCAGTGCGCGGGCAAGAAGCTCCGCCTGGTTGTATCCGCGCTGCCGCAGCTTCGCGTGGTGCATCGGCACCGGCACCACGCCGTCGAAGTCGAGATCGGCACGATCGCGCAGCACACTTTCCAGCAACTCCGCCAGCGGCGCGTCGAGAAAGTCGTGCCGCTCGAATTTGAACGCGTGCAGCACCCGCTCCAGCGATCCCCGATAGTGGCCCCACGCCTCCGTCCAACCGACCGGCAGCGGATCGTCAAGGCAGGCAATGCAGCGGAATGATTCCGTGCCGCCGCTCCACGGCATAGCGCAAGACTGGCATTTCGCTCCGCGGATGACCGGCAGTGATGACCAGCAGGACGCGCAGCAGGAGGCCTTTCGCGCGCGCCATGGGAGCTCGCCGCCACAGACAACACACGAAGCGTGCAGAACGATTCGCGCCGTCTCCCGTCCCAGAATCTGGAGCGCCGTCACCACGGCGCCATTGTAACTTTGCAAGGAGCGATTCGATGCGTATAGTGCCCGCCATGACGAAATCCGCGTGGATGCTCACAATCCTGCTTCTCGCGGCTGCGCCGCTCGCCGCGCAGACGTCCGAGATCGGAATCATGATCGGCGGGACCAAGCGCCTGATCAGCCACAGCGATCAGGCGGCAGGCATCGGCATCAGCGACAACTTCAAATTCAGCAATTCCGACCGGGAGATCTTCTACGGCACGCAGCTCGATCCCGGAACGTTTCTCAAGATCCAGGCGGGACAGATTGAAGGGCCGGCCGCGTTCCAGTACACCACAGCCGGCAGCGCCAAGGCGCGCACGGACGTACCGAAGGGAACGATCGAGCACATCGATGGAACGATCGACTACCGGTTCTCGGAACCGTTCGGCTCGACAGGATTGTTTGCCGGCGTCGGCCTCTACCGGCAGCGGGGCACGCTGACCGACAACGCCGTTCCTGCGGAACAGCGCGGAGGCCAGACGGAGACGAATTACGGTTTCGTCGGCGGCGTCAACACCGATTTCCCGATCACGCGCCGCACCGGCTTCGTCGCCGAGCTGGCCTACCACTGGATCAACTACCACTACAAAGTGCGCTACCTGACGCTCGGTGGGGGGCTGCGGTTCAGCTTCTAGGGGGCGCGCCGTGCTCGATGAGCAGGCAGGTACGATCGGTGAACGACGCACTGCCGCGTTCCTGTGGTCGACAACAACGACGAACTGGTGGGGATCAAGTCCATCGGCGACATCGCCCCGGAAAGCGGCGTAGCGCCGGCTCTCAACCGGCGCATTCGAGCCGCCTGAGAGGCGGCTCTACGTTTTGGCGCGCAGCGACTTTGCTACGCTAGCGCGATGCAACACACGGTTCGCATCGCGCTCGTTCTTCTCGTACTCACGTCTCCGCTCCTGGCGGCCGACAAGCGTGCGATCACGGTCGACACACACGCCGACACGCCCAGCGAGTACATGGAGCACCCCTTCAACCTCGGCGCGTGGAACAAGCGAGGGCACTTCGACTATCCGCGCATGAAAGCCGGCGGCCTCGACGCGGAGTTCTTCGCTGCCTACGTCCCCGCCAAGTACGCCAGCAACGGCGCGGCCGCCTACTGCATGAAAATCATGGAGACCATCCACGAGATGGTCGACGACTATCCGCAGTGGGTGCGCTTCGCACAATCGACCTCCGACATCCGACGGATCGTCGGCGAGGGGAAGCGCGCCATCCTCATCGGCATCGAAGGCGGCCACGCCATCGAAGACTCGCTCGACCTCCTGCGAGGCTTTTATCGATTCGGCGCGCGCTACATGACTCTGACGCACACGAACTCGAACGACTGGGCCGACTCCTCCGGCGACCAGCCGAAACACAACGGCCTCACGCCGTTCGGCAAACAGGTCATCCTGGAGATGAATCGCCTCGGCATGCTCGTCGACGTTTCCCACGTCAGCGACAAGACGTTCTACGACGTGATCGAGACGACCAAGGCGCCGATCATCGCCTCGCACTCTTCGGCGCGCGCGCTGGCCGATCATCCGCGCGACATGACGGACGACATGCTGCGGGCCATGGCCAGGAATCACGGCGTGGTCATGGTCAACTTCTACCCCGTCTTTCTCTCGAACGACGTGCTGAAGGCCAACCGCGATCGTGAAGAGCGGCTCAAACCGGTCATCGCCGAGCTGCGGGCCAAAGATCCGTCCGGGGGAGAGGTCTTCCAGGAAGGAATGCGACAGCTGATGCAGGACAATCCGCTCCCGAAGATTCCCTACACGGTCATCGTCGATCACATCGACCACATGGTGAAGGTCGCCGGGATCGACAGCGTCGGCATCGGGTCCGATTTTGACGGCATCGGCGACACGCCCGAAGGGATGGAGGACGCCAGCCATCTTCCGTCGATCCGTGAGGAGCTGAAACGCCGCGGCTACAGCGAGGCGAACATCCGCAAGATCATGGGCGAGAACTTCATGAGCGTCCTCGCCGAGGCGGAGCGCGTCGCCCGCGAGCTGCAGGCCCGGAACTCGATGCCGGTCGTCGGAAATGTGAGCCGGTAGCAGAGGGTTGTCAGGGTCTGCAAATACTTATTCAGGATCGAAAATAACGTGAAACCAATCATCATCGCCCTCTTTCTCGTCGCCGGCGCATCGTTCGCCGACGACAACCCCGCGCCAAAGCTCGGCGAACGCGCCGACACACTGTTGCGTCAGGCATTGCCGGTCTGCGGCGTCGAGACCAAGACCACCATCAACGGGCTGCAGCACAAGCTGCCGGAAAACCTGAAGGGTGAGGTGATCCGGGTCGAGAGCGAGCGTCAGAGCTGCGCCGGGCAGTGGGTGGCAGCGGTCTCGCGCGAAGGGGGATTCTTCTTCGGCATTCCCTGGTTTCTCGACGGCCTGAACGGGCCGATCGAGGCGAAGCTGAAACAGTTCGGCTGGAAAAGCATGCAGCAGAGCTTCGAACCGGTCGTAGACCGGCAGAGGACGCGCGACGGATTGCTGAAGGTCACCATGTACCAGATGACCGAGCACGGCAAGGTTCCCGTGGAAGGCGAGATCGATCCGGAAGGGACGGTGTTCTTCATCGGTCATTTCTATCCGCTCAGTTCCGACTATCGCGAGTCGCGCCTCAAGATTTTTCAACCGTTCCTCGACAGTTCCCCGGCGGCGGGGGCGGCCAAACCGGCCGTCACGGTCATCGAGTTCTCCGATTTCGAGTGCCCCTCCTGCCAGAAAGCCTCGGGGTACATGCAGCCAATCATGGAGAAGTACGGCGACCAGGTCCGCTACATCCGGTTTGACTTCCCATTGGTCTCGCTGCATCCGTGGGCCTTTGTCGCAGCCGTGGCGGGGCGGGCGATCTACCATCAGAAGCCGGAGGCGTTCTGGGAGTACAAGAAGGAGGTTTACGCGAATCAGGAAAAGCTGAGCGCGTTCACCTTCGACGACTTCGCGCGCGGGTTCGTGCAGGGACACGATCTCGATCTGAAGAAATACGAAGCCGAAATCAGCTCACCCGAATTGCAGAAGGGCATGCTGGCCGGCGTAGGGATCGCGTTCGCGAACAACATCCTCGCCACGCCGACGTATCTGGTGAACGGAGTCAACGTCGATCCGGGAGACGGAAAGGGGCTCGAGGCCTACGTGGCGAAGCTGTTGAAAAAGGAAATCAAAGCGCCAGCCAAACCAGGTCGAGAAAAGACTTCAACATCCGGCCAGTGAGACCCCAGATCTCGTAGTCACCGTAGCGATAGAAATAGGCAGGATACCGGCCCTCCTGGAAGGTGACGTACTGCACGTCCGGCTGGCTGCGAGCGAGCAGCGCGTCAACCGGCACCTCGAAAACCTCCTGCACTTCAGCCTCGTGCAGCACGTACTTGATCCGCTCGCGGACCAGGCCGACGAACGGCGCCACGAGGAATCCGCTGTTCGTGACGACATCGTCGAGCCGGCCGATCAGTTCGACCGCGTCGCCGTGAATGCCGACCTCCTCTTGCGCCTCGCGCACCGCGGCGGCTTCGAATGTCTCGCCCGGTTCGACTCCGCCTCCGGGGAAGGCAATCTGCCCGCTGTGCGCGGCCAGGTTCAGCGAGCGGCGCGAGAAGAGAATCGACCACTCGTGGCCATCGCGGATCAGCGGGACGAGCACCGCGGCGCGGCGGTACTGCGGCGCGTCGATTTCGATCGCCGGCCGGCGGGCCAGAATGGCTCGCAGGCGCACGAGCGCGGATTCATCGAATCGTGACACGCCCCCACGCCTCCTCCTCGAGCATCGGAATGCCTTGAAGAGCGTGTGCCAGCGTCACGCTGCCATCTGGCACTGAAATCTCTGCCATTTGACCGGGCTGCAGATCGCGCGGCAGCTCCCTCCAGCGCCCATTCACGATCAGCTGGTATCCCGGCTCCCCATAGACCGCCGTGCGCAGCGTCGAGTCGCCGGCGTTGCGGATGGTGATCGCGTTTCCGCGGATGCTGACGATCTCCAGTTTCGGGAAGAGAGGGAGCGAGGATGTGACCAGTCCTGAGTCCTGAGTCCTGAGTTCTGAGTCCTCGAGCGCTCTCAAGTAGCCATCCACCGTGAGGTCGATGCGCGCGTTTTCCTCGAGCCAGTGTCGCTGCGCAGCGGCAGGATCGGGCAGATCGCGGAGAAAATAATCGGCCAGCGCTTCCACTTCCCGTTCGCCAAACGGAATCTTGACTGCGCATGCGTCCGGCAGCTCGGCGAATTGCGCGTAATCGCTGACCGCCACCGGCTTGCCCGCGGCAAACGCCCGAATCAGCGTGCCCGAGGTTTCTCCGGCGCTCGGATAGCGAAGATTGACCACCCGGTCGACGGCGTCGAAATACGCGTCGAATTCGTCGTCGTCAACGAAACCGGTGAAGGTGATTCCGTCGGCGGCGAAGGCGGCGGTGTCGATGTTCGGCGCCGGCTCGCCCACCACCAGCAGCCGCAGATTCGAATTCTTTTCGCGCGCCTCCTCGAACGCTTCGAGCACAACCTCCGAGCGCTTCGCCGAGGTCAGAAAGCCGAAGAGGCCGAGGACGCGGTGCGCGTTCGTAAATCCGTGGCGTGAGCGGATCTCGTCGCGGCGGGAACGAGGGTCCGCGCGCGACGTGTACGGATGCGGCACTACGCGGACCGGCGTGCGCACGCCGAGCGAGCGGAGCCGTTCCGCGGCGTACGCGTTGTGCACGATCACGGCATGCGATCGATTGGCGACCTCGATCGACGCCGGCAGCAGAAAATTTCCCATCTCGCTGTGCAGTCCCGCCGCCCGCCCCCGCGCCCACGCCGCCCCGGCCTCCCCGTGATTCGCGCGCAGCGCCGCGATGTAGCCCTCGACGTCGCCACGGGCGAGGGTCATCTCCACGATCAGATGGTGCAGGACGATGTCGTGGAGCACGATCACGCCCGGATGCTCCATCGCCCGGCGAAAGATCCACTCGTGCTGCAAGTTGTTGCCCAGTTGGTAAATGCAGTTCCCGGCCGCCGGCTGCCGGTTGTCCTCCGAGATGACTTCGAGGTCGAGGCGCTGTGCCAGCGCCGGGATGAGGATCGAGGCGTAGTGTGCTACCCCGGTGCGTGACGGCGGCAACGGCGTAAACAGCGTGGCGTTCATTCCGCGCTCGTCCGCGCGCGCTGCGCGAGGTAGGCCTCGATGAAACCGTCGAGGTCGCCGTCGAGGATCCGCTGCACGTCGCCAACTTCATATCCCGTGCGGAGGTCCTTCACCAGTTGGTACGGCTGCAGCACGTACGATCGAATCTGGCTGCCGAACCCGATCTCCTTCTTTTCTCCTTCGATCTTGGTCTGCTCCTCCTTACGTTTGTCGACCTCGACTTGATAGAGCCGGGCGCGGAGCAGCCGCATGGCGACGGCGCGGTTCTTGTGCTGGCTGCGCTCGTTCTGGCAGGTGACCACGATTCCGGTCGGCAGGTGCGTGATGCGCACGGCGGAGTCGGTGACGTTCACATGCTGCCCACCGGCACCCGAAGAACGGTACGTGTCGACGCGAAGGTCTTTATCGTTGATCTCGATCTCGATGTCTTCGTCGATGTCGGGATAGATATAGACGGAAGCGAACGACGTGTGGCGCCGCTTCGCGGCATCGAACGGAGAAATGCGCACCAGCCGGTGCACGCCGTGCTCCGATTTCAAGTGGCCGTAGGCGTAGTCGCCGCGGACGATCATCGTGGCGCTCTTGATGCCCGCCTCTTCGCCGGCCTGGTACTCGACAGTTTCGGACGACCATCCGCGGCGTTCGGAGTAGCGGAGGTACATGCGCAGGAGCATCTCCGCCCAATCCTGCGACTCGGTGCCGCCGGCTCCCGGATGAATGGCCACGATCGCGTCGCGGTCGTCGTGCTCGCCGGACAGCTTCATGGTCAGCTCGATCTCGTTGATCTCCGACTCGAGCTGACCGACAAGCGTCTCGATATCCGCGTCGACGTTCTCGCCGTCCCCCTGGAGCTCCAGCAGGACATCGAGCTCTTCCGACCTGGTGTTCAGCGATTCGCCGGCGGCGATGCGCTTCTCGAAGCGCGCGCGCCTGCGGCCGCCTTCCTGTGCCACCTTCGGGTCGTCCCAGAATCCAGGGGCGGATATCTGCCGCTCGATCTCCTGCAGCGCCTTCCGCGCGGAGTCGAGGTCAAAGATAGCTCCGGACCGAGGCGAGGCGATCTTTCAGTTCGGGGATTTTGGTGACCGTTTCTTCTTTCATGGCTTCCTTTGAATGCAGAACGCAGAATGCAGAACGTTGAACGAAGAAAAGTGCTTTCTCAATTCTTCATTCTGCGTTCTGCGTTCTGCGTTCCCGTCGGATCAGAGCGAGCAACACCACGCCACACGCCGCCCACGCAAACCAGTCCCCGAATCTTACATAGAGTGTCTCGGAATGTCGCGGCTGGAATCGCGCGTAGAGAATGCCCTGCTGATTCATCGGAATCTCGCTGACGACGCGGCCCGTCGGATCGACGAACGCGGAGATGCCGGTGGTCGCGGCGCGCAACAAGTAACGGTCAGTCTCCACGGCGCGCAGCCGCGCCTGATTGAGGTGCTGCCGCGGTGCCGAGGTGCCGTCGTACCAGGCGTCATTGGTGATCGTGACCAGCACGTCCGCGCCGAGCACGACCTGCGTGCGCGGAATCTGTGGAAAGACGATCTCGTAGCAGATCGCCGGCCCGTAGCGAAACAGACCGACCAGCGGCGTGTCCTTCGTGCCAAACTCGAAGTTGCCGACCTCGTGCACCAGCTTGCGCGCGAAGAAGAGCATGTTCCGCAGCGGCACGTACTCGCCGAACGGCACCAGGCGGATCTTGTCGTAATGGCCGATGGTGCGGCCACCGCTGACCAGAAAAGCGGCGTTCCAGACCCGATCGGCATTCGCGGGATCCTGCGCGACCGACCCGAGGATGATATCGACCGCTGCCTGGCGCGATTCCGACTCGATGGCCTGGCGAAAGAAATCCGTAGTGGCATACGACAGCGGAACCGTCGACTCCGGCCAGATCACCACCGCGGCGCCCGAACGTACGGCGCTGTCGGTCATGTCCATCATCCGCTGAAAGATCTCCATCAGGTTGGACGAGTTCCAGCGCATTTCCTGCGAGATGTTCGGCTGCAGCAGCGCGGCGGTGAACATCGGGCTGCTGGCCGGGCGCGCGATCAGCTTGGCGGCCACCATGCCGGTGATCCACCAGATAAAGCAGATGATGGCCACCGGGCCGATGGTGAATACGATGTCCATCCCTCTCGGTCGTGCCACGATGGCCCAGGCGATCGTCACTGCCGGCAGAAGGATCAGCGCGCCGAGCGCGTAGGGTCCGGCGAAACGATCGAACTGCACCAGCGGGGTGTAATCGACGATCGCCGCGGCGATCAGATTCCACGGAAATCCGGTGAACAGGTACGTCCGGGCGTACTCCATGGCGGCCCACGCCAGCGGCACCAGCAGCCAGCGACGCAGCCGGACGCCGGGAGCGATGGCGTAGAAGAGCAGCGCGAACACGCCGCCGTAGAAGCCGAGGAAGAGGCACATGGCGATGAAGATCAGCACTCCGGTGACGTATGGCAGGCCCCCGTAATGCGACATCACCCGCACGACCCACGGCACCATCAGCAGCCAGGCGATGGTCTGCGACAGCCAGCCGAGGCCGAAGGCGTGGCGCGGACCGCGTGCTTTGGCCAGCGCGACGAAGAGCGGAATCAGAGCAACGAATGCCAGCCAGCCGATGGCCGCGTTCGGGAAGGCGAAGGCGAAGAGAAATCCGGAGAGAATCGCGAGCGCGAGGCGCACGTGCTACTTCTTGAATAACGCGTCGAACGCCTTGCGCGCGTCGTCCGGCGTCTGCGGCTGGCGTCCTTTGTCGGCGGCGAGATCTTTGACCACTTTCGGCTGAAAGAACGCGCATTCGTTCCGCGCGTGTTTATTCGCCACGCGCGCGGGGATGTTCTCGCGGCACTCCCACGTCGTCGTGGTATCGAAGAAACGGCAGTTGCCGCAGGTGTGCAGGTCGGCGCCGCACTTGACGCACACCTCGTCAAACGTCGGCTGTTCCAGCGCAATCCGCTGCTGACCGCATCGATTGCATTTGAAGACTTCCGGCCCGAAGCCGCCCGCCGTCCGCCCGCGCGGCGCCCCTTCCATCCGCTGCCGCTGCGGCTCGGGGCGCGGCCCCTGCGGACGCCCGCCGTCGTTCCCGCCGGTACTCGAGCCGTACGAGCCTCCGTCCTGATACCCACGATGTCTGTACTTGCGATCGCTCACAATCACCTCACCAACACGAAATAGAGCGCTCCGATGACTACGATCAGAGCGAGGAGGAAGAACAACAGCCGGAGAGCCACCCGCGCCATCTTCAGGAGCACCCAGATGACGAAAACGACGACCAGAATCCCGAGGAGCTCCTGGAGGCTGGGCATGCCGGGGGTACCCGTAGTGTAACACTCGTGGCGGGGTCAGGTCTTCGAACCGAAGACCTGACCCCGCTACACCCGCTACAACACCAGCCTCACCGGCTGCTCGATGAACTGCCGCAGCGTCCTCAGGTACTCCGCGCCGGCGGCGCCGTCGACCACCCGGTGGTCGCACGACATGGTCACCTTCATCCGGTCGCGCACGACCACCTGCCGATCGATGACCACCGGCTGCTCGTTCGCGGCGCCGATGGCAAGAATCGCG
>JBGPFD010000061.1:0-16255 GCA_041483175.1 Thermoanaerobaculia bacterium | reverse complement strand
GGCAGCCGTGACCTACCGGATTGGTTTCGGCCTTCGATCGTCCCCTACATTCACGTAGACGACTTGTGCCTCAGTAACCAGCACTTTCTGCTGCGGGTCGTTGTAGCGGTTCGCCTCCACAACCACCTTCACGGTGATGGAAGTCGTTCCGATGCGAAGCGTCTCGCACCAGAAGGTGACCAGGTCGCCGGTAAAGACCGGCTGGTGGAAGACGATCTTGTCCATAGCCACCGTCACCATCAGGCGGCAACCCTGCCGCCGCGCTTCGATGGCGCCCGCCTGGTCGATGTAGGAAAGGATCACCCCGCCGAAGATGGTGCCTTGCGCGTTGGTGTCCCGCGGCATCATCAGCACGCGGATCGCCGGCTCGTTCCACCGCGGCAGGATGTCGGTCACGTCGGCTACAGGCCCGCTTCCTGCGCCGGCTTCTGCTGCGTGACGATCGGATTGATGTCGATCGTCGATTGCTTCCGCAACCGCTGCAGCAGCACCGTCCTCAGGCTGCGAGCTTCCTGCTGGCGGAGCATCTCCGCGTACGATGCGCGGCTCTCATCAGCGGTCTTCGGATCGATCTTTTTCTGCTCCAGCACCTGGAACACCACAGCGCCCTCGGGCAGGACCACCGGTCCCTTGACCTGGCCGACGTTGGACGCCATCGCGGCGTCGATCAGCGGTGTCGTGTCGCCGCGGAATCCGGAGACGTAACCCTGGCGCGTGGCGGTGGTTTCCAACGCAGTCAGGCCGGTCTTCTTCGCCACCTCATCGATATTCGCGGAGGGAAGCGCTTTGGCCAGCGCCTCGCGCGCGACTTCGCGCGCTTTCGCAGCGCGGCCGTCCGCTTCCACCCGCGGCCGGATCTCGCTCAGGTCGGGAACGCCAGCTGGACGGATGCCGAAGAGATACGGGATCGCCGGACCACGCTGTGTGCCGATGATGTCACCGATGTCTCCCTGGTTGGCGGAGAACACCCAGGTGATCAGCACGCTGTTGTTGCCGAGGCCGGGGATTGGATCCGATTTGCCAAACCACTGCGTGTCATTCGAGCTGACCTTCTCGTTGGCCAGCGCGCTGAACTCCGCGGGCGTCTTCGGCTTGGTCTGCTTGATCCGCGCGGAAATCCTGGTGATCTCGTCACGCGCCTGATCCTTGGCCATCTGGTCGGCGACCTGAGCGGCGAGCATCGGCTTCACTTCTTCGAACGACTTGTACCCTGCCTGGCGGCGCTCGAGCACCTTGATGATGTGATATCCGAACTCCTTCGACCGGATCGGATCGCTGATCGTGTTCAGCGGGACGGAGAATGCCGCCTGGTCGAAGGGCGCGACCGTCATTCCGCGATCGACCCATCCCATGTCGCCACCCTTGCTGGACGACGACGGATCACCCGAGCTCTCGCGCGCGAGCTTCGCAAAGTCGGCTCCACCGCGGAGCTGCTTCACCAGGTTCTCGGCCTTCGCCTTCGCTGCCGCGTCTACGGCAGGAGCTGCTTTCGGATCGACCTTGATCAGAATGTGGAGAATGTGCGCGGCCTCGGGCTGCTTGAAGTCCTCTTTCGCATCCTGATATCGCTTCTGCAATCCCGCATCGCTGGGGATGATCTGCGAACGCAGCCGGTTCACATCAGCGACGAGGTACTTCAACTCGCGCTGCTCGCCATGCGCGTATTTCGCCTGGTTGGCGCGATAGTACTGTTCCACCTCGGCCGGCGTAACCGAGACGGTCGCCAGGTCGCGCGTGGTCGGGTAGAGCACGTAACGGATCTTCGCGTTTTCAGTCACCCGGCGATACTCCGCCTCGGCTGCCTTCGGCGAAACGACGATGGAATTGAGCAGCGCGCTCTCCATCTTCTGCAGGGTGATCTCGCGAGCGAGCTCGTCCTCGAATTCCGCCGGAGACTGATAGCCAAGCGAGCCGGTGATGTAGCGCGTGTACAGCTCGTTTCCGACGAAGTGTCCGTCGGGATTGAGCGTGGGAATTTGCAGGACGCGCTGTCGCACTTCCTCTGGCGTGGCCGAGAGATGGAGCTGCGCCGCCTGTTGCAGAAGCAGACGCTGATCGATCAGGGAATCGAGCACCTGCCGCGGCAGGCCCATCGCCTGGATCATGTCATTCGTCAGCGGCTGTTTGTAGATCTGCTCGTAATTCTTCTGCGTGTAGTACAGCGCCCGGTCGTATTCGCGATACGAAATCGTCTCGCCGTTGACCCGGGCCGCGTACCCGCGATCCTGTTGCTGGACTCGCCCGGCGCCACCGAGACCCATGTCCATATAGACGAAACCGATCACGAACGCGGCGACCACCAGGAGCAGTGCCCATTTGAGCCGGTGAAAGTTGTCGCGCATCAATTTGAGCATCGAGAAGACCTTTCAGAGTTGAAATGACCGCGACACGGGACCGCTATCGATCCGGGCGATCGTGATTATCGTTAAAAAACGGGATAGCTTACCTATTCCCTCAGAAGGCCGCAAACCGCGGCGCCGCCTGTGTTATAAAAGCTCAACCGCGTCCAATGGCCAGAAAGAAAAGCGTCGGCGCCAATATCGACTGGTACCTGATCTCGATCCAGCGGCTCAAGCAGCTCGGGCTGATCATCCTTCTTCTGGTCCTCGGGCTCAGCGGCTGGTGGTTCTTCACCAACCAGAAGCGGAACCCCCGAAGCACGGCTGAGGCCGCCATCGCCGAGGCTCGCGGAGCGCTCAACGAACTGGCGGCTTCCAAAGACTTCAACACGCACCGCAGCGAATTCGATCGCGCCCAGAAAAAGCTGGAAGAGGCCGGAACCCTGCTCAGCGCGGGCAACTACCCCAACGCGCAGGAAACGGCCGTCGAATCGCAGACCATCAGCCGCGCAGCCATGAGCGGCGGCGGCACCTCGGAAAGCGATGCGCAATTCCTCAATGTCGAGGGGGACGTCCAGTTTCAGAAATCATCGACCTCCGACTGGAAGCGAGCTGATCAGCGCGTGCCGCTTTTCAACGGCGACTGGGTCAAGACCGGCCAAAACGCCTCGGCCGAGCTGATGTTTTCCAACGGGTCGCTCTACACCGTCGGTCCGAACGCGCTGCTCGAGATCTACGCGCAGTTCAATCCGGCGACCAGCAAGACGAGCAACTCCGTCCAGATGCAGATCGGGTCGATCGAAGTGGCCACCACCGACGACGCCTCGACAGTGCGCACTCCGGGCAGTCAGGTCGTCGTCGACTCCGAATCGGCCACACAGGTGGCGGTCGATCGCCAGAAGGCGACCTCGGTCATGGCCACCAAAGGCACCGCCTCGGTGGCCACGTCGGCCGGCGGCACGCCGGTCAAGCTGAACAGCGGCGAGAAGGTCAGCGCCACCGCGCAGGGATCGCTCTCGCCTGTCAAGAAGCTCCTGCTACCCCCCGCCCTGCTCACCCCGGCCGACAACCAGGTCTATCCGGTGAGCGCGGAGTCGCGCGTCGATTTTTCGTGGGATGGTGTACCGGCGGCGACGGCGTACACGTTCCAGGTCTCGCGCTCGCGCCTTTTTGCCACTCTGGAAATCAATTCGCGGCGGCAGAAGAACACGGCGGTGGCGAAAGTGACGGCCGAAGGCTCGTTTTACTGGCGCGTGGCCTCGATCGGCGTCGACGGCGATCCGGGCCCGTTCTCGATCGTCCGGCGGTTCCGCGTCAGCGGAGAAGGGCGCGAGGCGGGGGTCAATGCCGAGGCGCCGCCGCCCGCGCTGCTGCTCAAGAAACCCTATCCCATCGGCGGTCCGTTCTACATGATCGAAGGGATGACCGATCCTGGATCGACGGTCTTCATCAACGACGAGGAAGTCGACGTCGAATCGAACGGCCACTTCAAGAAGCTGGTCAGCTTCTCGAAGGTGGGCCGGAACTCGGTCGTCGTCAAAGCCGTCAACGCGGCAGGAAAACAAACGATACAATCAGAGACAGTGCTGGTGGAGGAATAAGCTTCGGGCGTCAGGTGTCAGGCTTCAGATGACGGCCTGCTGACGCCCGAGGTCTGACGCCTGCGGCTTTCCTTTTGCATCCGCACCGGAGACCTCGCGTCGATATGGCTCTCAAGTCACTACTCTCGATGTTCTCGAACGATCTGGCGATCGACCTCGGGACTGCGAACACATTGGTGTACGCCAAGAACAAAGGCATCGTCGTTCGCGAGCCTTCCATCGTCGCTGTCAACAAGATCAACAACAACGTCGAAGCGGTCGGCAAGGAAGCGAAGGAGATGCTCGGCCGCACGCCGGGAAACATCGTGGCCATCCGTCCGATGAAGGACGGCGTCATCGCCGACTTCGAAGTGACGGAGAAGATGATCAAATACTTCATCGAGAAGGCGCACGGCCGGCGATTCCTGGTCAAGCCGCGCATCGTCATCTCCGTACCGTCGGAGATCACGCAGGTGGAGAAACGTGCAGTCAAGGACTCCGCTCTCCGCGCCGGCGCGACGGAGGTGTACCTGATCGAGCAGGCCATGGCCGCCGCCATCGGCGCCGGCCTTCCGATCACGGACCCGACCGGCAACATGATCGTCGATATCGGCGGCGGCACCACAGACGTCGCGGTGATCTCGCTGGCGGGCATCGTTTACTCGCGCTCGGTCCGCGTGGCGGGCAACGAGATGGACGACGCGATCATTCAGTACATCAAGCGCAAGTACAACCTGCTTATCGGCGAGCGAACCGCGGAGCAGGTGAAGATAGAAATCGGATCAGCGTTTCCGCTCGATGAAGAGATGACCATGGAGATCAAGGGGCGCGATCTGGTGGAAGGCGTCCCGAAGACGCTGATCGTCTCCGACGAGGAGATCCGCGAGGCGCTCTCCGAGACCGTGGCCACGATCGTCGAGGCGGTGCGCGTGGCGTTAGAACGCACGCCGCCCGAGCTTTCGGCGGATATCATGGACAAGGGAATCATCATCGCCGGCGGCGGCTCGATGCTGAAGAATCTCGACAAACGCCTCCGCGAAGAAACCGGCCTGCCGGTGACCCTGGCCGAAGATCCCCTCGCCTGCGTAGCCCTCGGCACCGGGCAGATGCTCACCGATTTCAACTTGCTGCGGAAGATCTCCATTGAGTGATGTAGGGTCGGGCTGCGCCCGACCGAATCCCGCAGTTCGGCACGGCGCAGCCGTGCCCTACATGGCGTAAATTTCTGCTCAGGTCGCATTGAAATCATGGCTGTACCAGTAGACGTCATTCCCCGCCGCCCAACCCTCCTGTTCATCGTCGTGTTGTCGTTGCTCTTCGTCCTGATGAGCCTCAGCACCCGGACGCGGTATGTCGGCGAGACGCGCACGATGTTCGAGCGGACGGTGATGACCATCTTCTCGCCCGTGCCGAAAGCGGTGAACTGGATCGGGCGGTCCGCTTCCGACATGTACCACGGCTATCTCGACATGCGCCGGGCGGTGAACGAGAACCTCGAGCTGCATCGAAAAGTGATCGGGCTGACGACCGAAAACCTGAAGCTGCGGAAGTCGGAGACAGATCTCAACCGGCTGCGCAGTCTTCTCGGCTATTCCGAGGAATTGGGCATACCGACGACGATGGCCGAGGCGGTCATGCTCGACACCTCGGGGCGATTCAAATCGATCATCGTCGATCGCGGCTCTTCGGTCGGCATGCAGGTCAACGACGCCGTGGTCAACGCCAGCGGTCTGATCGGACGCGTAGTGTTGACCACCAAGGACATGGCCAAAGTGCAACTGGTGACCGACAGCAACTCGTCGGTCGGCGTGCTGATCGAGCGAACGCGCAGACAGGGCGTCCTTCGCGGAGACGGTTCCGGCGGCGCGCAGTTGTACGACATCCCCTCGCTGGCCGACGTGCAGGCGGGCGACGTCGTCGTCACCGCGGGGATCGACGGCATCTATCCGAAAGGCATTCCCGTCGGGCTGATCACCCGCGCTGAAAAAGGGCAGGATCTCTTCAAGAACATCACCGTGCGGCCGTCCGTCGATTTCAGCAGCATCGAAGAGGTCATCGTGCTGCACACGCGCAAGACTCCGGGCGAGGTCCTGAGGTACGCACCTTGAGATGGCTTCGATTCGCGATCGGACTGCTGATCGCCCTGACCCTTCATTCGATTCTCGACAGCTTCTATCCGAACGCGCTGGCCTTCTTCAATCCGTACGTGATCCTGGTGATCTACTACGCCATGGGCGGCAATCTGGTCGGTGCGATTTTCGCCGGCATCGCCGCCGGCCTGGTGCAGGACGCCTACTCCGTTTCGATTTTTGGCTTGCACGCGTTCTCCCTGACCGTGATTGCCTACGCAGTGGCCTACTTCAACTCGCGGCTGGTTCTGCGTGGCGCGCTCGTATTCGGCGCCTGCCTTTTCGGCACGGTGATCCTGAACGAGCTGGTGATCTTCGTTCTGGTGAACATTCTGCTGAAACAGCGCATCGAAATGTTCGAGCAGGGAATGATCGTCAAGGCAATCTTCACCTCGCTATTCGGAATGCTCGTGTATCAGTTGTTGACGTTGTTTCTGAGGGGGGAGCCGATTGAGACGGCACGCCGGCCAGCGTATTGAGGAGCTGACCGCTCACCGCTAACCGTCAACCGAAGGATCTAGCGCAACATTTGCACTCCGGTTAGCGGTGAGCGGTCAGCGGTGAGCTTCGATGCGCGTCTATCGAGATGATCAGAAGTTCCTGACGTTCAGAATCAACGCCCTCCTCTGGGTGATCATGGCGGTGTTTGTCTTCCTCGCCGGCTCGTTCTGGTTCTTACAGGGCGTTCAGGCGGAGAAGTACCGGAACCTTTCGGACGCCAACTCGCTGCGGCCGGTAGCCATGCCGGCGAAGCGGGGCCTGATCCTCGACCGCACCGGTCAGAAGATCCTGGCCGACAATCAGCCGGCCTACTCACTGACGCTCGATCGCGTGGTCATGCGACCGATCAACAAGAACGATCCGACGCATCGCGCCAAGGTCATCGCCTTTCTCTCCCAGGTCCTCGGAACGACGCCGCAGGAGATCGAGGCCCGATTCGAAAAAGGAAAAGGCATCCCCTTCGCCCACCCGATTCCCATCGCCGAAGACTTGACCATGACGCAGGTGGCGTCCATTCAAGCGCAGGCCCTCACCTTTCCCGAACTGAATGTCGAACCGGTGCAGCGCCGCAACTATCCGTACGACACGATGGCCTCGCACATCATTGGCTTCATCGGCGAGGTTTCAGAAAAGGACCTTGTGCAGCACAAGGATCTGAGGCAGGGTGATCTCATCGGGAAACGCGGCGTGGAGATGATGTACGACGAATATCTTCGCGGCCACGACGGCACGCAGTACTGGGAGTACGACAGCCACGGACGACGCCTGGCCGAGGTGCGATCGGCGCGGGAAGATCCGGTCGCCGGAAGCAACATCTACCTCACACTCGACTTCGATCTGCAACGCCGCGCCGAGCAGTATTTCATCGAGAACGAATTCGTTGGCGCGGCCGTAGCTCTCGATCCGCGCAACGGTGAAGTGCTGGCCATGGTCTCCTCCCCTGAGTTCAATCCGAACGTCTACTCCAAGCGCTTCACGCCCGACGTGTGGAAGTTGATCTCGTCGAATCCATTCAAAGTGGAACTGAATCGCGCCATTCAGGGCCTTTACTCGCCCGGCTCGGTGTTCAAGACCGTCATGGCCGTGGCCGGACTCGCCGACGGCGCGATCAACACCAGCTCTACGTTCACTTGCGGCGGCAGTGCGGTCTTCTTCGGGCGGCGGTTTCGCTGCTGGCGCCGCGAAGGACACGGCTCGCTGAGCGTGACCGAGGCCATCAAAGTCTCGTGCGACATCTTCTTCTACAACACCGGCGCACGGCTGGGTGTCGACAAGATCGCGGAGTACTCACAAAAGCTCGGCTTCGGCACGATCTCCAAGATCGATCTCGACGGCGAGAAGGCGGGCATCGTTCCTTCCTCCGAGTGGGCGGCAAACAAACAGCACCGCAAGTGGTATCCGAGCGAGACCATCTCCGTCTCCGTCGGCCAGGGCCCGCTGATCGTCACGCCGCTGCAGGCTGCCAACATGATGGCGGCGATCGCCAACGGAGGGACAGTCTACCGGCCGCACGTGGTGCGCATGATCGAGCGCGTCAAGCCGGACGGCGGCAGCGAGCGGCTGCAAGTCGCCAGCGAGGTGCTGCAACGCGTGCAACTCCCGGCCGGAGCCCTGCAAGCCGTGCAGACCGGCCTCTGGAAAGCGGTCAACGAGGAGGGCGGCACGGGCGGAAACGCGCGTGTAACAGGGCTCAACATCTGCGGAAAAACGGGAACGGCGCAGGTGATCGCGCAGAGCAGTTGGTTCAGCACCGCGGGGCTGCCGTTCATGCAGCGCGACCACGCCTGGTTCGATTCGTACGCCACGAGGGAGAACCCGCAGATGGTCGTGGTCGTGCTCGTCGAGCATGCCGGCCAGCACGGCGGCACCGATTCCGCGCCGCTGGCCAAGCTGCTGTTCGAAGCGCGCTTCAAGCAACAGATCGAGAGCGCTAGCATCGATCTGAACAATCCCGAAACCCTGCAGGCCATTCGGGAGGGGAAAATGCCCGTTCCCGGTCAGGCGCGGAAAGCGCCTCCCATCCCGGCAGGTTCAGGCCTTGGCCACTGAGGCTTCGCCGTTTTGGGAGGCCATAAAAAAAGGACAGCCGCATCGGCTGTCCTTTCAGAAACGGCGGATGCCGTCTCGATTTACGCCATGGTCACGTTCGAAGCCTGCAGACCTTTCGGTCCTTTGACCACTTCGAACTCAACTGCAGCGCCTTCCTGCAGGCTGCGGAACCCATTTCCCTGGATGGCGGAAAAGTGTACGAACACATCCTCGCCAGCCTCGGTGGTAATGAATCCAAAGCCTTTGGCGTCGTTGAACCACTTCACTGTACCTGTCGTTTTCACGGTGAATCTCCTTTCTGTGCTGCCAGTCGGAGATTCGAAACAGGTGTTTCAACTTCTCGGAAGGCAAACAACGTAGTCATTCCAAGAAACCGCCCCATGCCGTTGCGCATTCCCCATTCCCTTTAGCGCTTCAGACGGTCGGTTTGCCGCCGTTCGCGCTTCGTCGGCCGCCCACTCCCCCTCTCGCGAGACACGCCGATGTCGCGCTGCATCTCCTGCTTCGGTGTCTGGTCGAGGTACATGGTCCGGGCGACCTCCTTGGATACCGGCTTTTCAGGCAAACCCTGCACCACGACCCGCCGAAATTGGGTGCCGCGCAGAAACTCGATCATGTCACCCTCGCGGACGGGCGTGGACGGTTTCACCCGCTCCCCGTTGATTTTGACGTGCCCGCCGCGGCATCCCTCTGTGGCCTCCGCCCGATGCTTCACCAGGCAGACCAGCTTCAGCCACATGTCGATCCGATGTCGTTCATTCATGAGAGGTTATAATCCGCGAGCATGATTAAAGCAGACATCGTCAACAAAGTTGCCGAGATGTCCGATATTTCGCGCGTCAAGGCGGCCCAGGCGGTTGACACCGTCATCGAGGGCCTTCGCAGCGCGCTCGCGCGGGGACAGCGGATCGAGCTCCGCGGTTTCGGGGTGTTCCAGGTCAAGCAGCGCAAGAAGGGGATCGGCCGCAATCCGAAGACCGGCGTCGAAGTGAAGATTCCGCCCGGCAACACCATTCGCTTCAAACCCGGCAAGGAGCTGCGCAACCTCCTCTGATGCGTTATTTCACGCCCCGAACCCTCGCTTTTCTCCGCGAATTGCGTGAGAACAACGATCGCGAATGGTTTGCGGCCAACAAGCAGCGGTACGAGCGCGACGTTCGCGATCCGTCCCTTCGATTCATCAGCGATTTCGGCCCGCGGCTGGCGAAGATCGCGCCGCGGCTGGTCGCCGACCCGCGTCCGTCCGGCGGCTCGATGTTCCGCATCTATCGCGACACGCGTTTCTCGGGCGACAAGTCGCCGTACAAGACGCACGTCGGAATCCATTTTTTTCATGAAAAGGCGAAGGCCGCCGCGAGCGTGCCCGGCTTCTATCTGCACATCGCCCCAGGCGAATCGTTCGCTGCCGGCGGCATCTGGCACCCCGATCCGGTCTCACTGGCGAAGGTGCGTGAGGCGATCGCCGCCGGCTCGCCCGCGTGGAAGGCGATCAAGCGATCGAAGCTGCCGGTCGAGGGAGGATCGCTCAAGCGGCCGCCCCGAGGATTCGCGGCCGATCATCCGTTCATCGATGATCTGAAGCGCACCGACTTCGTCGCCTCCGTGCCGCTCGACGAACGCGCTCTCTGCAGCGAGAACTTCCTCTCCGCATTCGGCGCCGCCTGCAGGAAGATGAATCTGCTGGTGAAATTCGTCGCGCAATCTCTCGCGCTGCCGTGGTGATGGCTTGAACGAAACAGTTCTCGTCCTCGACTTCGGCTCGCAATACACGCAGCTCATCGCGCGCCGCGTGCGCGAGCAGCGGGTTTACTCGGTTGTCCACCCATTCGATTTCCCGGTCGAGCAGATCCGCGAGCTAGCCCCGAGAGCGATCATTCTCTCCGGCGGCCCGCAGTCGGTCTACGCTGAGTCGGCGCCCTACTGTTCGCGCGAAGTGTTCGAGCTCGGCATTCCGATTCTGGCGATCTGCTATGGGATGCAATTGACGGCGCACCTCCTGCGCGGCAAGGTCGAAGCGGCCCCGGAGCGCGAATATGGACGCGCGGACATCGAGCTCATCGGTGAATCGTGCCTCTTCACCAATACCCCTCCGCGGCAGCGCGTGTGGGCCAGCCACGGGGACCGCATCCTCGCGGCGCCGCCGGGCTTCCACACCACGGCGCGCACCGACAGCGCACCCATCGCCGCGTTTGAAAATCTCGAGCGGCAATGCTTCGGGATCCTGTTTCATCCGGAGGTGACGCACTCGGAAGCGGGGACGGAGATCCTGCGCAATTTCCTCTTTCACATCGCCGGATGCAAGGCGGCGTGGGACCTCGGCGATTACCGCAGACAGAGAGTCGAAGAAATCCGCGTTACGGTCGGAAGGAAAAGGGCCATCGCCGCGGTCAGCGGTGGCGTCGACTCCACCGTCGCCGCGCTGCTCGTGGCCGAGGCCATCGGCGATCAGCTCACGGCGATCTTCGTCGACAACGGCGTGCTGCGGAAGAACGAGTCGGTGCAGGTGGCCTCCCGTCTGAGCGACAGGCTCGGATTGCATTTCATCGCCGTCGATGCGCGCCAGCGGTTTTACCAGCGCCTCGCTGGAATCGAGGATCCCGAAGTGAAGCGCAAGCGAATCGGGAACGAGTTCATCGCGGTCTTCGAGGAAGAAGCGAAGAAAATCCGCGACGCGGAGTTTCTGGTGCAGGGGACGCTCTACCCCGACGTGATCGAGTCGGTTTCGATCAAGGGGCCGTCGTCGGTGATCAAGACCCATCACAATGTCGGCGGGCTGCCGGAAAAGATGGGGCTGAAGCTGATCGAGCCGGTGCGCGAGCTATTCAAGGACGAAGTTCGCCAGCTCGGCATGGAGCTCGGCCTGGAGGAAGAATTCGTCTGGCGCCATCCCTTCCCCGGCCCCGGTCTCGCCGTGCGCATCCTCGGCGAGGTGAACGCGCAACGGGTGGAGATCCTGCAGAACGCCGACGAGATCGTCATCGACGAGATTCGCCGCGCGGGTCTCTACCGCGAAATCTCGCAGGCCTTCGCGGTTCTGCTTCCGGTGCGCAGCGTCGGCGTCATGGGCGACGAGCGCACGTACGAGAACGTCATCGCCGTCCGCGCCGTGACCACCACCGACTTCATGACCGCCGACTGGCATCGCATGCCGTACGACGTGCTCGACGCCATCGCCCGCCGCGTGGTGAACGAGGTGCGCGGGATCAATCGCGTCGTGTACGACATTTCGTCGAAGCCGCCAAGCACGATCGAGTGGGAGTGAGCCGAGGCGTTGGGTGTCAGGCGTTAGACTTAGGTTCCGGCAAAACTGCTAACGCCTGACACCTAACGCCTAAGAGTATCGGGGGCACGGCGGAAGACCGTGCCCCCGAGCGGTTGGTGCCGGGTCCCTTCTCCCCGCCACCCTCGTAGCGCGCAGGAGGGGCGCGCTTGTTCGCTCTCAGCTCCTAGGGAACCTCTGAATAAGGTTCGTGTAGCGGCGGGCGTCCCCGCCCGCCGGGCCGGCGAGGACGCCGGCCCCTACACTTGTGCAGAGGTTCCCTGGCTCTGACTCTCAGGCCCACCACCCTCAGAGCTAAGCGCTGCGAGCTTTCATCCATTTAATCGCTCAAGTTCCGGATCACTGTCGGAATATCGAGATCATTGCCGAAATCGCTCGACGCCATCGGCCCGAAGCCTCCACTGCCGTCGGGCCGCGAAAGTCCCTTGCGAAAAAAGGGTGGGTCGTAAATCTCTCCTTCCGCGCCGATCTGTGCCGGAGGCTCGGTCGGATTGGGCACTTCGTGCGACCGCGCCAGCGTGCGCGCGGTCGCCGGCGTGGCCGCGGTCCGCGCGGCCGAGAGCTGCTCGCCCCGCTGGTTGAGCAGTCCCTTGGTCGCCGCATCGAATCCCGTGGCAATCACCGTGACTTTGACCTCGTCCTTCATCTTCGGGTCGATGACCGTGCCGAAGATGATGTTGGCTTCCTCATCGGCAGCCGCCTGGATGATCGACGCCGCCTCGTGCACCTCGAACAACGTCATGTCGCTGCCGCCGGTGATGTTGATCAGCACGCCTTTCGCTCCGTCGATGGATGCCTCTTCGAGCAGGGGCGAGGAGATCGCGCGCTGTGCGGCCTCGACCGCGCGGTGCTCGCCGGACGACACGCCGGTGCCCATCAGCGCCATTCCCATGCCGTGCATGATCGTCTTCACGTCGGCGAAATCGAGGTTGATCTCGCCCGGCACGGTGATCAGATCGGAAATGCCCTGCACCGCCTGGCGCAGCACGTCGTCGGCGATCTTGAAGGCCTCGCCCAGCGACGTGGCGCGCTCCACGAAATTGAGCAGCCGCTCGTTCGGAATGGTGATCAGCGTGTCGACGGTGTCGCGCAGCGCGCGGATGCCCTGCTCCGCCTGCACGCGTCGTCGCTTTCCTTCGAAGGCGAATGGCTTGGTGACCACGGCGACCGTCAGCGCGCCGAGCTCCGCGGCCAGCGAGGCGATGATCGGCGCCGCGCCGGTCCCCGTCCCCCCGCCCATCCCGGTGGTAATGAAGATCATGTCGGCGCCGCTGAGCGCCTCGAGAATGCGATCGGTGTCTTCGAGCGCCGCCTGCTTCCCGATCTCCGGATTCGCGCCCGCGCCCAGGCCTTTGGTGAGCTTCGCGCCGATCTGAATCTTGTGCGAGGCCATCGACGAGCGCATCGCCTGCACGTCGGTGTTGGTGACCAGGAACTCCACGCCCTTGATCCCCGCCTGGATCATGCGGTTGACGGCATTCCCGCCACCCCCGCCCACGCCGATCACCTTGATATTCGCCGTGAGCTGCTCTTCGTCGAGCGAGATCTTGAGCTTTCCGGCTTCGGGCGTTTCGTCAAACGTAATCATTTACCGTCTCCCAATATAATAGTGCATTTCCGTCATCCTGGAATTTCCATGTTCATCCGTTCGCATTCTGAGATCCTTCGTCGCTTCGCTCCTCAGGATGACGACTTCGTCGTCAGTTCGCCGTGAACCACGAACGCACCGATTCCGCAACGCGCGCCAGTCCGGTGCGCGACCGCTTCCGTACGCGCGTGCGGTCGCGGAAGCCCCACAGCAGCAGCCCCGAGGCCGCCGCCCACTCCGGGCCGTTGACCGTGTCGGAGAGTCCTCCCAGGCCGCGCGGCAGGCCTTTGCGCGCCTGCTGGTCGAACACCTGCTCGACCATTTCCACCATCCCGTCCATCTCCGCGCCGCCGCCGACGAGCACCACGCCGGAGCGGATCTCCTTCTCCAGGCCGATTTTCTCGAGGTCGCTGTAAACCAGCTTGGCGATCTCCGCCGCCCGCGGCTCGAGAATGTTGGTCAGCTCGTGCTTCGACAGAATCTTCGGCGCGCGTCCGCCGACGGTCGGCACCTCGATCGGATCGTCGTCGGTGACCAGCGCGGCCAGCGCGCACCCGTAGCGCTTCTTGATCCGCTCCGCGTCTTCCATCGGCGTGCGCAGGACCACCGAGATGTCGCTGGTGAAATGTCCCGCGCCGACCGGCAGCACGTTGGTGTGAATGACGTTCCCTTCGAGGAAGACTGCGTAATCCGTCGTTCCCGCGCCGATGTCCATCAGTAACACGCCCATCTCGCGCTCGTCCTGGGTGAGGACCGCTTCCGCCGCCGCGAGTTGCTCGAGCACCAGCTCCTGGACTGCGATTCCCGCCTTGTTCACCGCCGTGAGCACGTTCTGATCGTGCGTCCGCGCGCCGGTGACGATGTGCACGTTGGCCTCCAGGCGCGAGGCGGTCATGCCCAGAGGATCGTGGATGCCGTCCTGTCCGTCGACGACGAACTCGCGCGGGATCACGTGCAGCAGCTCCAGCTCGGCCGGAATGTTGATCGATTTCGAAGCCTCGATCACCCGCTCGATATCTTCGCGGGAAATCTCCCGATGCTTGCCGACTACGGAGACCACGCCGCGCGAGTTGACGGAACGGATGTGATCGCCGGCCACGCCGACGTACACCGATTCGATCTGCAGGCCCGCCATCACTTCGGCTTCATCGACCGCTTTCTTCACCGCGTCGATGGCCTGATCGAGGTTGATGATGTTGCCGCGGCGGGTCCCCTTCATCGGCGCCGTGCCCTTGCCGATGATCTCGAGCTGCCCGCGATCGTTCACCTCGCCAACCAGCACGCAGACTTTCGATGTTCCGATGTCCAGCGCGACGATATATTTCTCTTCGGTCTTGGGCATTGCTATCTCCCTTGGTTGTCACGCCGAGCGTCAGCGAGGCGCCTGGACGGGCGGCGGCGCGCCACCCGGGCCACCAGGCCCCTCGCTGACGCTCGGGGTGACAACCTCCTGTTCAATTCGTGATCTCCAATGGAACGACAGTGCGCGGCGCGAATGCGGCCGCCGGCATGGCACGCAGCGGCTTAATCACCACGCGCCCTCTGAAGCGCAGATCGGCGTAGGCGATCTCGCCGCCCGAAAAATGCTCCGCCCTGGCGACGGCGTGTAAATCGCGCCACTTCGCCGAGAGGCCTTCCTCGTTCGCGTACACCGGCGCCTGGAGCTGACGATCGAAAAACACAACGCCGTGCGGCGGAAGCGGGCGCATCTCGGAAATTCGGGCGTACAGATCGGGATCGGCGGCACGGAGCTTTCGCAGCAGCGCCACGCAGCCGGCCAGCTCGGCGCCGCGCGCCCCGGTGATCAGAGGGAGATCGGCGTCCCCGATCGACGGCGACAGCGCGGCGAATGCGGTTCCGTTCTCGTCGACGTAGGCCATGCGGCCGCCGTCTTCCGTGAGTGCCGCCGGTGTACGCTCCACGACGCGGATGCGCAGCGTATCCGGCAGGCTCTTCTCGATCTCGATCCGGCTCACCCACGCCAGCGAGGCGATGTCGCGATGGATCCGCGCGATGTCCAGGGTGAAGAGGTTCATCCCGATGTACGGCCGCGCGACCCGTTCCAGATCGGCGCGCGTGGTGTGCAGCGCTCCGGTGATCTCCACGTGGCGCACGGCAAAACGGGCATCAGACTGCGCGCGACGGTAGAGCGCGATCGCAGTGGCCATCACCGCCACGATGACCACCGCGTTCAGCGCCACGGCCATGAGGCGCTGCATCTGCATGCGCCGGTAGTTGCGGCGGACGCGATCGACGTCGATCGGGCGCAGGAACCGCTCGGTGGTCTCGATCTGCACGCTCATCCGTCCTCCCCCACCAGCGCTTCGCTGATTTCGTGGACATCGCCCGCGCCGAGAGTGATGAAGAGATCGTTGGGACGAAGCCGCTGGCGCAGCTCTTCCACGATCTCGTCGTTGCTGCGCTCCAGGAACTCGATGCCCGCGGCGGCGTCGGCGATCAGCCGCGAGGTGATGCCCTCGATCGGGCGCTCCCTGGCGGCGTAGATCGGCGCGACGATAGCCACGTCGGCCACGCGCAGCGATTGGCCGAACTCACGCGCGAAGTCACGCGTCCGCGAGTAGAGATGCGGCTGGAAGAGGGCCACGATGCGCCGGTTCGGATAGCCGCGCCGCGCCGCGTCGAGTGTGGCCCGGATTTCGGTCGGATGGTGTGCGTAGTCGTCGACGATCAACGCGCCGGCGTAATCGCCGAGGATCTGGAAGCGGCGATCGACACCGAGAAACTTTGCCAGCCCCGCCGCGACGACCTCCGCGGCAATGCCCAGCTCG
>JBGPFD010000060.1:0-16307 GCA_041483175.1 Thermoanaerobaculia bacterium | reverse complement strand
CCAGGGAAGCCGGATCTCGTTACAGCAGATCGCACAGTCCGACGCCTATCGCACGAACCTCGGGCTGGTCGAAGCGGCGGGCGAAAACGCGACCGTGCTGGTGCATGTCTTCGACAACGCTGGGAACCCGCTGGCGCAGATCCCGGAGTCGCTCCTGCCGAGTGAACATCTGCAGCTCAACAATTTCCTGCAGACCAATGGCATCGCGCTCACCGATGGCCGCATCGAGGTCGAAATCACCTCACCGACAGGAAAAGTTTCTGCGTATGCCTCGGTGGTCGACAACCTGACCAACGATCCGCTCGTGGTCTTCCCGGTGACCAGGGGAAGCGTCAGCGCGACTCGCTACGTGATCCCCGGCGTCGCGGATCTCAACAACGGCTTCGCCAGCTGGCGCAGCGATCTGCGCCTGTTCAATTCCGGCGCATCGCCGGTCACCGCAACACTCGCCTATTCGCCCCAGCCGAACAATCAGGGCGCGTCGGGCCCGGCGCAGATCACGATCCAACCGGGCCAGGTCTATCCAGTCGACAGCGCACTGTTTTCGCTGTACGGAATCACCGACACCGGCGGATCGATTCTGGTGACCACGCCCTCGAATTCGGGGCTGGTGGTCACCGCGCGCACGTTCGACCAGACGTCGAACGGCACGTTCGGGCAGTTCATCCCCGCCGTGACGCCGGCCGATGCCATCGGCGTCGGCGATCGTTCGCTGCAGCTTCTGCAGCTCGAATCGTCCGATCGCTATCGCACGAACATCGGACTCGCGGAAACCTCCGGCAATCCGGCCACTGCGCGCGTGTCGCTGATTCTTCCCGATTCGAAGTTCGCCATCCACGTCGACGTGCCGCTCGCCGCGAATCAGTTCGTGCAGTTGCCGCTCGCAGGGTTCAACGCCGGTACGGTCTACAACGGCCGCGTGACGGTCTCGGTGACCAGCGGTAGCGGGCGCGTCACCGCGTACGGCTCGGTGATCGACCAGACCACGCAGGACCCGACGTACGTGCCGGCGCAGTAGATCCGGCGCCATTGTGGAGTACGATCTCCGCGATCGTCCGAAGCAGCACCGGCTCATCCTGATCGCCATGGCTGATCAAATCGAACGCGGTCCGGCGCTGCGCGGCGCGAGAGCGCTCCGCATCCTGCTGGTCAAGCCGAAGCCCCGGCTCGGCCCCATCGTGGCGCTGCACCGATTTCAGTTTCTCGAGCCCATCGAGCTCGGCTACCTCGCGGCGGCCGTTCCGAATGGCCACGAGGTGCGCGTCCTCGATCTCCGGCTGGCGCGCTTTCCGGCGATGACGTTTCGGAAAGCGCTGCACGAATACCACCCGGATCTCGTCGGAATCACCGGCTACACACACGAGGCGAACATCGTCAAAGAACTCGCGCGCGAGATACGCCGGACGCTTCCGGCGGCGCGCGTGATCGTCGGCGGACATCACGCGACGGTCGCGGCGTACGACTACGACATCGCCGAGATCGACGGCATCGTGCGCGGCGAGGGCTGCGGCCCGTTCCGCAGAATCGTCGAGGGCATCGCGCGCGGCGAGGCCATTCGCGACATCGAGGACGTCCTCGTTCCCGGCTCGATCGGAGAGAGTGATGTCGCGGCGTTTCCGCCGTTTCCCGATCCCGCATCGATGCCAGCGCCGCGGCGCGACCTCTGGAACCCCCGCCACTACTACAGCGTGTGGGCCACCGAAGGGGCGACGATGTTCCAGCGGCTCTTCGTGCCGGCTTCGATGGTGCGGACGTCGTTCGGCTGCCGGATGAAGTGCACCTTCTGCATCGTCCCGAAGCTCTTCAACGGACACCATCACGCCCGCCCCGCCGCCGCGGTCGCGCAGGAGATCGCCAGCGTCCCGAACGATCACGTCTATTTCTGCGATGACGAGAATTTCATCGACGACGCCTTTGCCAACGAGCTGGCCGGCGAGCTGGAGACGCTCGGCGTCAAGAAGCGGTACTTCGCCTGGACGCGCGCCACCACCGTCAACCGCTTTCCCGATCTTTTCAAACGCTGGCGGGCCCTCGGTCTCGATGCGGCGTTCCTGGGGTTCGAGTTCCCGACCGACGAGCAGCTTCGCAAGTCGCGGAAAGGATCGACGATCGCCGAGAACGCCAGGGCGCACACAGCGCTGCGATCCATGGGCATCGCGGTGCACGCCGCGTTCATGCTGATGCCCGAGTTCGAGGAAGCGGATTTCGAGCGGCTGAGAAGCTACGTGAGCGCAATGCCGCCGGCGCAGTTCAGCTTCACGATCTGCACGCCGTCGCCGGGTACCGATGACTATCAGGAGATCCGGCCGCGGATCTGGACGGACACGCCGTTCGATCTCCACGACTGTATGCATCCGCTCACGCCGACGCGCCTCCCGCTGCGGCGGTTTTGCAGGCTGTACGCGCAGCAGGTTCGAGAAGCGTCGACGAAAAATCCGCGCCGCGCCGACCGCCGGCCGATCCATCCTGCCGACATGCCGCGCCTGATCCGCGCGCAGTACTCATATGTGCGCGCGTTCGAGAACGTCTATCGCGATTACCCGCGGGAGCTGTGGGGTTGAGGATAGGAGTGACTACCGCCTCAGTCGTCAGCGAACGCTGATCTTCCGCACGCGAGCGTCGTTGATCACGTACTCCAGCAGCCAGAGGTTGCCGTCGCGGTCAAACGTCCCGCCGGTCGGCGACCACGGATATGAGGAGCGCGCGACCACGCTGACCCGTCCGTTTCGATCGATGCGTTTGACGTTCGCTCCGGCGGAGTCGGCCACGTAGACGTTGCCGGCGCGATCGAGCCAGATGCCCATCAGCCGGTGGCGTGAGCCGATCCACGGCCGCAGCAGGCTGGGATCGCTGAGGTTCCTTGCGACCGTGGTCACATGTCCGCTCGGTGTGACACGGATGAGGTCGACGGTGTCGATGAAGTAGACCGTACCCTCGGGAGTGACGGTCATCCAGCGAAGATCGCGAAAATGCCCGCGCGCAATCGTGACGGTGCGTCCATCCGGCGTCCGCTTCCGAATCTCGTTTCGCTCCCGGACGGCGAAATAGCTGTTGCCCGCACCGTCGCGCACGAAGCTGTAATCGTTGAATCCCCGATGTGCCGGGATGACGTCCACCACCCGCCCGTCCGGCGAGCGCCGCCACACCCGCGAACCCCAGGTGTCGAGCCGCTCGCCGTCGTACCACAAATGCTCGCCGTACAAATCGCCATTTGTATCAGTACACAGTTCGTGCGTGTGGACGTCGGCCACCGCGACCCGTTTCGAGCCATCGGGGGCGATCACCCAGACGCGATGCAGGTCGGTGTAGAAGACATAGCCGCGCGAGTCCACCACGACGCCCACACCGGGGTGTGCCACCGCCGCGGACGCCAGAAGCAGGAGCGCGAATACCGTTTTCATGTCGGGAAGTACGTATAATCCGGCCCCGCGTTTTGGGGGTCAGGTCTTTGGTTCTCAGATTTTCTACCCGGATTAGAGAATTGTGACAACCAAAGACCTGACCCCGGGAGGCTTCCGTGGCTGAAGAACCATACGACCTGGTGATCATCGGCAGCGGTCCGGGCGGATACGTCGCCGGAATTCGCGCCGGCCAGCTCGGCATGAAGGTCGCCGTGATCGAAAAAGACCCGTTCCTCGGCGGCACGTGCACGCACCGCGGCTGCATCCCCACCAAGGCGCTGCTGGAAAACGCCGACATCTTCGAGCACGTCAATCGAGCGAAGGAGTTCGGCATCAATGTCGGCGGCGTGCAGCTCGACTTCAAGGCCGGTCAGGATCGAAAACAGAACGTCGTCGACAAGAATGCGAAGGGAATCGAGTTTCTCTTCAAGAAGAACAAGGTCGACCGGATCACAGGCTTCGGCCGCATCGCCGGAAAAGGGGTGGTCGAGGTCACCGGCGATCAGCCCCGCAGGCTGAACGCGAAGAACATCATCCTGGCGATGGGCTCCACGCCGAAAGACCTCCCGCACATCAAGGCCGACGGCAAGCGGATCATCAATTCCGATCACATTCTCCTTTTGCAGGAAGTCCCGAAATCGATGTTGGTGATCGGAGCGGGAGCGGTCGGATGCGAATTCGCCTCGATCTTTTCCCGATTCGGCACGAAGACGACCATCGTCGAGGTCCTCCCGCAGCTTCTGCCGATCGAAGATGAGGAGATCGCCAAAGAATTCACGCGCATGTTCAAGAAGAAAGGGATCGACGTCTACACCGATGCGAAGGTCGAGTCGGCGCAGGTCCACGAACACGGAGTCAAGGTGGTCATCTCCACGAAAGGAAAGCAGCAGACGTTCGATGTCGACGTGGTGTTGTCGGCGACCGGACGCCGCGCGGTGACCGAAAACTGCGGCCTGGAAAAAACGAACGTACAGCTCGATCGCGGCTACGTGAAAGTCGACGGGCTGATGCGCACCGCGGAGCCCAATGTCTACGCCGTCGGCGACATCGTCCCCACTCCCGCCCTGGCCCACTGCGCGTCGGCCGAGGGGATCCTGGCGGTCGAGCAAATCAAAGGACTCGAGGTGCGGCCGATCAACTACGACCACGTCCCGAGCTGCACGTATACCGATCCCGAAGTCGCCTCCGTCGGCCTGACGGAGAAGAAAGCGAAGGAACGCGGCTACGACGTGAAGATCGGCAAGTTCCCCTTCACCGCGAATGCGAAGGCGCGCATCCTCGGCGAATCAGGCGGCCTGGTGAAGTTCGTAGCCGACAAAAAATACGACGAGCTTCTCGGCGTTCACATCGTCGGGCCGAAGGCCACTGAATTGATCGTTGAGGCCTGCGCGGCGCTCGAGCTGGAAGCGACCAGTGAGTCGATCGCCAGGACGATCCACGCGCACCCGACGCTTTCCGAGGCGCTCATGGAAGCGGCCGAAGACGTCGGCGGGCACTCCATTCATCAGTAGCGACGAATGCCCGAGCGCTCCAGCCACCAGACGGTGCGATCGCGGTAATACGCGCGCAGACGGGCATCGGCGTCCGGTCCGAGGTCGCGCGCCCAGACGATCGGCGCTCGGTCGAGATCGGCGTCGTTGTAGACCGCGTCGAAAACATCCGGCGCGACGATCACCAGATGGCGGCCGCCGCGTGCCTGTAGCGAGCGCGCGATCTGCTCCCGTTTCGGCTCGAATCCACCCTGCGGCGTCCGGATCCACGAGCTCCACGTCGCGCCGGCATTGACAAAAAAGAGAATCACGATCGCCGCGCCGAGAATCGGGCTCGCCGCGAACGTCCGTCGCACCAGAAGCATGATCAGGCAGGCAACGAGCGCTGCGGCCGGCGCGAGGTAGTGGAGTTCCATCCACCAGATGATCGAAAACGGCGCGAACGCGAAGATGAGAAGCGCAAGCGCCAGGCGGCGCGCGTTTCGATCCTCACGAAGCAGCAAAACGGCCGCGACGAGCAGCACCACGAACAGCGGCCAGGCGTTCTCGAAGATTCTTCCCGCCGGACGACCGAGAATCGCACGTTCGATGACGTCGATCTTCTTCAGCGTCTCGTCGGCCAGACCGCCCGGCGCATGCACGCGCCGATACTGGCCGAGGTAGGCGACGCGGTAGACGAACGCCATCTCCGCGTTGCGGTAGTGCGGCATTGGCCGAGCGCGTTCCCACAGGAAGTTCGGTGCGGGGTCATACTGCTGCTCGTAAAGCGTGTACGGCAGCAACAGCGGGTTCCCGGTCACCGATCGATTGTTGTACGCGATGAAAAGGAGCCCGGCGACGGCGATTGCCAACCCGGCGGGGGCTACGCGGACCAGCTCGCGCCGGAAATCGAGCAGCATGAGTACGGCGATCGCGATCACGAAAACAAGGCCCTCGTACGGCCGGCTGATGGAGAGAAGAACCATCCCCAGACCCATCACGGCCGAAATCGCCGCCGAAGGTCGCGATCGCATCCTCCCCGCTCCGGCCAGCAGCAGCGCTCCGCCGAGCGCAGCGAGCGCGCCGCCGTGATACGACTCGGTCCAATCGAGAAACGTCGGATGAACGGCCGTCGCCAGGCCGCCGAGCAGCGCGAGCGACGGCGTCGTCCAGACGCGAAGCGCCCACCAGATCGCCGCGCATGCCGCGGCTCCGATCAGCCAGACCGCGCGGAGGGGATGGCCGAACAGAATTGATCCCGCGGCAAAGATCAACCCCTGCCCGATCGGGTATTTCGAGATGTACCGCGGGACCTGCAGGACGTGCATGGTCTCGAAATGCGGCCAGAGCGGATGCGAGGGATTGGAGAGGCGTCCGTGGAGAAAGGTGTTGCCGTCGAGAAGGTTGGCGAAATCGTCGTGAAAGCCTGGCAGCGGCAACCCGTGAAGCGCCGCGCCACCGATCGACAAGGACAAAGAGGTGACGACCACCAGCAGCAGCGCAACGACATCGGGAAGTGTGGGGGCCGGCGCCCTCGCCGGCCCAGCGGCGGGCGAGGGCGCCCGCCGCCACACAAACATGGCCGCGACGATCACAACCACGAGCACGATCCAATGCCAAACCGCAAAGCTCGTTACCCGGTCGAGCAGTGCACCGAGAAGATCGACGAGCGCGGTGAGCATCAGCGCGATCATCCCACTGTTGCCGAATCGAGATAAAGTTGTCGCTGCAGCACGCGCGCTGCTTGCATATTGATCAGGAGCAACCATGGCCATTGATGTCGTCATGCCGCAGATGGGCGAGTCGATCGCGGAGGGGACCGTCGTCCGCTGGATCAAGAAACCGGGCGACAAGGTCCAGCGTGACGAGCCGCTGCTTGAGATCTCCACCGATAAAGTCGACGCGGAGATTCCCTCGCCCGCTTCCGGCACGCTCTCGGAAATCTTGGCGCAGGAAGGACAGACTGTCGCCGTGAACTCGGTCGTGGCGAGGATTGCGGGCGAAGGCGAAGCTGCTGTAGGGGCCGCCGTCCCCGGCCGCCCGCCGGCAGCCATCCCGGCTGCGCCGGCGAGGTCCCCGGCCCCTAAACAACAAGCCGCTCCTCCGCCAGCGCCGGCACAGCCCGTGCCGCGTCCGGAGCCACCACAAGCCGCTTCCCTCGAGGAGCGCCGCCGTACGAAATCTTCCCCGCTGGTGCGCAAGATCGCGCACGAGAACAACGTCGACATCTCGCGGATCCAGGGCTCCGGAGTCTCCGGCCGCGTCACCAAGAACGACATCCTCGACTACATCCAGCAGCCCGCCGCGCCGGCGTGGGGACCGGCTCCCGCACCAAAACCCGAATTCAAGGCTGGCGAAGCGATCCGGCTCGAGCCGCTCTCGGTGATGCGCAAGAAGATCGCCCAGCACATGATCCAGTCGAAGCAGATCTCGGCGCACGTGACGACAGTCTTCGAGGTCGACTTCACGAACATCGAAAAACTTCGGCGCCAGCACAAGGACAGCTACGCAGAACGCGGCGCGAAACTGACCTACATGCCGTTCATCGTGCAAGCGGTCGTCGCCGGACTCCGCGACTGGCCGGTCGTCAACGCCTCGATGGACGAGAGCAACACCATCTATCACCGCGACTACAACATCGGCATCGCGGTGGCCCTGGAGTGGGGATTGATCGTTCCGGTCGTGAAGAACGCGGACGAGAAGAACATCCTCGTCCTGGCCAAAGTCATCCAAGATCTCGGCGAGCGCGCGCGGACGAAGCGCCTCACTCCCGACGACGTGCAGGGCGGCACGTTCACCATCACCAACCCCGGGGTTTTCGGCGGCCTCTTCGGCACACCGATCATCAACCAGCCCCAGGTGGCGATCCTGGGCGTCGGCGGCGTAAAAAAGCGGCCGGTGATCGTCGAAACCGAGGAGGGCGATTTGATCGCCATCCGCTCCATGTGCATCCTCTCGCTGACCTTCGATCACCGTCTCGTCGACGGCGCGGTCGCAGACCAGTTCATGGCCCGGGTGAAATCTGTAGTCGAGGCGGGGCAGTTTACGGTGTAGATGCGCCCCTGCGAGCTCCGCAACCTCCACCTCGTCACCTACGAAAACGGGATGCACCTGCAGCAGAAGCTGGCCCTGCTCCGGCAGAGCGATGTCATTCCCGATCAGCTCCTGCTGCTGGAGCACCCGCCGGTGATCACGCTCGGCCGCGGGGGCGACGCGGAAAATCTGCTGGCCTCGCCCGAAGCGCTCCGCGCGCGCGGCATCCGGTATTATGAAACCACGCGCGGTGGCGACATCACCTATCACGGTCCGGGGCAGATCGTGGGCTATCCGATCCTTCACCTCGGCGACGGAAAACGCGACGTGCGCAGGTACGTAACGAAACTCGAAGAGGTGCTCATCCGCGTCGTTGCCGAATACGGAATCACGGCCACGCGCGCGGAGGGAAAGCGCGGCATCTGGGTTGGAAACGACAAGATCGCGGCCATCGGCGTGCGCATCGCGCGATGGGTGACGTCACACGGTTTCGCGCTGAACGTCAATACTGACCTGGACCACTTCGGTCTGATCACACCCTGTGGCATTCGCGGCAGCGGCGTGACGTCGATCGCGCGCGAGATCCGACACGAGGCACCGCTCGACGAGGTGCGCACGATCGTAGCGCAGAAGTTTGGTGAAGTGTTCGAGCGGGAGATCATCCCGGTCGAAGAATCGATTCACCTGGTAAAAGTGATGGTGCACGACGATCAACGCGTCCTTCTGCTGCACCGGCGTCCGGAGCGCGGGAACCTCTGGCAGCCGATCACCGGTTCGATCGAAGCGGGAGAAACACCGATCGAGACCGCGCGCCGCGAAATCGCCGAGGAGACCGGACAGCCGGGCGATCCGGAGGAGCTCGGACTGCATCAATCGTTTCTCATCGAGTCGCAATACCTGGAGGCGCGATTCGCCGCGCCGGTGATCGCTTCGGAGATCGGCTTCCTGGCACAGATGAGCGCCGACGCGGAAATCCACGTGGACGCCGACGAGCACGACGCGTTCGGATGGTTTCCCTTCGCCGAGGCATATGAAAAGATCCGCTGGACGGACGATCGCGAGGCATTGGAGAGATTGGAGAGACGGTTGTCACATGAATAAACGCGCCGGCCACCGGCCTCCCTGGCTCAAGATCCGCGTCCCGGGCGATCTCGATCAGCTTCCGGTGGCGAAGCTGATGAACGACCTGGCACTGAACACCGTCTGCCAGGAAGCGCGCTGCCCGAACATTTTCGAGTGCTGGAACGCCGGGACGGCGACTTTCATGGTTCTCGGAGAGATCTGCACGAGGCGTTGCACCTTCTGCGCGGTGTCGCGCGGCAAGCCGCTCGCCGCCGATCCCGACGAGCCGCGGCGCGTCGCCGAGGCGGTGGAGACGATGGGCGTACGCCACGCGGTGATCACGATGGTGAATCGCGACGACATGCCGGACGGCGGCGCGGAGCACATCGCCCGGACTGTGCTCGCCGTCCGCGAGCGGACGGGAGCGAACGTCGAAGTGCTGATCTCCGATCTGGAAGGAAATCGTGAGGCCCTGCGGATCGTCCTCCAGTCGCAACCGGAGGTTCTCGCGCACAACGTGGAGACCGTGCCGCGGCTCTACGCGCAGGTGCGGCCGGTGGCCAAATATCGCCGATCGCTCGACGTTCTCCGCTGGGCCGGCGGAGAGCGGCATGACGGCATGCTGACCAAGTCGAGCCTCATGCTCGGCCTCGGCGAGACGGAGCAGGAGATCCTCGACGTCGCGCGCGACCTGCGCGAGGCGGGCGTCGACATCTTCACCATGGGGCAGTACCTCGCGCCGACGGAGCATCACCACCCGGTGCGCCGCTACTACGCGCCCGAAGAATTTCGCGAGCTCGGACAGCAGGCGCTTCAGCTCGGCTTCCGGCACGTCGAATCGGCGCCCCTGGTGCGCAGTTCCTATATGGCACATCGTGCCGTAGAATCGGCTTTCCGGCATGCCGCGCGTCACATTCGTGGATCAGGAGAAAGCGGCTGAGCATCCGGCGGGTAAGACCCTCCTCGCATGCGCACTGGACATGGGCGTGATCATCAGTCACGTCTGCGGCGGCGACGGCGCGTGCGGGACTTGCAGAGTGGAAGTGATCGAGAACTGGAACCTTCTGTCACCCCCGACGCCCGACGAGACTTACAAGGAATTGGAAGCGCCGTATCGGTTGTCTTGTCAGGCGAAGTTGATTGGCGACGTGATTGTGAAAGTGGCGAAAGTCGAATGAACAGCTAGCAGTTAACAGTTAACTTCGAGGAAAGCATGACTGCAGTTGAAAGTACGACGAACGCGTTATCAGAGCAACAACTCGGCCTGCTGATCCAATACACGGTCGAGGCGTACAAAACGTTCGAGAAGCTCGCCGAGAATCTGCCGAATCCGATGACGGCGATGATGTTCAAGCAGTTCGCCGCCGACGAGCGGGAAAACCGCGATCTGCTGGAGATGAAGATCGCCGCGGCCGGCGCGAACCGCGTGCGGGTGACGCTCGGCGGCGATCTGCTTTTCCAGGACATCCTGGAGGGCGATCTCTCCTACCGGGAGACCACAGAATTCCTGATCGCCCGCGAGCGGACGATGGAAAGAAAGCTCGTGGAGTTCAGCCGCGGCGCGTCGGCGGCCGATCGCAGCGTGCTGATCTACCTGGCCGCCGGAAAGCGCGCCCATATCGTCGAGCTGGAGCGCGAGCTGGAGCTGCTCAAGCTGGATCCCGATTGGTTCAAGCGCGAGGACGCGCAGTGGCGCATCGTCCACGGACCGAAGCCCGACTGATGAACCTTCATCTCTCCCCCGCCGCGCTCGAGCATCTCCGCCACGATCTAGGCGGCGGCGTCCTGCGTATCGCCTTCACCACCGGATGCGGCGGCAGCGCCTATCGCCTCAGCTTCGCCCCGTAGCCGCTGGAGAGCGACGAAGTGGTGAAGGTCGACGGCGTGCGCGTGGCGCTCGACTCCATGGCGGCATCGCGGCTCGAGGGAGGGAATATCGAGTATGACGCCGACGAAGACGGCTACGTCCTCGACCATCCCGACGCAGTGGGCGCCGTGTGGTGCGGTTAGCGCACGCCGTTCGCGAAATCGACCGCGAAGTAGGTGATGATCAGATCGGCGCCGGCGCGCTTGATCGAGAGCAGGATCTCGTTCATCACGCGCGTGCCATCGATCCATCCGCGTTCGGCCGCCGCCTTGACCATGGCGTATTCACCGCTGACGTTGTACGCCACGAGCGGAAGGTCGAACCGCTCCCGCGCGGCGCGGATGACATCGAGATAGGAAAGCGCCGGCTTGACCATGATCATGTCCGCCCCTTCGGCGACGTCCAGCTCGATCTCCCGCATCGCCTCACGAACGTTCGCCGGATCCATCTGGTAGGTCCGGCGGTCACCAAACTGCGGCGCCGATTCGGCCGCCTCGCGGAACGGTCCGTAGAAGCCCGAGGCGTACTTCGCCGAGTAGGCCATGATCCCGACCTCGGTCATACGGGACTCGTCGAGCGCGCGGCGGATCGCGGCGACCCGCCCGTCCATCATGTCCGAGGGAGCCACGAAATCGGCGCCGGCGCTGGCGAACGACACCGACTGTTTCGCCAGCAGCGGCAGCGTGGCGTCGTTGTCGACGTCATTGTCGGCGATGACGCCGCAGTGCCCGTGATCGGTGTATTCGCAGAGGCAGACGTCGGCCATGACCGTCATCTGCGGCGTGGCGCGCTTGATCGCCTCGATGGCCGATTGCACCGGCCCGCTCGGATCCCACGACGCCGATCCCACGGCATCCTTGAACTCCGGGAGCCCGAACAGCAGGATCGCGCGGATCCCGGCATCGGCGGCACGGCGCGTTTCCTCGACGACATCGCGGACGCGGTTCTGCCATACGCCGGGCATGGAACGGATCTCCACGTGTGGACGGTTGTCGGGAACCACGAACAGCGGATAGATCAGATCGTCCGGCCGCACGACGGTCTCGCAAACCAGCGAGCGAATCGCTTCCGTGCGCCGAAGCCGTCGCGGGCGATTCTTCAGATCAGCCTGCACCGAGCCGACCTCACTGCTCGGCGTCGGGAGTGTCTTTGGTGTCGTCTTCATCCTCAGTGTCTCCCCAGAAAAAGTCGCGAGCGCAGGCTGGCGAACAGAAGCGGCGTCCTGTCCACTTGAACGAGCAATCCGGACAGAACCATTTCCCGCAGACCATGCAGCGCTCCAGATGCGCCTGTTCCTCGGTATCTCCGCAGCCCACGCATCGTCGTTCATCCGTGCTGTACATGGGTATGCGCGCCGAGAAATTTTCGGCGCTTCTGCTGGTTCAGTATACTTCGCGACTGCGTCCCCTAAGACGGGGAACCGGCTCTCAGCCGGTTCGCGCCGGCTGGAGAGCCGGCGCTACGTCCCCCATGGCGGTGTAGCTCAGATGGTTAGAGCGGGCGTCTCATAAGCGCTAGGTCGACAGTTCGACTCTGTCCACCGCCACCAATATTCAGCGTTGCTGTCACGAATGAGCCGCCGGAGACGTGGAACCGGCTCTCAGCCGGTTCGCGCCGGCTACAGAGCCGGCGCTACGTCGCCCACCAATTTTCATAGGCGTTAGGTGCCAGGCGCTAGGCGTTCGAGGAACCTAACGCCTGACACCTAACGTCCAACGCCCTATCGCTGCTGCGTTCCCTCCGGCCACGTCACGAATGCGCCGCCGGAGAAGATGATGTCGCAGTCGAAGTCGGTGGTCGGGCCGGGGGTGTAGGGGCCGGTGGAGAAGGCGCCATCGCGGCCCGGCGAGCGGATCGCATACTCGGCCGCCGCCCGCCCCCCGATCGGCTGATCGGTCGCGAAGTCGAGCACATGGCCCCAGCCGTCGATTCGCGGCATGTTCTTTATGTAGGTCGGCGCGAGTAGCGTCGTCACATCGCCGTAGGTAAGAGGCGACGCCGGCATGATGAAGCCGACGGCCGCGGCGTTGTAGGCCTTCGTCTCGACGGCCCGCGACTCCCACGCCACGGCGATCCCACGCATGTCGGCCATGCTGCGCTTCTGCTTCGCGCGTTGCACCGCGTTGTAATAGTTGGAGATGCCGATGGCCGCCAAGATGCCGATGATCGCCACGACGATCAACACTTCCAGCAGCGTGAAGCCTCTCTTCTTGCGCATGTTGACTCTCCACCATGATACCGGCGAAAAGGTACTCTTGGAACGTGATCGCCGACACGATCCGGCAATTTCTGGCCTCGTACGACCTCCGCGGTCCGTTCGTGGTAGCCGTCTCCGGCGGCCCCGATTCGACCGCGCTGCTGCTCGCGCTCACCGATCTGCACGACGTTCCCATCACCGCGGCGCACGTCAATCATCACCTCCGCGGCGAGGAGTCCGACGCCGACGAGGCTTATGTTCGCCAGCTTTGCCAGCGCCTGGACGTGCCGCTGCGCGTCGCGGACGGCTCGCTCGATCCGGAGATGGTGCGGCGCCACGGAATCGAAGCCGCCGCGCGCGAAATTCGCCACGCGCAACTGCAGGAGATCCGCGCCGACGTGCACGCATCGCACATTGCCACAGCGCACCAGAAGAACGATCAGGCGGAGACGGTGCTCATGCGCCTGATGACCGGCGGAGGGCTGGCGGGGCTCCGCGGCATCCATCCCGTACGCGAAGACGGGGTTATCCGGCCGCTGCTCGAAGTCTCCCGCACGGCGATCGAGGCTTTCCTTAGCGAGCGCGGCGTGACTGCGCGGGTCGATCGCTCCAATGCCGATCCACGATTCCTGCGGAACCGCGTGCGCGCGCTGCTGGCCCAATTCGATCCCCAGGCTGTCGACAACCTGGCTGCCGTCGCGCGGCAGGCGCGCGCGCAATGGATCGTCGTCGAACGCCTCCTTGACACCGTCGACAGCGGCGTACGGTCCGCCACTGAGACGCGCTTTCCATCGTTTCCCGAGGATCGATGGCTGCGGCAGGCGCTGCTGCACCGGCACATCCGGCGCCTCGATTCCGCCATGCGAGAGATCTCGGCCGCCGATCTGGAGCGGCTCGCGGTACAGCTCGATACCCTCAAGCGCGTCAGCGTCACGCGCTCGCTGGAACTTCTCCGCCGCCGCGGCGAGTGGATCCTCCGCCGAAGGCCCCAACCGATCGAGCCCTTCGAGATCGAGCTTCGCGCCGGCGACGCCGCCTACATCCCTCAGATTTCCGCCATCGTCAGAATCGTGCCGGCAACCAGCAACCGGAAAGGGGCAACCCAAACGATCCAGCTCCCAACCGGCAGCGATCCCGTGTTCACGATCCGCAACCGTCGCGACGGTGATCGTTTCCGGCCCCTCGGCATGCAGCGGCAGAAAAAGCTGAAGGATTTCCTGATTGATCGTAAAATCAGCGTCGAGGTCCGCGACCGGCTTCCCCTGCTCGTATGGCGCGGAACCATCGCCTGCGTGGGCGGCGTGGAGATCTCCGAGGCCTTCAAGATCACCGGCGGCGGCGAGCTGTACGAGGTTGCCATTGAGACAACGAATCACGAAGGCGTTCAGTGACAAGCAGATCGCCCGCCGCGTCAAGAAACTAGGGGCTGAGATCCGCGCTGATGCCGGCAAAGGGGATGTCTTCCTCCTCGGCGTGCTCAAAGGGGTGTCGTGCTTCCTCGCCGACCTGCTGCGCGCCATCCCGGGAGAGGTCAGTTACGGATTCATCAACGTCGTCCGTGAAATCGCCGATACCGAGGTCGCCACGGCGATGAAAATCGGCTACCTCCAGTACTCCGACATCGCAGGAAAGAACGTTTACCTGCTGAAGGACGTCGTGTCCACCGGCGTGATCGAAAGCTATCTGCTGATGCAACTGCGGGAGAAGAATCCGCGCGACCTGAAGCTGGTGGCCCTCGTCGACCGCCCTGCGCTGCGCACGATCTCGCTGGACGTCGACTTCCGCGCGTTCGAAGCCGATCATCATGGCGCGTTCGTCGGCTACGGCCTCGAACTGGACGGCAAACACGCGAACCTGCCGTATATCGGCCGGGTGTAACCTTAGAATTTCGAAGCGCCCGCGTTCGTTACTGACCGCGTACCTGTATGGCGCGCAGGCAGCATCGCGCGCCCGCGTTGGAGGTCATTGTTGAACTCGACCGTGAAGACCGCACTGCTCTGGGTTGTGATCATCGTCCTGGTATTCCTTCTCTGGAGCCTCTTCCAGACGACGAAAGGGACGAGCGAGCAGATCCCGTTCAGCGCGTTCATCGATCGCGCCAATCAGGGATACGTCGATAAAGTCACCATTCGCGGGGAGAGCATCCACGGGGAGACGAAGTCGACGGCACCGGGCGGCAAGCGCGAGTTCCAGACCAACGGGCCGACGAACTATCCGGATATGTATAACGTCCTCCGCTCTAAGGGCGTGACCATGGAGTTCGAGCCGCCCCGTGACGCCCCGCTCGTCACGGCGCTCATCACGTGGGCTCCCGTCCTCTTCCTCATCGGCCTGTGGATCTTTTTCATGAGGCAGATGCAGGCGGGCGGGAACAAGGCGCTCTCCTTCGGAAAGTCGAAGGCCAAGTTGCTCTCGGGCAGCGCGAAGAAGGTGACGTTCAAGGACGTCGCGGGCGTGGATGAGGCAAAGCTCGAACTGCACGAGATCATCGAGTTCCTGAAGGAGCCGCAGAAGTTCACGAAACTCGGCGGCAAGATCCCGAAAGGCGTGTTGCTGATGGGACCGCCGGGAACCGGCAAGACGCTGCTGGCGCGTGCCATCGCCGGCGAGGCGAACGCGCCGTTCTTCTCCATCTCCGGCTCCGACTTCGTGGAGATGTTCGTTGGCGTCGGGGCGTCGCGCGTGCGCGACCTCTTCGAGCAGGGGAAGAAAAACGCGCCGTGCATCATCTTCATCGATGAGATCGACGCTGTCGGCCGGCACCGCGGCGCGGGCCTCGGCGGCGGGCACGACGAGCGCGAGCAGACCCTCAATCAGCTTCTGGTGGAGATGGACGGATTCGAATCGAACGACGGCGTGATCCTGGTCGCGGCGACCAACCGTCCCGACGTCCTCGACCCCGCCCTCCTCCGCCCCGGCCGTTTCGACCGGCGCGTGGTGGTCGATCTCCCCGACCTCAAGGGGCGCGAGGGGATTGTCCGCGTGCACACGCGCACCATCCCGCTGGCGGAAGATGTCGATCCGAGCGTGCTGGCGCGCGGGACGCCGGGCTTCTCCGGCGCCGATCTGGCGAACCTGGTCAACGAGGCGGCGCTCAACGCCGCGCGCTACGACAAGAAAAAAGTCCAGATGGTCGACTTCGAGTTCGCCAAGGACAAAGTGATCATGGGCGTCGAGCGGAAGTCGCTGGTCATGAGCGACCGCGAGAAGCGGAACACCGCGTACCACGAGTCGGGGCACACCATCGTGGCGGCGATCAGTCCGGCGGCCGATCCGCT
>JBGPFD010000059.1:0-16311 GCA_041483175.1 Thermoanaerobaculia bacterium | reverse complement strand
CTCAGCCGGTCCACGCCGGCTGGAGAGCCGGCGCTACGTCGAGATCAGAGCTCCGGTTCGCGTCCGGTGAGCTGCCGGGTAGGCCGTGATGTACTTGTCGCGCGTCTTCGCCCCGTATGAACGTGGGACCGGCTTTCAGCCGGGTCCACGCCGGCTGGAGAGCCGGCGCTACGTCGAGATCAGAGCTCCGGTTCGCGTCCGGTGAGCTGCCGGTAGGCCGTGATGTACTTGTCGCGTGTCTTCGCCACGACGTCGGGCGGCAGCTCCGGTGCCGGAGGATTCTTGTTCCAGCCGGTCGATTCGAGCCAGTCGCGGACGAATTGTTTGTCGAACGACGGCGGATTCTTTCCTACCGCGTATTGGTCGGCCGGCCAGAAGCGGGAGGAATCCGGCGTGAGCGCTTCGTCGATCCACACGACGCGTCCCTCGTGAAGGCCGAACTCGAATTTCGTGTCGGCGATGATGATGCCGCGCGTGAGCGCGTAGTCGGCGGCCCGGCGGTAGATGCGCAGCGTCAGATCGCGGAGCTGTGCGGCGAGATCGCCGCCGATCATCTCCGCCATCCGCTCGAAGGAGATGTTCTGATCGTGCCCCGACTCTTCCTTCGTCGCCGGCGTGAAAATCGGTTCGCGCAGTTTGCCGGCGGTTCGCAGGCCTGGTTCGAGCCGGATGCCGCAGACTGTGCCCGACTGCTGGTATTCCTTCAGGCCCGATCCGGCGAGGTATCCGCGCGCCACGCACTCGATGGGAAGGACGTCGCACTGGCGCACCAGCACGCTGCGCCCGCGCACCTCGGGATGTGCGCGCACCTCTGACGGGAATCGCGTGAACTCTGTTTCCAGCAGGTGATTCTCCACGTCCTGGAAATGCCGGAACCAGAAGTTGGAGATTTGATTCAGGATCCGCCCCTTGTCGGGGATTCCCGGCGAGAGGACGACGTCGAAGGCGGAGATGCGGTCTGTGGCCACGAACAAAAAAGACTCGCCGAGGTCGTACACATCGCGTACTTTTCCTCGGCGAGCCAGCGGAAGAGGAAGACTGGTTTCAAGCAGCGCGCCGGCCATGGACGCGCATTCTACCTATCGCTGCCGCGTGGGCAACTGCACTTCTCCGAGGTGCTGCGCGGAGTCGCGCACGCGGCGTGCGAGTTCGATATCGATTTTCTTCCCGATGGAGGCCGGCTCGAGACCCATCTTGAAGAGAACGTTCGCGCTGGCGAGCAGAACCGGCGACTGGTACTTCGGATCGCCCGACAACTGATCGATCACCGAGACGTACGGGAAGACGACCGCTGCGAGATTGGGATCGTTCGCCATGGGATCGTCGACGAAGAATTCGAGGGATCCGGCGTCGACCTCCACCGGCAGCGTTTCCTGCAGGTGGGCCATCGGAGGAATGATGAAGGGGATGTTTCTGGCGATCGTATTGCCGTCGACATCGTAGACAGTGATACGCACGGTCACGCTCGAGCGGCCGAGGTTGACCGCGCCGACATTTGCCCGCCAGCCCTGGCGCGAAAGATTGCGGATGCCGTGCGCCACAGCGCTGATTCCGTCCTTGTTGAAGTCCTGAAGGCCCGTCCAGATACCGGGGATAGTCTGGCCGAAGGTACCGCTCGGCGAGTCGTTGTACGTATCGGTGATCACCAGGAACGATCGCGAGAGGACGTTGTTCGGAACGGTCGGATTGTCTTCAGGAAAGGTGGCCACGAGCAGCGATCCGGAGTCGTTCGTCAGCTTGAAGAGATCATTCAGGATGTTTTCGGAAAACGCTACCGCGTTCGCCGGAACACGGATCACCTTTTCGGTTCCCTGCGCTCCGCCGCTGGGGACGTAGGTGATACTGACGCGCAGTTCGTACGTTTGCGGGTTGAACACGCTGAACTGCGTCTTCCAGCGGGTGCCGAAGGCGCCCGGGGTGTTACCGGCGACAGGAATGATGTACGTGTCATTGACCTGCGCAAACGCGGCGGGGAGGCTCATCAGAGCGACGAGAAGGGCCAATCTGAAGACTCTCATGCAAATCCTTTCGTGGACCAGCGGCATGGAATCCAGCAGCCCGTATGCCAGAGTGCGCTGACACAAATCCCCCAGAGGTGTGCGCTGCATGCAGCCTCGGGGGGACAGGGTGACCGCTTGAGGAGTCAAGTGTGGGAGCGGCCGCCCCGGCCGCTCCCACACTTCGCAGTCGCCTAACGCCTTTTTCCCATCTCCACGTAATCCCGCCGGCGGGAGCCGGTGAAGATCTGGCGCGGTCGGGCGATCTTCTGATCCGGATCTTTGAGCATCTCCTGCCACTGCGTCAGCCAGCCGGAGACGCGCGGAATGGCGAAGAGTACCGGGAACATGTCCATGGGGAACTTCATCGCCTGGTAGATCAGGCCCGAGTAGAAGTCGACGTTCGGATAGAGTTTCCGTTTGATGAAGTACTCGTCCTCGAGCGCAATGCGCTCCAGCTCGAGCGCGATGTCCAGCAGCGGATTCTTTCCGGTGACCTCGAAGACTTCGTAAGCGACCTTCTTGATGATGCGTGCGCGCGGATCGTAATTCTTGTAAACGCGATGGCCGAAGCCCATCAGGCGCACGCCTTCGCCGGCCTTGACCTTGGCGATGAACGCCGGCACATTCGCCTTCGAGCCGATCAGCGTCAGCATGTGGATGACTTCTTCATTCGCGCCGCCGTGCAGCGGTCCGTAGAGAGCTGCCGCGGCGGCGGCGACGGCCGAATACGGATCGACGTGCGAGCTGCCGACCGCGCGCATGGCGTTGGTCGAGCAGTTCTGTTCGTGATCGGCATGCAGGATGAACAGCACGTCGAGCGCGTGCTCCAGCGCCGGACTGGGTTCGTACTTCGCCTCGGTCGTCTTGAACATCATGTTCAGGAAGTTGCCGCTGTACGACAGGTCGTTGTCCGGATAGGCATACGGCTGCCCCATCATGTGGCGATAGCCGAAGGCCGCGATGGTGATCATCTTCGCCACCAGCCGGGTGATCTGTTTTTGCCGGCAGTCGGGGTCGGAGATATTTTTCGCCTCGGGGTAGAACGTGCCGAGCGCCGCGACCGTGGCGATCAGCTTGCCCATCGGATGCGCGTTGTAGCGGAAGGCATCGAGGAGCGACTTGAGATTCTCGTTGATGAACGTGTGGTAGGTGATGTCGTGGGTCCACTCGGCGAGCTGTGCTTTGGTCGGCAGTTCACCGTTGAGCAGGAGGTAGGAGGTTTCGACATAGCTGCTCTTATCCGCCAGTTGCTCGATCGGATATCCGCGATATTCGAGGATGCCTTTGTCGCCGTCGATGAACGTGACCGCGCTGCGACACGAGGCTGTGTTCATGAAAGCGGGATCGTAGGTCATCATGCCGAAGTCGTCGGGCTTGACCTTGATCTGCCGCAGATCGGTCGCACGAATGGTGTCCTCGGTAATCGGCACTTCGTACGTTTTTCCGGTGCGGTTATCGACAATCGTGAGCGTGTCTTTCGCCACTTGGCGCACCTCCGCCTTTAAGTTGGGCGCTAAATCTATCACGGGCGTTTCCGTCGTCGTTACCATAAGCAAACCTCCGCTCGCGCATTGTGGTGGCAAGGTGGCCGACGGTGCCTGTGATTGCGATCACCGGCCGGTAGTGCAATGCACGTTACGGGCCGAAGAGAACGAGGGCTGCGATAGCCGCCGTCTCGGCGCGCAGGCGCCGCGGGCCCAGTCGCTGGAACGCCGCGCCGTTTTGTCGCGCCAGCGCCAGCTCGCGCTCGCTCCATCCTCCTTCGGGACCGATGAAGAGCGTTGTCGGGTTTTCGGGTCGTCGGGTTGTCGGTTCGGCATCCGCATCAAACACGATCTTCGCGCCGGCGCGCGTGATGACGTCGTCGACTCTTGCGGGCGTTTCGATGACCGGGATGCGCGACCGCCCCGATTGCTTGACCGCCTCGAGGACGATCTTCTGCCACCGCTCGCCTTTTCCGCGGATTCGCTCGGTATGCACTTCCGTTCGATCGGCGATCAACGGCATGAATGTATGCACGCCGAGCTCGGTTCCCTTCTGCAGGACGAACTCGAATTTGTCGGCCTGGATGATGGCCATCGCCAGTTGCAACGCGTTCTGCCGCTCGCGATTCGTCCCTTCGCGGAGCACCCGAAGCGCATCGGTGGATTCGAAACGGGCGACGTAGTTGTGCCCCCGGCCGTCGAACAGCTCCACCTCTTCTCCCTCGCGCACGCGCAGCACGCGGGCGTGATGGCGCTCATCGCCCGCGAGCGCGACGACGTTGTCCGGCGACAGGTCCTGGCCGACGAAAAAGCGGTTCCTCATGCGCCTTCGGGAAGCTGCTCGCGGATCAGCGGCAGCAGAAAGAGCACCGGAATTCCGAGGAGTACCGTAAGCCAGAAATAGACGGGATAGCCCGCGTACTGTGCAATGTAGCCGCTGGCGGCGCCCATCACCGTGCCGGTGAATCCGAACGCGGCGGAGAGGAGGGCGTACTCGGTTGCGGCGCGCTCGCGGTCGCAGATGGACATGAGAAAGGCCAGAAACGCCGCGGTTCCAACGCCGTAGCCGAGGTTCTCGACCACCGCGGCGGCGTAGATGGCCCACCGCCCGGCGGCGATCGTCGCCACGATCGCATATCCGAGATTTGAGATCGTCTGGGCGATGCCGAGCCAGATCAGGCCGGCGTAGAGGCCGATACGCGCCACGATCCAGCCGCCGAGGATGACGCCGATGACGCTGACGATCACGCCAACGACGCTGGTGATGGTGCCGATCTCCTGGGGCGAGTAGCCGCGATCGACCCAGTACGGTTTGATCATGGTGACGATGGCGAATTCGCCGAGGCGGTAGAGGAAGACGACGGCCAGGAGCACGCCGGCACGCGGACGCCGCAGCCAGTGCGCCAGATCTCCCAGGATATTTGCCCGTTGGACGCGCGCGCCGCGGTCGTCGGGCAGACTGATCGTGAACAGCAGAATGAGGATGGCCACGACCACGGCGGCGCCGAATGCGACCCGCCACCCCGCCCGCCCGCCCAGCGCGGCGAGCGCGCCGCCGCCGACCATCAGCGCGATGCGGTACGCAGTCACGCGGATGGAGTTGACCGGACCGAGAAACTCCTCCGGCGTCGCGCGGATCGTCAGTGCGTCGACGGCGATGTCCTGCGTGGCGGAGGCGACGGCGAGCACGCCGAGGAAGATGTAGAAAAGTGTGGTGACCTGCACGGGAAGGAATGTGATTGCCGCCAGCGCAGCGATGATGCCGATCAGCGCGGCGGCGATCCACCGCCGGTACGTCCCGAACGTGTCGACCAGCGGGGACCAAAGGAACTTGAGCGTCCACGCAAGGCTGACGCTGCTTGCCAGGCCGATGATCTTCAGCTCGACGTGCTCGACGCGGAGGTAAAGCGGCGCCAGCTCTTTGACGATGCCGTACGGCAGCCCCTCCGAAAAGTAGAGCACGCCAGCGAGCGTGCCGACATACAGGTGCGTGCGCTGGCGCTCCGGCAAGGCTCGATCCTTGCTCCTCATTGTGCCTTGTAGGAGGTTTGTATGCGAAAGTTATCTCTTCTCGTGGTGGTACTTCTTCTGGCTGCGTGTGGAAGCAGCGGGCTCGGCGGACTGGGATCGATCCTCGGCACCCCGCCTTCGACGCAATCATCGACGGTTCAGGGGACGGTGAATTCCGTCGACACGAACGCGCAAGTGATCAATCTCGACGCCAACTACGGCAACAATCTGCGGAACACGCAGAGCGGGCAGGCGATCTATTACAACAACAACACCCGCGTGTTGTATCAGGGGCGCCAGTATCAGGTCACCGATCTGGAGCGCGGCGATCAGATCACCATCACCGGGTCCGACAATAACGGCCGGTACTTGGCGGACACGATCACCGTCACGCGAAACGTGCGCGGCTAGTGCACGTAGCGCCGGCTCTTAGCCGGCGTAGAGCCGACTGAGAGTCGGCTCTACGTCTGTCACTGGTTCACGGTGACCGGGAATTGCATCGTGCCGGCCGGCGTGTCGTAGTACGCGTTGCCGCGGATGGTGTAGCTGGCGCGGTTCCCCTGGACGATGTCGGAAACCTCGCGGTAAATCGATCGAATGTTGTCGTAGGTGACGTGCGTGGTGACGTGCACGTCGCCTACGCCGCGCGCCGGAATGTGCACCCCCTGGTCGCTGCGGACGTTGTTCAGGATCGGATTGTTGTTGATCAGCAGATCGAAATCCAAGTGATCGAGGCGCAGCGCGACGGGGTTCGGATTGTCGACGCCGACAGTGAATTGAAAGTCCATCGACGGCGGGATGCCGAGGTTCAGGCGCGGCTGCACATCGCGCAGCGAATAGGTCGGATTGATAATCTGCAAATTCGCCAGACTGTTACAGCCCGCCAGAATCAGCGCCAGAGCGGCGTAAATCGGAATTCGTCTCATGGGACGCGCTGTGTGCAAAGACCAGTCCTGAGTGCTGCGTCCCGGTTCCTGAGTCATTCCGCTCATCCCAAAACGCACTCCGCAGTCCCCCAGACCGCAGTCATGATTGTGTTATGGTCTGTCGGTTGCACCTGCCTCCCGGTGACTCTTTCTTGAGGTGAAGTGCTTGGGGATATCGGCAATCATTGCCGCATACAACGAAGAGAAGACGCTAGCCGAGGTCCTCGGCGTGCTCACAAAAAACCGTCTCATCGATGAGGTTATCGTGGTGAGCGACGGATCGACCGACTCCACGGTCGACATCGCCCGCACCTTCGACGTGACCACCATCGCCCTTCGCGAGAATCGAGGGAAGGGATACGCCATGCGCGTGGGTGTCGAGTACGCGCGGCACGACATCCTCTTTTTCGTCGACGGAGACATGTTTCACCTCACCGACGAGCACATCGCCGCACTCGTGCGGCCGGTGCTCCGAGACGTGTGTGACATGAACATCGGCGTCCGCAACCGCGGCCCGATCCGCAATTTTTTCCACCTGCAGATGAAGGTCGGTCCGGTTCTCTCCGGCATCCGCGTCATGCGCCGGAAGATTTGGGAGACGGTGCCGACGCGCTATCAGGAACGCTTCAAGATCGAAGCGGCCCTCAACTTCTTCTGTTCCCAGGCCGGGTACCGGCAGCAGCAGACGGTCATCTACAACCTCGGACATCTGATCAAAGAGAGCAAACGCGGATTGCGAAGGGGACTGGCGAGCCGCTGGGAAATGACACGCGAGGTCTTCCTGCTCCACTGGGACCTTTACGTCTTCGCCACTTGGCAGTCCGACATGGAACCCTCATCGCCCATGCCGGTCGCGGAATACGACCTGTTCGAGTGACTGACCGATTCCCGCGAACGGCGCTACTCCTCGGTCTGGCGACCACACTGTTCGCCGCCTGTGCGCCGACGTCCCAGTTCCTCGAACGCGGGATCTCCATCGGGGACCAGGTCTATCGCTATCGCGTGTGGCTGCCACCGCATTACACGAAGCTCCACCACTGGCCGGTGATCCTTTTTCTGCATGGCAGCGGCGAGCGCGGCGAGGACAACCTCCGGCAGGTGAGCGTCGGTCTCGGGCCGGCGCTGCAACGCTTCGGCGACCGCTACAAGGTGGTCGTCGTTTTTCCGCAGTGCCGGCTCGGTCAGGAGTGGTATGGCGACATGGAGCTGCAGGCGCTCGCGGCGCTGGAGAAATCGATCGGTGAATTTCACGGCGACCGGCGTCGCATCTATCTGACGGGAGTCTCGATGGGCGGGGCGGGCGTCTGGTACATGGCACGACACCGGCGGCGATTTGCCGCCGTCGTGCCGGTCTGCGGCGAAGTGGTTCGTCAGCCTGACGACCCCTTTCCGACTGAGCTTCCTCCTGATATCGCGCGCATTGCCGGCGCGCGTGATCCGTACGCCGCCCTCGCCGCGGCGATCGGGACGACGCCGGTGTGGGCATTCCACGGATCTTCCGACGACGTCATCCCGGTGAGCGAGTCGCGAAACATGGTCGCCGCGCTGCAGCGCGCTGGTGGACTCGTGCACTACACCGAGTATCCGAACGTGGGACACGATTGCTGGGATCCCGCTTACGCCGATGCGGATATGGTCCGCTGGCTGCTGCAGCAACGGCTTCGCTGAGCGCTACCGCGGAAACTGCGACAGCTCGCGGATGAACACTTTCTGAAACGAGCCGTTCGGCGTCTCGAAATAGACGACGCCGTGCAGCGTCACGGGCTCGGTGTCGCGCATGCTGCGGCCCCAGCTGAAGGCTTTCGCCCAGAACGACACGACACGCGAGGAGTTTTTTGGGATCGTCTCCTTGAAATGGTAGAAATCGTGCCGGAGTGTGTAGGCGCCGCCCGCCGAATTTGCCGTGGCCACGTCCACGCGGATCAACGTGATCGGAAACGGCGCGTTGTTCTGAACGCCGAGGTTGTATTTCACTTCGATCGGACCGTACGGGTAATTGAGTTCCGCGGGCCCGACGACCTGCTCGATCCCGACCGCCGGCTCCGGAATCTTCGCTTTCGGCGCGCCGGAACTTGCACATCCCGCAACGGTTACCGCGGAGAGGAGCAGGAGAAAGAGCTTCTGCATGGTGAGTGGGGATTGTAGAACAGCCATGGCGCCGGCGTGCGAGCCGGGTGTGCCGGTTGTGATGCACCAGAAGTCGTGCCCGCTCGAAGAGCTAGTGCAGTGTCTCACTAATATCTTGCCTTTCGCTGGTGGCGCAACCGCCACCAGCCCTTCGGGTTAAGCCGCCGAGAGGCCATCTGCGGCGTTGGCCCTCCTCGGCGATGGCACCGCATCGCCTGCGTCGCGCCGCCTTGCATCTGGCCTCTCGGCGGCTTAACGAAAGGCAAGATATTAGTGAGACACTACACTAGCGTTCGGACGTTTCGTTTTTGTTACCATGGGCCATCCCCGAGGCGCAATTGTCCGAATCGGAAGTTCCCCAAAGTAGTCCGGACGCGCGATTCGAGTCCTTGCTGCGCGAAACGGAAGAGCGTTTGCGCCGGCAGAACCAGGTTCTGGTGGAGCTGGCGAGACGGCGCTCGTCGCACCAGGGCGACCTCGGAGAAGCGGTCCGGGAGATCACCGAAGCCGCGGCGCGCACGCTCGAACTGCATCGGGTCAGTACCTGGCTGTTCTCGGATGACAGGAGATCTCTCCGCTGCGTCGACCTCTATGAATATGGCGAAAACCGTCATACGGCCGGCATGACGCTCTCGGCAGCGAACTATCCGACCTACTTCCGGGCCTTGGAGGCAGAGCGCACCATTGCCGCGGTCGACGCGGCGGGCGACCCGCGCACGTCGGCGTTCACCGATTACTTCCTGCCGCTCGGCGTGACATCCGTGATCGAGGCCCCGATCCGCCGTTTCGGCCAGATCGTTGGAGTGGTCTGTAACGAACACGTCGGCACGCCGCGCACCTGGAACATTGAAGACGAGAGCTTCGCCAGTGCCATCGCTGATCTGGTCTCCATGGCCATGGACGCCAATGAACGCCGCGATGCGCAGCAATCGCTGCATCATCGTCTGGAGTTCGAGAAGCTGATCTCCGGAATTTCGTCGAAATTCATCAACCTTCCGCCAGAAGAGATCGACGCCGGCATTCGCGAAGCGCTCGGCGCGGTCGGACGTTTCGTCGGTGCTGATCGCAGCTATGTCTACCTTCTCTCAGAGGATCGCATGGCCGCCACACTGGTGTACGAATGGTCCTTGTCCGGCAGTTCGTCCGAAAAGCGGCAACTTCCGGCGGCCGCGTTCGCGTGGACGATGCACCAGCTCGAGCACTTCGGTCACGTCGCGGCGACGATTGACGATCTACCGCCTGAGGCGACCCGAGAACGGCAGGCGTACGCAATCGCCGGGAACCAGTCGATCGTGATCATCCCGCTGGTCTACAACCGCGCAGCCGTAGGAGCGCTGGGGGTCGGCAGCGTGACCAAGCGGACATGGTCAGACGAGACGCCGTCGCTGTTGCGGATCACCGGTGAGATCTTCATCAGCGCGCTGCAGCGCAATCGCGCAGAGTGTGCGCTGCGCGAGAGCGAGGCGCGCTATCGCCTGATGGCTGAAAACTCGACCGACATCATCTGCCGCACCACCACCTCGGGCGTTATCCTTTATGCCTCGGACGCCTCCCGGCGTCTCCTCAGCCTCGAGCCCTCAGAGCTGGTTGGGCGTTCAATGTATGAGCTGATTCATCCCGACGATCGCGAGGAAACGCGGCATCTAACCTACCTGATCAATGAGACGTCGCCGCACACCTACAGCTACCGCATGCTGCGCAAGGATGGATCCTCGGTGTGGTTCGAAGCGACCAGCCGTTCGGTACGGAATCCCGCCACCGGTGAAGTCGACGAGATCGTCAGCGTGATCCGCGACATCACACAACGGCGCATCGTCGAAGAGCAGGTCGAGCATCAGGCGTATCACGACGCGCTGACCGGGCTTCCGAATCGCCGCCTCTTTCGGGATCGCCTGACCGTCGCGCTGGCGCATGCGCGCCGCGTGAAGAGCAATCTCGCCGTGGTCTTCCTCGATCTCGATCGCTTCAAGGATGTCAACGACAGCCTCGGGCACAGTCTCGGCGACGAGTTGTTGAAGGCTGTTGCCGTCCGCCTCAAGACGGCGCTCCGGCAGGAGGATTCGATCGCCCGCATGGGCGGCGACGAATTTACCCTGCTGCTGGCAAATCTGAAGTCGCCCGACGATGCGGCAAAGATCGCCCAGAAGATCCTCGATGTCGTCGCCCAGCCGATGCGCATCGATGGAAACGAGTTGTTCATCACCACCAGCGTCGGCGTAGCCATCTTCCCGACCGACGGAGACACCGCGGAGGAGTTGCTCAAGAATTCCGATCTGGCGATGTACCGGGCGAAGGAATCGGGCCGCAATCTGTATCACCTGTTCACGCCGTCGATGAACAGCCGCGTGGCGGAGCGGCTGTCCCTCGAGAACAGCCTGAGGCACGCGCTCGATCGCGGCGAGCTGAGTCTGCACTACCAGCCGGTGGTGCGCCTGGCGAACGACGCGATCGTGGGGATGGAAGCGTTACTGCGGTGGAGTCGTCCGGACCAGGAGCCGGTCGAGCCAGCCGATTTCATCCCCATCGCCGAGGAGTTGCGGCTGATCGTTCCGATTGGCGAGTGGGCGCTGCGCGAAGCGTGCCGGCAGGCGCGCCGCTGGCAGCAGTCGCGCTATCCCGGTCTGCGCATCTCCGTCAATCTTTCGCCGCGCCAGTTTCAGCACGCCGATCTTCCGCGGCTGGTTGCCAGCGCGCTGGAAGAGTCGGGGCTCCCGCCGGGCGATCTGCAACTCGAAATCACCGAGAGCACGGCGATGCAGAACTCGGAACGCACCATCGCCACCTTGACGCGCCTCAGCGAAATGGGCGTGCAGATCGCGCTCGACGATTTCGGCACCGGCCATTCGTCGCTCAGCTACCTGCGGCGTTTTCCGGTTCACTGCGTGAAGATCGATCAGGAGTTCGTCCACGCCATCGACTGGAGCGTTGCCGACCGCGCCATCGTCGCGGCGATCATCGACATGGCCGCGGGACTCCACATGCGCGTTGTCGCCGAAGGAGTCGAGACGACGGCCGAGCTGGCCTATCTGCGCGAGGCGAAGTGTGAGGAGGTGCAGGGATTTTTGTTGGGGCGGCCGGAGCCGGCCGAGCAGAGTTAACAGTGAACAGATAACAGTTAACAGTGGAATTCGGAGCCTGTTCACTGTTAACTGTTAACTGTCAACCCGTGAAGAACCTGCTGTTTCTCGTCGCGCTGCTCTTCGCGTCTCCACTGCACGCGAAATTGACGATCAGTCGCGCCGGCCCGGTCGGCGTGATCGCGAACATCGCCGAAGCGAATGAGGTTCGGGTCGTCTTCTCCGAGCCGATGGTGGCGGTCGGGAAAATCCCGACGACGGTCACCGCGCAGTTTTTTCACATGACGCCGCCGGTGAAAGGCACGTTTCGCTGGTCCGGCACCACGACGCTGATTTTCACGCCCGACCCGAAGACGCCGCTGCCCTTCGCCACGAAATTCGACGTGACCATCGACGCCACCGCGAAGTCGGTCGGCGGAGAGACGCTCGATCATCCGTACACGTTCTCCTTCACCACGCCAACGATCCAACTGCTCAAGACGAACTGGGTGCGCAAAGGCGGCCGGTTCGACGCGCCGGTGGTGATCGCGCTCTATTTCAATCAGCCCGTCGACGGCCAGACGATCGCGCCGCATCTGCAACTCCGGACGGTGAAGCACGACTTCCACGATCCGAACCCTCCGGCGCTCGATCGCCTGAAGCAGGTCGATCCGCAGGCGGTCGAAGCCTTCCAGGCGAAAGTGGCCGCGGCGCGCGCGGCGGCAGACTCCAACGAGACGCCCGTGCTCTCGTTTTTCCCGGCGGGATGGGACACGAAGCGATTTCCTTCTTCACCGGACCTCGTCGTTGTAGAGACGAAGCCGGGCGTGCGGCCCGATACGTGGCTGCAGGTCTATCTCGACGATCGTCTGGTGAAAACACCGAGCCAGGTTCGCACCGGCCGGTCGCAGTCGTTCACCATTCAGCTCGCGCCGACGTTCTTCGTCGATCACATCGCCTGTACGACCGAGTGCGATCCCGAGCGCTACAACTCCATCGTGCTTCGCGGCGACACGTCCTGGGAAAAGCTGCGCGCGGCGGTTCATGTCACCGACGTCACCGATCCGGCGCGCGAGGCTCCCGTCACCCCCGAGGCGCGCGAGGCTCCTGATTGGCGCAGCACGACGCGAGTGATCGGCCTCGATGAGCTCGGGTATTCGCTTCTCCCCGCGCGCAACTATGCCGTGCGCGTCGATTCCACTCTCGAAGCGGAGGATGGCCAGACACTCGGCTCCACGTGGATGGCGGTCATCGAGAACTGGCACAAACCGGCGTTTCTCAGTTTCGGCGACGGGCACGGGGTGTGGGAATCGAGCGGCGGGCCGGTGCTGCCGTTCCATGCGCGCAACTTCAGGAACATCACGCAGTGGCTGATGCCGATGTCCATCGAACAGATGATGCCGGCGATGCTCGATCTGGAAAAAGAGCAATTCCACGAGCCGCCCGCGGCCGCGCCCGGCGAGCGCAAGCTCGCCCCGGTTGCTGACAAGACGCAGTCGTACGGTCTCAATCTGAAATCCGCCATCGGCGCAAACGGAACAGGGCTCGTGTGGGCCGCGGTGAAAGCGGGCGAGACGATTCCGCGCTCGCGAAGCATCTACGAAGACAACGAGATGCTGAACACCGTGGCGACGCTGGTGCAGGTCACAAATCTCGGAATCTCGGTCAAGGACAGCCCGCAGAACACGCTGGTTCTGGTCACGAGGCTCGACGATGCCGCCGCCGTCGCCGGCGCGAAGGTCTCCATCCGCACCGCCGACAACAAGATCTTCTGGAGCGGAGCGACCGATGAACGCGGAATGGCCATCGCTCCGAATACCGACCTGCGTATCGATCGAAACAAGCCCAAGAAGCCGAATGAGGAGGAGTACGACGACGACTGGACCGCGCTGAACCGGCTCCACTTCATCGTCACGGCCGAAAAAGATGGCGACGTCGCCTACGCCGCCAGCAACTGGAACGAGGGAATTTCGCCGTGGGATTTCGGCGTGAATTTTGATCTGCAAGAGGCGAATCCGCTTCTTCGCGGCACGATCTTCAGCGATCGCGGCGTGTACAAGCTCGGCGAGGAAGTGCACTTCAAGGCTGTCTTGCGCAGCGATGCGCCGCGCGGGATGCAGCTCCTCGCGGCGGGAACGCCGCTCGACATCGTCGTCCGCGACAGTCACGACAAAGAGATCGACAAGCGAACGGTCACGCTGAATGAGTGGAGCAGCGCCGAATGGGCGATGACCGTTCCCGCCGACGGCGTGCTCGGATCGTATCGGGCGATCGGACGCGTGGCGGGCCAGCGCAATCCGCTGAACGGCGAATTCCTCGTCGCCGCGTACCGGCGGCCCGATTTCCGCGTCGATGTCGCTCTGACGTCTCCTTCGACGCTGGCCGGAGCGAAGCTGAACGGCACGATCAGCGCGCGCTATCTCTTCGGCGCGCCGATGTCGTCGCTGCCGGTGAAGTGGACGTATTCGAAGACGCCGCTGTACGACGTTCCGGCGCCGATTCGAGAACATTTTTCCGAGCAGTTCACCTTCCTCGGTAGCGATCCCGAAGAGACGTACCAGACGATGACCATCGCCACGAAAGAGCCGAAGCTCAACGCAAAAGGGGAGCTCAAGCTCGAGTTGGAGACCGAGCTGAAAGCGGGATGGCCGTTCAGTTACCGCCTCGAGGGAGACGTCACCGACGTCTCGCGGCAGCACATCGCCAATCGCGCGGCCTTCCGCGTCGATCCGGCGCCGTGGTACATCGGCGTGAAGACGCCTCCCTACTTCGCGGAAGCGGCGAAGGGAATCGACACGTCAATCGTCGCCGCCGCGCTCGATGGCGCCACGTCTGCGGGCGTGAGCGTCACCGTCGATCTGCACCGCATCCAGTGGGACAGCGTGCGGCAGGCGACGGGCAATGGCTTCTACACCTGGGAGACGACGCGCAAGGAAGTTCCGATGGGGACGTGGAACGTCACCACGCAGGCCCAACCCGCGCCGCTGCACGTTCCGCTGAAAGACGGCGGCCTGTACGTCGTGATCGCGCACGCGACCGACGCGCAGGGCCGTTCGACGATCACCCGCGCGTGGTTCTACGCGCTCGGCGCCGGCTACACCGCGTGGGCGCGGCAGGACAACAACCGCATCGATCTGGTGCCGGAGAAGAAAACGTACCGGCCGGGCGAGACGGCGCGGATCATGATCCAGTCGCCGTGGGAGCATGCGACGGCGCTCATGACGACCGAGCGCGAAGGCGTGCGGACGTGGACGTCGTTTGTACTGACCTCCACCCAGCAGACGGTCACCGTCCCGATCACCGAGCGCGACATCCCCAACGTGTTCGTCTCCGTGCTGCTGCTGAAAGGGCGGACGAAGGAAGGCGTCGAGGACGAGAGCGATCCCGGCAAGCCGTCGTTCCGCCTCGGCTACGTCGCACTGCAGGTCGAGGACGCGTCGAAGCGGCTCACCGTCGACGTCAAGGCGAATGGCGAGGAATTCCGTCCCGCGACAAAGGCGAAAATCGACGTGACCGTCCGCGATGTCGCGGGTCAGCCGGTACGCTCCGAAGTGACGCTTTGGGCCGTCGATTACGGCGTGCTGTCGCTGACCGACTACCGCACGCCCGACGTGCTGCAATCGATCTATATCGACAAGGCGCTGCAGGTCGCGAACGACGATTCACGCCAGAAGATCGTCAGCCGGCGCGTGCTCACGCCGAAGGGCGAAACGCAGGGAGGCGGCGGGGGACGTGACCTCGGGCCAGGCGTTCTGCGCAAGGATTTCCGCGTGCTGGCGTTCTGGGTCGGATCGATCACCACCGACAGCCGCGGGCGAGCGCACGCCGAAATCACGCTGCCGGAATCGCTGACCACGTACCGCATCATGGCCGTCGCCGCCGACAAAGCGTCGCGGTTTGGCTGGGCGCAAGACGAGATCCGCATCAACAAGCCGGTCCTGCTCACGCAGGCTTTTCCCCGTTTCCTGGCCCTCGGCGACAAGGCCTACTTCGGCGCGGTCGTCCATTCGCAACTCAAGCAGGGAGGAAAGGCGACGATCACGATCAAGTCGCTCGATCCGTCGATCGTCGAAACCTCGGGCGAGCCGCAGGCCACCGCGGACATCCCTGCCGCGGGAACTGCGGAGGTGCGCTTCAACGCCGTGGCCAAAGCGGTGGGCGTGGCGCGGGTTCAGATGAGCGTCGCCCTGAACGGCGAAACCGATGCGTTCGAAGACGTGCTGCCGGTTCGCCTGCTCACCCCCATGGAAACAACTGCGGCGTATGGCGAAGTCGGTGTGGCGGCGGGCGCCTCGCCCGCTGCTGGGCGGCCGATGACGGCCGCCTCCACACAAACGCTCGAGATTCCGAAGGACGTCGTCCCAACCGCCGGCGGACTGCATATCGAACTGGCCTCGACGGCCATGGTCGGATTGGCGGAGGGAGCGGAGTACCTCATCGACTATCCCTACGGCTGCGCGGAGCAGCGGGCGTCGGGCGCGATGGCGTTGATGCTGACGTCAGACCTCAGCGATGCGTTCGCCCTCCCCGGAATCGATGCGAAGAGTGGCCGCGCCGTGGCGCAGAAGACGATCGTCGAGCTGTACAAGTTCCAGTGCGGCGATGGCGGATTCGCGTTCTGGCCCGGCGAGTGCGCGAGCGAATCGCCGTATTTGACCAGCGATGTGCTGCATGTGCTGCAGCGCGGCGAGAAGCTGCAGTACGACGT
>JBGPFD010000058.1:0-16497 GCA_041483175.1 Thermoanaerobaculia bacterium | reverse complement strand
CGTCTCGCCCCGCGGCATCTCCGCGTTGGCGCGCTCGAACACCGTCGCCAATCTCCTGCCGGCGACGAGTTTCTTCCTCATGTCGAGCCGCTACGCGCCGGCGCGCGCGCTGATCGATGCCGGCGCGATCGTGTCGCTCTCAACCGATTGCAATCCAGGATCGTCGATGACCGAATCGATGAGCATGGTGCTGGCGCTCGCGACGCTGCAGATGAAGATGACAGTCGAGGAATCGCTCACCGCGGCGACGCTCAACGGGGCGCATTCGCTCGGTCTCGCGGAGGTCACCGGATCGATCGAATCCGGCAAGCGCGCCGACATCGTCCTGCTCGACGCGCCGAATTACCTCCACCTCGTCTACCACTTCGGCGTGAATCTCGTCCGCGACGTGATGCGCGACGGGCGGTGGGTCGTGCGCGATCAGCGTGTCATGTAGAACGCGGCGATCTTCTCGTACAGCTTTGCGCCGATCGCGGTCTTCGCCTCGGACGTGCAGCCGGCGATGTGGGGCGTCAGGACCAGGCGCGGATCGTCGGGAAAGCCGCCGGCGGGGGGCTCGGGGTCGAAGACGTCGAGTGCCAGGCCGGCGAGGTGATTGGATCGAAGCGCATCGAGCGCCGCTTTCTGGTCGAGCACTTCGCCGCGCGCAGCGTTGATCACGAACGATCCGCGCGGCATCGCCGCGATCTGCGCTGCGCCAATCATCCGGCGCGTCTCCCCGGTCAGCGGGACGTGGAGCGTGACGATGTCGCTCGTCTGGAGCAATTCCAGGAGCGACGGCGCGCGGAACGCGCCGCGTTCCGCAAAATCGGCGTCGCCGATGTAGGGGTCGACCGCCGTCACGCGCATGCGGAACGCCGCCGCCAGCCGCGCCACGCGCCGGCCGACCTCCCCGAGGCCCACGATGCCCAGGCGGTAGTGGCGCAGCTCGTGACGGGTGGCGCAGTCGTCGCGATTCCATGTGCCGCGCACGAGTTCCCGGTTGTATGCCGGGAGGGTGCGCGTCAGCGCGATCATGAAGCCGAGGACCAGCTCGGCGACGGCGTCGGCGTTGGCGCCTGGAAGATTGAGGATGGTGATGCCGCGCTCGCGCGCCGCGGCGTGATCGATGTTGTCGGTGCCGCTCGTTCCCTGCGCGATCAGCTCGAGGCGAGGAGCGCGTTCGATCACCGCGCGGGTGACGAGGTTGAACGAGCGGGTGACCAGGATCTGGCAGTCCCCGACCATGGCCGCGAGCTCCGATTCCGTCCTCACCGGCCGATCGACGATCACGAACCGCGGATCGCCGGCAGCCCGGTCGTGAAACGACCGATCGACGTCGGCGGCGATCACAATTGTTTTTGTCACGCCTCTGCAGTTTAAACTGGAAGCGGGAACTCGCATTGCGTTTCATCCGCAAACACCGCGTCGCGCTGCTCGCACTCCTCCTCTACCACTTCGCCTTTTTCTTTCCCACGCTCTTCATGGCCCGTGTGGTCTCGCCCAACGACGTCTTCTACAACTACGATCCGTGGGCCTCGGTCCGCACGGTCGACGTCCAGAATGCACTGCTGAATGATCCGCCGACGGCGTACTTCACGCTGATGTCGCTGGTGAAGAGCGACTGGCACGCGTTTCACTGGAATCCGTTCGTCGCCTCCGGAATCCCCGGCTTCGGCTCGTCCGCGGCAGCGGTGTTGTCGCCGTTCATCTTTTTCCCGGCGCTCGTGCTTCCGTTGGTGTGGGTCTACACCGGCATCATTCTTCTGAAACTCAACTTCGCATTTCTGTTCGCCTACCTCTGGCTTCGTGAGGAGCGGCTCGGCAAAGGGGCGGCCGCGGTGGGGGCGATTCTGTTCGCCGCATCGGGAGCAATTGCCGTGCGATGGCTCTGGCAGGCGACAAATGCCGCGGCGCTTTATCCGGCGCTGCTGTGGATCGCGTGCCGCACCGCGCGCGGAAAGCGGACGCCCTTCTGGAGCGTGGTCCTCATAGCGCTGTCGTACGCCCTCGCGGGATTTCCGGCGGCCATGGCGTACGGGGCGTGGGTCGCGGGCGTGTACTTCATGTTCCTTCTGATTCGAAAGAACCGCCGAGGGCGGCTGTCCTCCGCCGGGAAGGTGGGCATTGCGTTTCTGCTCGCGCTTGTGATCGCTGCGCCCTCGCTCGTTCCGTTCGTTCAATTCGTGCATCGGACCGGCTACCTCGCGGGGCGTGCGAACGCGGCGCTGGAGCACGCCTTCCCGTTGCGGCACTTCCTGATGTTCCTGCGTCCCGACCGCCTGGGGAATTTTGCCTATCACAACTGGAACGGCGACCGCGCGCTCGGCATCCTGAACAACTACGTCGAAGCGACGGTCTATCTCGGCCTGATCGCGATTCCGTTGATCGTTCTGGCGATTCCGAACCGCCGCGCGCGGATGCGATGGTTCTGGTTTGGATGCGCAGCAGTCGTGCTGGCGTGCATGTTCGGATTCAGCCCGCTCCTGCGCGTCATTGGCACGCTTCCGGGATTCAAATACTCGCCGCTGACGCGGCTGCAGATTCTGCTTCCGCTGCCGGCCGCGTACCTCGCGTCCGCGGGAGCCGCATGGATCATCCGCAAGTGTGGCGGCGGGCGCCCCCGCTCGCCGGGGCGGCCGAAGGCGGCCGCCCCCACAATGCGGATGCTGATCGCCTCCGTGCTGGCGGTCATCGGCGCCGGCGATCTGGCAGTGTTCGCCGGACGGTTTTATCCCTACCTCGAGCCGGGCATCGCCACCCCGCCGGTGACACCGACCATCGCCTTTCTGCAGCGCCAGCCGAAGCCGTTTCGCATCGCGCCGTTCTTTATCGAGCTCTGGCCGAACAGCTCCGAGCTGTTCCGGCTCGAGGATGTGCGCAGCCATTTCTCGTCCGAAGCGAAGTACCGGCAGTTGCTGCAGCGGATCGATCCAACCTCGTTCGGCGGTAACTCGACGGTGATCACGTTCAACAGCCTCAAATTCGATTTCGCCGATCCGCTGGTGTCGATGCTGGGCGTCCGCTATTTCCTCGAGAACCGCGACATCGAGATCATCAAATGGACGACGTTCAAGGGCACCGTGCCCGGCGTGAAGGCGATCGGGGCGATGGTGTTTCCGCCCGGCGCGGTGATGCAGCGGCACGTGCGTATCGACGCCGATCCGTTCTACGCCATCGAGCTGCCCGCGCGCGTCGAGCAGCAGAGCGGCGTCAACGCGCGGGTCAACGTGTGGCTGCTGCGCGGTTCGGAGATTCTCTTTGGTCGCGCATTCACTGCCGCCGACATCGCGGTGATGGAGAAGATGTACGTGCCGGTGCGGCCGTTTGCGCGCGTCGGGGAGACGCTGACCCTGCGCATACAGTCCGTGGGCTTGCGGCTCAACATGCTCAAAGGCGTGGCCACCGAGCCGGGCGATGCGTCCCTCTTCTACGGCCGCGTAACCACACCGGTGATTTTCGATCGGCAGTTGCCGGACGGCCGGCTCTTTCTGAACACGGCCGAGATTCCGCGTTTTCATGCCGTCGCGCGGCTGCGGAAGCTCGACGATGCCGCGTTCCTGGCGGCGAAGGACATCGACTTTGGCCAGGAGGCCGTCGTGACGGACGCCGGCGGGATCGCCGGCGCCACACTGAGCCCGGCCGTTGTCACGCTCAAACGCTACGCGGAAGACGAGCAGCAGATCGACGTCCGCGCTGACGGGCCGGCGTTTCTCGCCTCATCGGAAAAGCTGACGCCGGAGTTGCGCGTGACCGTCGACGGGCGCGTGGTGAATCCGGTGGAGATCAACATGCTGTTCGCCGGGGTGCCGCTTCAGGCGGGGACACATCATGTGGTTTTCTCGCGAAGAATCGGGCGCGGCTGGTGGTGGTGGTCGGTCGCGGCGCTGATTGCCGCGATCGCGCTTTCGATCATTGACGTCGTGCGACGAGGATGATCTGGTAGGCAAACAGGCCGCGCCAGATGCGCGTGACGATGGTGAGCATCCGTTCGCCCAGGCGGAGCAGGAATTCAGGCGCGCGCGGCACGATCAGACGAATGGGAACCGACGAGCCGCCCAGCGCGGTGATCCGGAACCCGGCGTTTTCGATTTCCCGCCGGATCGCACGCATGGTGTAGAAGCGCAGATGCGAGGAGTCGAGAATGCCGCGCTCGCGGTACTCGAAAATGCCGAACAACAAGCCGAGACGGACGGTGATGTTGGCAATGTTCGGCACCGAGACGAACACGTGCCCCTCGGGAGAGAGCGATTGCCGGACGCAGGCGAGCAGCGCGGAGGGATCGCGAAGATGTTCGAGAATATCGGCGAGTACGATCACCGCGACACCCCGAGGAAAGCGGCGCACCGCCTCGAGATCCGCGATCACCGCCTGATCGAAATGCTGCCGCAGATCGGCGATGCGATGGACGTCAAACTCGAACCCGATGCGCCGGTCGAAGTGATCGCGCAACGCTTCTCCCAGCTCGCCGCCCGCCGCGCCGAGGTCCAGCAGCACGCCTCCGCGGCTGCTGGTCCGCCGAATGAGATGGAGCAGAATCCGGTGGCTGCTCCCCTCGAAATCCTTAAACGCGTAGACGTTCGGCATCAGTACTCCGACCACGCCCTGCCGTTGCTGTCTGTGCCGGGGGCGGCGCTGCGAATGTCGACGATGCCTCCGGCGGCAGCAGGCGCCGGCGCGCTCGTCTGAAACTCGTCGATCTGGACGGGCACCTCGACGATGAGGCGCCAATCGGCCTTGCCGGTGATCGGATCGTTCGGAATTCTCAGTAGGTCGTGCGATCGAACCAATTCATCGAGAGTCGCCGGTGGATGCCCCTTGTCCCGCCGGTAGTCGTGGATGGCCTTGCGCATTTCTGCGAGATCGTGCTGCACAGCAGCAGCGTTTTCTCGCTCGCGCCGCTCGCCGCAGGCGACGGCAAGCATGATGGCGACCGCGATCATCAGGGCCGACCGCACGCCCCTCATCCGGCCTTCGGCCACCTTCTCCCCGCAAACCGGGAGAAGGTTCTCGCGCGAGTTCCCTCGCCCCGCGTAGCGGGGAGAGGGTGCCGCGAAGCGGCGGGTGAGGGGCCATGCCGTCCACTCATGTAGAGGTTCACTACGTGATGCCGACCTCGCTGTTGTCGCCGACCATGAACCGATACGCCGCAGGCTTGCGGTGCGTGCGTCCGATCTTCACGTTCTTGCCGATCAGGCTGGCCTCGATCCGCCCGTCGACGTGCGCGATGGTCGAGTTTTCGAGGACGATCGAATTCTCGATCTCGCAGTGCTCCACCACGCATCCGTTTCCAATCGACGTGTAGGGGCCGACGTAGGCGTGCACTACGCGCGCGTCGCGCCCGATGATCGCCGGTCCGCGAACGACGGAGTCGACGATCTCCGCCCCCTCTTCGATGCGCACTTTCCCCTCGATGGCGCTGGCCCCCGTGATGTGGCCGCGCACGTCGCGATCGAACGTGTCGAGTACCGTACGGTTCGCCTCGAGCATGTCCTCGATTTTCCCGGTGTCCTTCCACCATCCCTTCACGATGTGCGGATGCACGACGAACCGGTGATCGAGCAGCCACTGGATCGCGTCGGTGATTTCCAGCTCGCCGCGTTTCGACGGTTTGATGGCCTTGGCCGCATCGAAGATGGTGTCGTCGAACATGTAGACGCCAACCAGCGCGAGATCCGATTTCGGCTCCACCGGTTTCTCGGTCAGCTTCGTCACCCGTCCGTCCGGCGAAAGCTCGGCCACGCCGAACTGCGAAGGATTGGCAACCTTGGTCAGCAGAATCTCGCTGTTGCAGTCGAGCGAGCGGTATTCCTGCACCAGCGGCGTGATGCCGTGCTGCAACAGGTTGTCGCCCAGGTACATGACGAACGGCGCATCGCGGAGAAAGCCCTCGGCGGTGAGAACGGCATGTGCCAGGCCGCGCGGCGCCTCCTGTTCGATATAGCAAAGGTTCGCGCCGTAGCGCGAGCCGTCGCCGATGGTCTCGCGGATCTCATCGCCGGTTTCCGGCGACACGATGATGGCGATATCTTCGATGCCGGCGGCCACGATGGCCTCGATCCCGTACACCAAGACCGGCTTGTTGGCCACCGGAATCAACTGCTTGGCTGACGTGTAGGTCAGAGGCCGCATGCGCGTGCCGCGGCCGCCCGACAGAATCAGCCCCTTCATCGTTCCATTGTGAGACATTGAAGTCCTGGGTCCTGAGTGGCTCTTACCCGGCACTCAGGATTGTTAGTGCGTACCGATCGTTCCGACGTTCTTGAGCGTGACGGCGATTCCGTAGCTCGATGTCGGCCTTGGGAAAGGATCATAAACCAGGTAGCGCCGGTACTCGACGGCGATGCCATAGCACGAGGCTGTTGCGCCGACGAGATAGCGTTGTTCGAGAAACGTCCCGAGTATTGCGTCGTAATTGAGCTGCACGTCGGCGCGGATCTTGTCGCGCAGCAGGTAGGAGCCGGTGTTGAGGCGGATCTGGCTGGAGTTTGATCCCGCCGGCTGTCCCGGTTGGGTGAAGGCCGAAAACCAGCTGAAGCTGAGGTACTTGTCGGAGTTCTTCCCGGTACCAGACAGATTCGCGGAGAGGCTGGTCTGATCGAGCTGATGCGAGACGTTGCCGAACGTCGCTCTGGCGTCGAGCGTCAGCGACTGATACGGATTGACGTGCAGGCTGGCAATCAGCGGGGTGAATTTGTTGTCGCCCGGCGGGATCGTGGTACCGGGCACGCCGCCACCGGTCGCGTTCGTGAATGGCTTCGATAGCGAGGCGGATTGGCTCACGGAAAACGAGAGGACCTCGCGCGACGATCCGTCGCCCTTTTCCTTGCCGATCACGCGCTGGGTCAGCGAGTATTCGACCGAGTTCGGCACGATCGGCAGAAACGGCGTGTCCACGGTATCGAATCGAACGACGCGATTCTGATCGTTGACGTTGGTGGTGTAGATGTAGCGGAAGCGCGGCTCGATCACGTGCTTGAATCGCGTGAAGCTCCCGATCTGCTCGGCGAAGATCCGGGAGAACGACGGTCCGACGAATTCCACCTGGCCCTGCGCGTAGAAGCGGCGGAGCGATTCGTTGACGGTGGTCTGCTGCCCGAAGGTGTTCGCCGTCGCCGGGTCGAGACTCGCCGTGTAGTACGTCTCGCGCGCGGAGATCTGCGGTTTGATCGAGAACCACGGCGGGCCGGGGACCTGCAGCGAGACCGTCGGAAAGATGTCGCCGCGGTAGTAGTTGGCCGAAGGCCCGTTCAGCAGGCCGCTGGTGAGCAGATGCGACAGCGATGACTCGAGCGAGAAGTAAATGGGCGATCCGGCTATGCGCCCCGGATACATCCGGAACTGCAGCGACGGAAGCTCTTCGAAGCGTTGCTTGAGGATCGGAGAGTTCACATCGTTCGGATCGGTGTGCCCGAGGAGGATGTCCCGGCGATCGGAAAGAATGTTGAGGGAGTACTTCGAGGTGTTCTTCGTCAGATAGGCCGATGAGTAGATTTGCGACAGCGTGTGCAGCCGCGGGTCTTTGTCGAATTTGCGAAAGAAATCGAGATCGGAGAAGTCTTCTACGTCGACCACTCCGCGGAAGCCGGCCGGGAGGTTCTCCTGCGAGTGCTTGTACACGTATTTCCACTGCTGCTTGCGCGTCTCCGGATCGTGCACCGTGTACGCGTTCAGCTCTCCGGTCTTCACATCCGGCGTGGGCACGTACCGCAGGTCGATGCCCACGCCGTTGTAGCTCTTGGTGTCGAGATCGGCGTAGATCGTGGCGTCGACCGAATCTCCGAACGGGATGAAGTAGCCCATCTCCAGACGCTGGCTGGAGACCGTCTTGGTCCCGGTGGGCACGCGCCAGAAGAACAGCCGCGGGATGAGAACGCCCTGCGAGCGATCCTTTTTCGTCGGCCAGATGAGGCGTGGCGCCCAGAAGATCGGGAGTCGATGCGCGCGGAAGGAGACGTCGCGCATGTGCGCGTAGTCATCGACGGTGACATCGGCGCGTTTGACGTGAAAGGACCAAGAGGGCGAATCGAGATCGCAGGAGGTGAGGACGCCGTTGGTCAGCCGATACGTGTCGTCGGAGAGCTTCTCCAGCTTCTCTCCGGTGAAGTACATCGCCGGCTCCATGCTGCCGATGGCATGAAAGAAGGTGCCGGTCTTGGAAGCGAGATTGAAATAGACCTGATCACCGCTCAGGCGCGTCGGACCCTGATCGATCACCACGTGACCCTGGGCCACGACATCTTTTGTCTTCAGGTTGTACGTCGCTTTATCGGCATGAATCTTCACGTCCTGATACTCGATAGTGACATCGCCATCGAGAATCGCGTATTCATCCTTCTCCAGGGATGCCGATTTCGCGCTCCACTTGACATCGCCGCCGCCTTTCTTCGGCGGGCTGAGGAACGTGAATCGCCCTTTTTTCGGAGGCCCGGCCTTGTAGTACTGCCCCGCTTGGCCCATGTCTTTCCCCTGGGCGAGCAGCGTGGCGGCGGCGAGACTGGAGAGGAGAAGAGCGAGAAGGCGTCTCGTCATTGGCTCCGTGCAATTGTATCCGAGGGCCGATCGTCAGCCGCGGATGCGGAGACCACGTCGCGGTCGATCCTGCTCATCTGCTGGATCTGCATCCGCAGCTTGATGATTTCCACCTGGTAGAGGCGAGCGATGTCGTCCGGCCGGTTCCGCTGCTGGCGTTTGCGCAGGGCGATCTTGTTCGCCAGCCGGACGAATTCGCGGTGGGCCTTGCGATCGGCCCACCCGGCGCTGCCGAGGCGGAGGAACGGGTGGGCGGTGCGGCGGACGTCGCCGTCGTTGATGAATCCGAGCGACGCTTCGTGGCGCAATTGCGCACGAACATCCGGCCACTGCCGAAACACGGTCACCACCGCTGTCAACGGGATCGCGGCCACCGCAGCAATCGCCGCGGCGCGATCGTTGTGCGCGAGCGGTGGGAGGTAGGCCACACCGATCGCGGCGGCGGCCGTGGCGGCATCGATGAGGAACCGCCGCAACCTGTCCGTCACATGAAATGACGCGAAGGTGGTGCCGTATCCGGCGACGGCGCCTGCGAGGAGGCATGCGGCGAGCGTACGGCACTCGTTCCCGCCATCGACGACGAACGCGACGGCCGCCGTGGCGCCGGAGACCGCGCCGAGGAGCATGCCATCCACCGGCTCGCTCTCGCGTCCGGTGAGGCGCACGTAGAGCGCCGCGAGCGTCAGTACGATGGCCATCGCCGCTGGCTGGGTGATTCCGGTCAGGCGCAGCACGATGCCCGCCGCGATGCCGGTGGCCAGCGGTGTCCGCCACGAATCCCACAGGTTTCCGTCGAGCGTCTTGAAAAACCAGACGATCGCCAGCGCGGCGAAGGCGGAGACGATGAGGACCAGCGCGGCGACGGGATCGGTCACGATTGCTTCGCGGTTCCGATTTCGGTGAAGCGAACCGAATGTTGTGCGAAATACCGTCGCGACCGCTCGACGTCGAGGCGAATCTGGTTGTTCAGTTCCAGCGCCGAACGGAACTGCTGTTCGCGCCGCAGAAGCTCGTGGAAGTAGAGACGCACGATGTCGCCGTAAACGTTCGAATCAAAATCGAGGATGTGACTCTCGATGGTGAGCGCGTAGTTTTCGTAGAGCGTCGGCCGCACGCCGATGTTGGTCACGCTTTCGAAGCAGGGGGCGAAGCTTTCGAATCGCGACGTGGTGATGTAGACGCCGCCGCGTGGGTAGAGCTCGTTGGCCGGATCGACGTTCACCGTCGGGAATCCGATCTTCCTCCCCAGCCGCCGCCCCGGAACGACGCGTCCGTCGATGGAATACGTGCGGCCGAGGGCCATCCTGACCGCGCGCATCGCTCCCTTGGTGATGGCGTCGCGAACGAGCGAACTCGACACGCGGATGCCGCGGATGCGAACCTCATCGATGCCGCGGACGCCGAATCGCAGGCGTGCGCCCGCCGCCTGCAGCTTCGCCAGGTTGCCTTGGCGTCCCGCTCCAAAGGAGAAATCGCGGCCGATGTGCACCTCGAAGACCTGCAGCGCTCTGACCAGGAATTCTTCAATGAAACGATCGGCCGTCCAGCGCGAAAACTCGTGCGTGAAGGGAATCACCAGCAACGCGTCGACGCCCATCGCGCGGATGATTTCTTCCTTCTGCGACAGCGTCACGATCTGCTTCGGGACGCGATCGGGCGCCACGATCGACAGCGGATGCGGATGGAAGGTGATCACCGCGGACGACCGCTGCGTTTCGCGCGCCCGATCGATCACCTCGCGGATGATCGCCTGATGCCCGACATGCAGGCCGTCGAAGTTGCCGATCGTGGCAACGCAGCCGCGCGGAAGATCGGTTTGCCGCAGCGGGTCGAGGAGGACGAGCATTGGCCGCCGAGTGTAATGGAAACCAGCATGGCACGGCCGCGCCGGGCCGGACCTTCGTCGGTCGGTGGGCAGGGACCCACCTGCGAGGAGTGCCCTACGCCCTATACACGAGATGATCGTCTTCCAGGCGCGCCATCGGATTCATCTCGTGCCTCGGCGCCGATCCCGGACCGAGGATGTGAATCACCTCGTGGCCGCGCCGGGTCAGCTCGTCGGCAACGAGGTTGCGGTGACAGCGCCACGGAACGGCCTCGGCGCACATGATCGCGGTCGTGGTATCGGATGCCAGCAGGGTATCGAGGGCGGCTGCAAACTCGTCGGTGCTCATGTAATCGGCATAGCCGCGGAACTGCTCATTGCGCCAGCCGTTGTTCGGCGAGTTTGCGGCCGGTTTGCGGCGGCCGCCTAACTGCGGAACGTGGATGTAGTCGATCCCCTGCAGCGGCAGCGCTTCCGCGAGCGACTGGCGCGAAAAATGCGGGTAGCGCCGCGAGCCCGGATAGCGGCGGATGTCCGCCAGCCGTCGGATCCCGTGTTCCTGGAGCAGGCCGATCAGCTCGTCGAGTGCCCTGGTGGAGTGTCCGATAGTGTAGATGCGCATGCCCGATGCACAAAGGGTAGGGCATGGCCGGGCGACGGGAAAGGGCGATTCGAGAGGTAGGCCCTAAGCGCACGATTGGCCGCTTCTGGCGGATCCCCGATGCTGAATAAAATGAGGCTATCGTTCGGTTGTCAGGTTGTCCCATGCCGTATTACACGGAGCACGCACAGGAGCTGAAACGCGATCTCGCCGTGGCGATCTCCACCGACGATCTGCGCCGTCTGCACGAGAAGCGTCCCTGGCTACACGCGCTGATCGCGCTCGGCAATTTCGCCGCGCTGGCGGTGTCCGCCGTGGCGATCGTGGTCTTCGATCGGTGGATTCTGTGGCTGCCATTTGCCGTCGTCGCCGGCTTTGCGGTGTTCGATTGCACCATCCTGCTGCACGAGGTGGTCCATCGCGCCGTGCTGGCGAAGGGGAGCGAGGGGGCCTATCGCGCGCTCGGGCTGCTTTACGCCGTGCCGAGCGGGATCTCCGCGTCGCAGTTCACGCGGTGGCATCTCGACCACCACGCCGGCCTCGGGTCGTACGAGGAAGATCCGAAGCGCCATTGGCTTTCGCCGAAACGCAACGTGCGATGGCTGAAGGCGCTCTACTTCACGCCGGCGCTCTTCCCGATCTACTTCCGCGCCGCGAAGAAGGAAACCGAGTCGTATGAGCCCGAGCTGCAGAAGCGAATCGCGCGCGAGCGCAACTTCACGATTCTCTTCCAGCTCGCGGTGCTGGCCGCGATCGCGCTCATCGGCGGGCCATGGATGGCGTTCAAGCTGTACATCGTCCCGGTGTTCTTCATTTTCCCGATCGCATTCGCGCTCAATCGGCTTGGCCAGCACTACGCAATCAATCCCCACGACCCCGCGCAGTGGTCGACGCTGGTGAAAGGCTCGTGGTTCTGGAACGCCGCCTATCTCTTTTCGAACTTTCATCTCGAGCATCACTACTTTCCGGGCGTCCCGTTCTACAACCTGCCGCGGTTGCAGAAGCTCCTGATGCCGTTCTACGAAAAACGCGGAATGACGGCGCATGGGTACGGCGCGCTGCTGTGGGGATGGCTGATCCTCAATCGAAAGCCGCACAGCCAGTGGGAGGAGGCGGCGGCGGCGCTTAGCCAGGCAACGTCACTGTAGGGTCGGGCTGCGCCCGACCGAACCCCGGCGTGCGGCACGGAGCAGCCGTGCCCTACAGCAGCCCGTTGAGCACCAGATCGGAAATCTGGTCGGCCTGCGCCGCGAGATCGTAGATCTTCTCCGACAGCACCCATGACGTGACCATCTCGTCGAGGATGCCGAAAACGGCTTTGGCCACGAGCTGCGGGTTCAGATTGCGCCGGAAGACGCCCTCCGACTGTCCCTGCTCGACGATCTTGCGCAGGATGTTGAGGTAGTCGGCCACTTCCTGATGCGAGAGCAGGGTCATGAATTTCAGGCTGTGCCGCAGCTCGACCTGCGCCACGATTGCCAGTGCGCGGTCGCGCCCCAGCGTTTCCAGATGATGGCGGATGGCGATGCGGATGCGCTGGTCGGATTTGTTGCTCTGGCAGAGGTCGCGTTCGAGCGATTGCAGGTAGTTACGCGTGTGATCGCGGAAGATGCTGACCAGCAGATCTTCCTTGCCGTCGAAGTAAAGATAGATCGTCCCGTCGGCGACGCCGGCGGTCCGCGCGATCTCCGACACTTTCGCGTTGAAGTAGCCGCTCTGCGCGAAGACGTCGGTCGCCGCGCGGAGGATCCGTTCGCGTTTCGACTTCGGTTGGGGAATCTCGGTGGTAGCGGGGGATTGCCGGCCCATTGCTGAATGAATGCTCATTCATGACCGATGTCGATGTCAAGCCGGTAAAATTCGCCGTTACGGAGGTCTGTCATGCAACGACTGGCGCTCGTGGTCGCCTTTTTCGTCCCGCTTTGTCTCGTCGCACAGCAACCGGCTGCTCTCGAGGAGGGCGTCGGCTCGGTTCATTTCGCGGTGAGCACGAAGAATCATGAAGCGCAGCGCTTCTTTGACCAGGGAATGGCATATCTGTACGGGTTCAATCACGATGCCGCGATCCGCTCGTTCCGGCATGCCGCGGAGCGCGATTCGAAGCTGGCGATGGCCGACTGGGGCGTGGCGCTGGCGCTGGGGCCGAACATCAATCTCGACGTCGATCCTGACCGCGAGAAGCAGGCGTACGCGGCGGTGCAGACTGCGATGAGCAAGGATGCGTCGCCGAAGGAGCGCGACATCATCGCCGTCCTGGCGAAGCGATACTCGAACGATCCGAATGCCGATCTGAAGAAACTCGCCGTGAGCTACAGCGAGGCGATGGGCGAGCTATCGAAGAAATACCCCGACGATCTCGATCTGGCCACGCTGTACGCCGAAAGCATGATGGATCTGCGGCCGTGGAAGTTCTGGTCGCACGACGGCGTGCCGGCGCCGCAGACCGAAGAGATCGTCAGCGTGCTGGAGTCTGTGCTTCGGCGCAACCCGAAGCACCTCGGTGCGAATCACTATTACATCCATGCGGTGGAAGGGTCCCCGCATCCGGAGCGCGCCCTGAAGAGCGCCGACCGGCTCAACACTCTCGCGCCCGCCTCGGGGCACCTGGTGCACATGCCGGCGCATATCTACCAGCGCACCGGCAACTACACCGGCGCGGCCAAGGCGAATGAAAGCGCGGCGGCCGCCGACCGGGTTTTCGTGAAGAAGTATGGTGGCGCGGGCGTGTATCCGCTGATGTACTACAACCACAACCTGCAGTTCGGGACAAGTTCGTACGCGATGATCGGAAGCTTCGCCGACGCCAAGCGGATGGCCGACGAGTTTGGCGCCAACGCCGCGGCGGCGGCGAAGGAGATGCCGATGATCGAAGGCTTCTCCTCCGCGCCACTTCTCGTTCTAGTGCGGTTCGGAAGGTGGCAGGACGTGGTTCGTGCGCCAGAGGTTACGGCGGGCCCGCTTTCGACGACGCTGTCGCATTTCGCACGCGGGGTGGCGTTCGCCCGCCTCGGCGATGCGGCGGGGGGCGCCGAACACGAGCGGGCCGCATTCGAAGAAGCGCGCAAGGCGCTCACCGATGATCCGGGCTTCATGCAGAACTCGCCGAAGAACGTGGTGCGCGTTGCCGAAGGTGTCCTCGATGGCCGCATCGCGGAGGCGAGAGGCGATCGTGCGAAAGCAATCCGGGCCTACCAGCGCGCCGTCGAGGCGGAGGATACGCTGGACTACGACGAGCCGCCCGATTGGTTCTATCCGGTTCGGGAGACGCTCGGAGCGGCGCTGCTCCGCGACGGGCAGTACGCCGAGGCGGAGAAGGTGTTTCGCGAGGATCTGAAGCGCAATCCGAACAATCCGCGATCGCTTTTCGGCCTGGCCGAGGCGCGGAAGAAGCAGAAGAAGAACGCGGCGGCGGCGATGGTCGATTTCAAACGGCATTGGCACGGCGGATCGCTGGCCGTCGACGACCTCTGATGCCTTCGGAGTGCGGCGGCTCGCCGCCGCCTTCGCGGGTACACTGACTGGCTGTGCGAACACTCCGCTTTGGCCGCACCAACGTCCGGGTCCCGGCCATCAGCCTCGGCACGTGGGGACACGGCGGACCGAACACGAGCGAAGGGATCGCGGTCGGCTGGAGCGGCCATGACGACCGTCTGGCGAAGGAATCGCTGATCGCGGCGTACCGGCGCGGCATCACGCATTGGGATACGGCCGACGCCTACGGCAACGGACACTCCGAGCAACTCATCGGTGAAGTGTTCGGCGAGGTGCCGCGGAAGGAAATCTTCCTGGCGACGAAATTCGGCTGGGTCAAGGGGGCCGCCGGTCATTTCTACGATCCGAACTTCATGCGCTCGCAGTGCGAACGTTCGCTGCGCAACCTGCACACCGACGTCGTCGACCTTTACTACTTTCATCACTGCGACTTCGGGCCGGATGACATCTACTTCGCAGACGCGCTGGCGACGATGCGACAGCTTCGCGATGAAGGGAAAGTGCGCTTCATCGGATTGTCGGACTGGGACGCCCGCAAGATCATGCGCTTCATCAGCCGGGTCGATCCCGATGTGGTGCAGCCGTATCGGAACCTGATCGACGATGCCTATGAATCGAGCGGGCTGAAGCGCTGGGTGGACGAGCACGATCTCGGCGTGGCGTTTTTCTCACCGCTCAAGCACGGGCTGCTGCTCGGCAAGTACGACGAGCCGCACGAATTTCCGCAGGGCGATTTCCGCAGCAGCATCCCCGAATTCCGCGACGCCGCGTTTCTCGCGCGCATGCGAAGCGCACGCGACGCGATGATCACGCGTTTTCCGAAGCTGCGCGAGCCGGTGCTGTACGCCCTCACCGGCGCGCTGCTGGCCGGCAATCAAACCGCGACCGTGCTTCTCGGCCAGCGGAATCCCAAGCAGGTCGAGGCGGCCAGCGCCGTCGGCGAGGCGCTGACGGCGGAAAATGCGGCGTGGGTGCGCCGCGTCTATCGCGGCGAATAACTGTACAATTCGCACACTCTCCTTATGACCGTCACCGCCGGCACGCGTTTCGGGCCGTATGAAGTGGTCGCGCCCATCGGGGCGGGCGGGATGGGGGAGGTGTTCAAGGCGCGCGATACGCGCCTCGAACGCAGCGTGGCCATCAAGATTCTTTCCGCCGAGTTCGTGCAGGACGCGCAGTTCCGATTGCGCTTCGAGCGCGAAGCGAAAACGATCTCCCAGCTCTCCCATCCGAACATCTGCACGCTCTATGACGTCGGCGACGGATACCTGGTGATGGAGCTGCTCGAGGGCCAGTCGCTCGCGGAGAAGCTGGTGAAGGGTCCGCTGCCGATCGAGCAGGTGCTGCGTTACGGGATCGAGATCGCCGAGGCGCTGGACAAGGCGCACAAGGCGGGGGTCGTTCACCGCGACCTCAAGCCGGGCAACGTAATGATCACGAAGAGCGGCGCGAAGCTGCTCGACTTCGGGTTGGCGAAACCGAGCTCGGTATTTGACGCCGACGGTGCGACGCAGCACAAGCCGCTGACGCAGGAAGGATCGATTGTCGGAACGTTCCAGTACATGGCGCCCGAGCAGATCGAAGGGGGAGAGGTCGACGCGCGGACCGACATCTTCGCGTTCGGGGCGATGCTGCACGAGATGGCGACCGGACGCCGCGCCTTCGAAGGGAAATCGAAAGCGAGCCTGATCGCCAGCATTCTGACCTCCGATCCACAGCCGATCAGCGCGATCCAGCCGATGACGCCGGCAGCATTCGATCGTATCGTCCGAGCGTGCCTGGCTAAAGATCCCGACGCGCGGTGGCAGAGCGCGCATGACGTGGCAGTCGAGCTGCGGTGGATCAGCGAGAGCTCATTGGCCGAAACGGGGAAACCTTCGCGGCGCAATTGGGTCGCCTGGGCAGTCGCTGCCGCGCTGCTGGTCGGAACGCTCAGCTTCGCGGTTCTGTGGGATCGCGCGAGGTCCCAGCCGCGACGGCGAACGCAGACCGAAATCCTACCGCCGCCCGGCACCGAATTCTATTTCCCGCTCACTTCGCCGGTGATCTCGCCTGATGGAGAGATGAT
>JBGPFD010000057.1:0-16570 GCA_041483175.1 Thermoanaerobaculia bacterium | reverse complement strand
TGGATCCGCGTACGGATCGGAGGAACGCCGTTGCATCAATGGCCGCCTTTCTCCGCCGGATTGTCGACGGACAACTCGGTGCGGCGCGACCAGTCCTGGAACGACCCGTCGTAGAGCAGCACCGGATGGCCTAGAGTGCGCGCCGCAAAGAGCATGGCGGTGGCCTGCTGGCCGATGTGGCAGTAGCCGATGACGGTGTCGGAAGGCTTCACACCTGCCTTGGTAAACAGCGCCTCGAGCTCGGCGGGGGATTTCAGCAGCAACTGATCGTCAGTGATCGAGTTGAATGGAACGCTCATGGCACCGTGGATGTGACCGGTGCGCCATGTTCCGGAATGGCCGCTGCTGGTATCGACTCCGTCGTAGAACGAGGCAGCCCGTGCATCGACGATCACATAGCCTGGCGCGCCGATGTGGCTGCGGACGAAGTCCGCGTCGACGACGAGCGGCCGCAGCTTCAACGGCGGGAGGGATCCAGCGCGCGACTTTGGCAGTTCCGCAGTCACCACGCCACCGCCGCGGACCCAGGCGTCCATGCCGCCGTCGAGGAGCGACGTGCGGCCGCCCAGTCCTGCGTAGTCGAGCGTGAAGACGATGCGCGTGGCAGGGGAGACCCAGTCCTTTCCATAGTAGACGACGATGCGCGATTTGTCGGAGATTCCGAGCGTTTCGAGGCGATGGCGGAGGTCGTCGGCCGGCGGCATCTCCAGCATCAGACCTTTGTCAGTGTCATCGGAGACGGAGAAATCCGACATCGACACCAGCCGGGCACCGGGGATGTGGCGGGCCTCGTACTCGGCTTTGTCCCCGACGTGGAGCAGCACGAGGTCGCGGTCGGCGAGGTGACGGGAAAGCCATGGGGCGCTGACGACGAGCGCGTCGCGCGTGGCGGCCGCCAGACTCGTCGCAGCGAAGGTCAGGGTGATGATCAGCACTGCGCAGCGTTTCATGTACATGAATCCAGCAATTCCTGCATAAGCACGCTGCGAGTTTTCGGCCGTCTGGTCAGTCATTTCCATCTCTCCCAGGATTTACAACATTCAAGCTTTCCGGCCGACACCTGCTTTCTCCCCCTTCGGCAGGTTCTAATAAGCACAAGAGTGTTGATCACTGTTAAATCACCAGCACCTTTATATCGGGGTAGCCCATCAGCTTGAGGATGAAATAGTTGGCTGCCGCTTCGCCGGGATCATCGGAGAAGCAAACCAGCTCCGCATATCTCGGGACGCCGGCCTTGGCCAGGATGTTCCAGATATCTTTCGCCGCTTTGGGCGTGCCGTCGGCATTCAGGAGATCCGTGTACGGGACGTGGACGACTTTGCCGTCCTGAGCTTTCGCAGGCACATTCTCGCCCGAAGCAATAAATACCCTGGAATACAGTCCCTCGGTGCTCTTCGCGTCCGCGGTGATCACGCCCTTGCGGAAATTGCCGGGGTACGTCGTGGGAGGTATGGACACGTCGCGGGGCGCCTTTTTGGGGCCCACAACAGTTGCTTCCTTTGTCACGGCGACACCACGTTGTGCCCATTGATCCACGGAGTCCATGTTGAAGGAAACTTTTTTCTGGCCTAGTTTCTCCAGCATCACGAACGCCAGGGCCGAGTCTTTGGTCACCCCTGCGCCTGAAATGACAACCGCTTCGTCAGACGCATCGACGCCGGCCGAACCCAGAAATGCAGCCAGCTTGGCGGGATTGGCAATGTTGCTCTTGAACACTTCTGCAGGGATGTTCAGCGCAAAAGGCACATGTCCCTCATTGAATGCGCCTGCAGGCCGAACGTCCACGATGCTGACGTGTGTGTTCAGGAACGACCTTATCATCGGACCGGTCCAAAACTGCAGCCAGCTCGTTTCCCGCATCAGGAACGGGGCATCGAATGTCCAGTAAGGAAGGTCTCTTTCATCGGTCACCCATCCCAGCTCGGACTCCGGGTAAAGTTTAACCTTTGGGTAATTCGCTACGAACTTAGCGGCGAAGAACGGCACACTGGCGGCTACTCCGCCCCCGCAATAAGTGTAGATCTGCTGTTCAGGCCTGATGCCCAAGTAGGCCAGCATTCTCCTTATTTCTTCAGGTGATTTGAATGTTTTGTCCGGATTGAAAAAGTCGGCACCGGGCGCCATGATGCCATGAGGGATATGACCGGCCTTGTTGAAGGGGTGGACTTCTCCAAAATGCCAACTGGGCCCAAGTGCTTCCACTAAAGCATTGTTGACCTGGTCCCCGGATCCGGTAAGGAATTCCGGCAGCGCGACTTTCACATCTTCGTTAAGCCTGGAGATTTTGAAGGAGCCTTTCGTCGGAGCAGGTGTAGCATCTTTCGCTACCGGCAATCCTTCCTTCTTCCACTTGAACAACCCGCCGTCCAGGATGAAAAGATTCTCTGCCGGGAAGCCGTGATAATCAAGGTCGAAAAAGAGCCTGGTGGCCATGATATCGCCACCCGAATCGTACATGACGATCTTCTTCCCGGAACTGATTCCCCAGGACTGGAAGAGTTGTTCGGTCTGAGCGACCGGCGCTCCACCGAGACCATAGATGAATAGCTCGAATACGTTGACGCTTACTGCGCCGGGAATGTGTTGTGCCGCGTAGCTCTGAGGTGACGCGTCGAGTATCAGAACGTCGGGGTTCGTAAGATTTTTCTCGAGCCAGTTGACTGTGACCAGATGCCCTTGAATTCTTTCTGCCGCCCTCAATGGCTGCGCCAGGATCAGACAGCCTGCAACAGCAAGAAGCAGGCAAGACCTCAAAACCTTCAACATGACATCCTCCGTTCGCTTCATTGTTTGGTGTCGATTCATACTGGTTTCTCCTTACGCGAGTGATTGAAGCAAGTGTTTGCGAATCAGATCGGTTCCCGATTGCGGCGCAGCCGCACCGCCGCGGCGAGGAATGCCGCGGCCAATGCCAGCCCGATCCAGAGACCGGGCGTACTGAGGAACTTTCCCGGCGTCAACTGGGAGAGAGAATCGATCGGCGGCGTGTGTTCGTGCACCCGCGCCTGCGCCGGCGCCCGCGACGCGAATGCAAACGCCTTCTCAAAACCGCCGAACAAGCGGTACCTCATCAACGCCGGGAAGTACTTGCTTCGACCGGTGGTGATCACCTCCAGGGGACCGAGCGCCAACCAGGGCAGGACGGCCCAGAGAACAGCCGCGCGTCGTGCCCAGCTGGAGACCATCAGCAGCCACCCGTAAATCGGTGCATGCCAGATGGCAATGACGATCAGCCCGTAGAGCAGGATCAGCGACTGCTGGAACAGGTTGAAGTACTCGAAGGTGGTGGCAGGATCGACGCCGCCCACCAGCAGGACTGCGCTGCTCTGCAGCAGCATGAGGATCTGCGTAGTGACGATTACGGCAAAGATGAGCACCGGCAGCACCACCATCGGAATGCTCGCCTTCGAGAGTACCGTCGTGCGGTCCGAAACAGGCAGCGATTTCCAGAAGAGGATGCTGCGATCGCGGCGCTCGCCGTGCAATGCGTCGAGGCAATAGAAGAACCCGACAATGAACGCCGTGGCGATGAGAATCACGGCCACAACGTCGTACGGCTGCGCAATCGCCGCTCGCGCCTTTGCCTCACCGAGCAACAACACGGCGCGCCGGCGCTGAGGCATTCCAATCGTGCTTATCGCGAAGCCGAACAACGCGACTGCAGCGACGACCAGTGGCGCGACATAGATCGAACGGTTCTCCCACAGTTCGCGCCGCACCGACCAGTACATTGGCCGAGTCGCCGCCATGTCCGCGGGCGCGATTCCCTGCGGGTCGAGGGGAGAGTCGGGCACGGCGGTCGATTGAGTATTCATGCAGCCGCTCCTTGTGCCTTCTCATTGCCGATCACGGCAACGAACAAGTCGGCGATGCTGGGCGTGCGCACGTCGCCGAGCGCGGCGAGCTGGCTGCGATCGGCATGCTCGAACAGCAGGATGCTGCGGCCGAACAGCCGGCGCTCGTGAATGGGCCCGAGCGCCCGTGCTGCGGCGACATGCTCGGGATGCACCATCACTTCCAGATAGCGCGACTCGAATTCATCCATGCTGCACTCGAGCACGATGCGACCGCGGTCGATGAACTTGAGGTCGGTCAGCACGTCCTGGATCTCTTCCACCTGATGTGTCGTCACCACGATGGTGCGGCTGCGATCGAAGTAGTCGTTCAGCAGTGAGTCGTAGAACTGTTTGCGATAGAGGATGTCCAGGCCCAGCGTCGGCTCGTCGAGCACCAGCAGTTTCGCGTCGATGGCCATGACCAGAGCGAGGTGCAGCTGGGCCACCATGCCCTTCGACAGTTCCCTGACCTTGCTGGCGCGGCGGATGGTGGTCTTCGCAAGAAAACCCTCCGCCTTCGCGCGATCGAATCTCGGGTGCACCCCGGCGACGTAGTCGATCACCTGCGAAACCCGTATCCAACGCGGCAGCACGGCGACATCGGCGATGAAGGAGACATCGCGCACGAGCTGATCGCGCTCGGTCCAGGGGTTGCGTCCGAGCACCTTCAGCTCTCCCTGACATGGGGTTAAGCCGAGAATCGCGTTGAGCACGGTGGTCTTGCCGGCGCCGTTAGGACCGATGAGTCCGAGGATGCGGCCCTCGTCGATGCGCAGATCGACGCCGTCCAGCGCGATGGTCGTACCGAAAGCCTTGCGGAGGCCGCGTGCTTCGATGACCGTCATGGCTTCGGCGCCTCCTCTGCAGCATCCGACGAGGGCGGACGGTTTGCGGCCGCATCCAGTTCTTCCATTGTCAGGCCGAGCCGTTGAATGGTTGCGTAGACCCTGGGCCATTGTTCCTCGAGAAACTTCTGGCGTTCGCCCTGCAGCAGCAGATTGCGCGCGCCGATATTGATGAACATGCCGCGACCTCGCTTCGTCTCGACAAGCTGCTCGTCGACCAGTTGTTGATAGCCCTTCAGGACCGTGATCGGATTGACCCGATATTCGGCCGCGACAGTGCGCACGGACGGCAGCGGATCGCCTTCGTGGAGCACGCTGTCGAGGATCATGGCCACGACACGGTCGCGAAGCTGGCGGTAAATCGGCTGACTGTCGTTCCACTCAACATCCATTCTGTGTTCCAGTTAGCCCTTTCGAGAGAGGGGTGAGCGATCGTTCTGATCGACCACCGCGCCTCCTCCCGATTCGTTGCCACGCACGGCGGCACTGAGTTCCAAAAGCCCACGCATGAAATCAGGTGATATAGTTAACTATAACACGAGCTCACATGCAAGCTTTTTCTTGGGTCGAGGAGGCTGCCGGCGAGGGGGGGGGTACCCATTGACAGGGGGGGGTACACATTGAAGGCTTCTCGCGATCGGGCGGTGGGCGACGCCGCCGGGCGCACACCGGCCGCAGATCTTTACCGCCTCCGGTAGCGAAGGCGTTCCGCGAAAAGCGGCGCCAGCAAATTGTCGACCGGCGCGTAATCATCCGTCAGCACGGTCCAACGCCCTCGGCGGAAGGCATCCTCAATATCGCGCGGCGGCACGACCATCGCCGGTTCCGCCGTCCGAAAATCGCGCCCTCCGGCGACGATCACCAGCGTCGACTGCGCGCCGCGCGCATAGGAATCGCCGTCGGCCAGCACGGTGACGTTGCCGCGCCCGAAGACCTCCTGCATGGTTGCCAGATACGACGGGAGGAAATCACCGGACGGAATGTTGTCGATGACGTTGGCCGCCAGAAGGCCTCCCGGTTTCAAATGCCGCCTCTGCAGATCGACGAATTCGCGCGTGGTCAAGTGATAAGGAATGGAGATGTCGTTGAAGGCGTCGCCGAAGATCAGATCGTATTTCTTTTGCGACTGCATCAGGAACCAGCGCGCGTCGGCGTTCACGGTGTGAACGCGGGTCCGCCGCGGAAGGCCGAGAAAGCGGTACGACACCTCGGTGACGCCGGGATCGATCTCCACGACGTCGATGTTCGCCGACCGAAATGCCGTCTCGATGCAGCGCGGAAGGGTGTAGCCGCCCCCGCCCACGAAAAGCAGATCGAGCGGCCGTCCGTTCTGCGCTTTCCATCGCGCCAATCCGTCGAAGATGCGCAGGTACCCGTACGCCAGAAAGCAGGGATTGACCGGATCGTTGAGCGAATGTACCAACTGATCGAGGGCCAACGTCTCGAGTCTTCCGCCGCCGTCGATCCTCGTGCGATCCTCGACGCGGATGGTGTAGTAGTTGGTTTCGTTGAAGTACTTGCTGTCGCGCGCCATGGGACTCTCCATCGCTTCCCAGTGCCAGGCGGCGAAGGCGCTTGCCGCCGCAACCGGCAGCAGCACCAGGATGAGGATCTTTCGTCTCGCGCCCAGAAGCACGATCAGGGCGCAGAGCAGCAGCACCAGTGCGACGCCCAGAAGGATCCTGCGCGTGCCGAAGGTCGCGATGAGAAAGAATCCGGTCGCAAAGGTGCCGAGAATCGAACCAACCGTCGAGACGGCGTAGATTCTGCCGACCACCTGACCTGTTTGCGCCAGATCGCGCAAGGCCATCTTGACCGCCACCGGCGAGATCATCCCCAGAAGGCACGATGGAAGAAAGAAGATGATGGCGGCCAGCGAGAGTACGCGCAGCATGAGCGAACTCTCCGGAAGCGGCAACAGACGACTTCCGATCAGATTCGCGAGCGGCACGACGCCGAACGACGCCGCCGCGGAGAGCAGCAGCAGAAGCGGAAGCGCCGAGGCCGGGTTGTATCGATCGGCGATGATGCCGCCCACCCACGCGCCGATGCTGATTCCCGCCAGCACCACGCCGATGATGCTGGTCCAGGTGTAGAGCGACACGCCGACGTAGGGAGCGAGAATGCGTCCTGCCACTAACTCGATGACCAGTAGGCAGAAACTCGCGATGAAGACGATGGCCGCCGCCCCGAGCACTTCGCGTTTCACGCTGGAAGAGTACAATGACAACCCTTCGGACAACCGCTAGGAGGTCATGTTATGAAGAAGACCCTCGTGTTTGCCCTCTGCGTCGTCGGATTCATTTTGATCGCCGCGCCGACGGCGGTCGAATATCACCCGGTACTCCTGAATGGCAAATCGCTCGGCAACGGCGTCGTCCTCCAGGGAGGGATCATCGCCATCTCGGTGGAGGATTTCGCCAAAGCCGCTGGAGCGACGCTGACCCTGGAACCGTACTTCCAACTGCAGGGAAACAGGCTGATCGCGCTCGTCCCTCCGGGCACCGACGCTCTCAAAATCAAGGCACCGGCGCAGGGATCGCTCGTTCCGGCCGTGCAATATAAGGAGTCGCCTCAGTACAAGGAGTCGCCACAGCACAAGGTGTTGCCACAGTACAAGGTGTCGCCACAGTACAAGGAGCAGGGGGCCGTCAAAATTATGACCGGACAGATCTTCCGAGTGCGGAAGGCGGGCGAGATCTCATCGCACGTCTTCATGCAGGGTGGAAGGGCCTTCATCCCGCTCGCGGACGTGGCCAGGGCCTTCGGCGGCGTATACATCCCGCCCACTGCGGCTCCCAATGCGGCCGGTGGCGGCACCCTGAAACCGGGCGAGGCGGTCAGAATCAATTTCGGGATGAATCCCAACTCGATTTTGATCGGTCTGTAAGAGGTTCGACGATCGGTCGTCTGGTTCCGCATCTAGTTCGCGTGGCACTCGCGTTTCAATCCATTCGCATTCCGCACTCCACGAGCAGGAGAAACTTCGTCGAGAGGCCGACGATGGAGCTCACGAACTGAATCTCGCGCCCGGATTGCCGAGCAACTCGGCGTGCAGACGCAGGCGATCGCGAAGTGGGAACGAATGGGCAGCTTTCCGCCGGCGAAGGAGCGCATCTCTGGCCGAGTGATTCTCTGCGACCGCGACGAAGTCCGCACGGCAATCGAGAGCCGCTTGATGGCGAAAGCGAAGTTCGTTCCGCGCGCCGGATGTAAAGTGACGGTTGCCGCGCGGTCGTTCCGCACTCGGCGGCGAGTGGTCGGTTGTCATACGATCCGAAGACGCACATTGCTCGTCTATCCGCGTATGTGCCCGGTAGAATCCGCTCTCGTCATGGTAATTTGCGAAAACCTCAATTTCGGAAGAACCACCCCATGTCTGTTGCCGTAGTCCGGCGCGGGCGCTCGACGCTGTTTGCGCTCTGCGCTTGGTCGCCGATACTCGTCGCACTCGTCACGGGTAGTGTCTTGGGGCAATCGATCGTGACGATTGCAGGCAGCAGCCTTATCGATGACGGAAGGGCAGCGACGGACGCAGGGCTGCGTTATCCCACCGCGGCTTCCTTCGACAGCGCCGGGAACCTCTTCATCGCAGACAGCAACAACAACCGCATCAGGCGCGTCGACGCAAAGACGCAGCGCATTACAACCGTCGTCGGAGCTGGCCTGGCTGGTTTCAGCGGCGATGGAGACCTCGCCACCGAAGCGGAGCTGCACACGCCAACGGCTGTTGCGGTGGACGCGAAAGGCAACGTACTGGTCGTTGATGCCGGCAACAATCGCGTACGACGGATCGACGCGTCAACCGGCGTGATTGTCACCGTCGCCGGTGGGGGCAACTCCGGCCTGGGTGACGGCGGCCCCGCGATTTCCGCCGAGCTGTCGTTCGCTCTGTTTCTTGATCTGCCGTCAGGGATCGCACTCGACACTTCGCAGAATGTGTACATCGCCGACACCGGCCACCATCGGGTGCGGCGGCTGTATGCCGCGACGGGCGTCATCACGACGGTAGCGGGGAGCGGCGCCAGCGGCAGCGATGGGAATGGCACCTACTCCGGTGATGGCGGATCAGCGATCTTGGCGGGGCTTGCGCAGCCAACGGCCATTGCGATTGATGCCACGAATGCGCTCTACATTGCCGATACTCACAACCATCGCATACGCCAGGTGGCTGGCGGCATGATTACTACCGTCGCAGGCAGCGGCGTAGCCGGGTTCACAGGAGACGGAGGCCAGGCGAGTTCGGCATCGCTGTGGCGGCCGCTAGGGGTTGCTATTGCCGCAGATGGCACGATCTATATCTCAGATTCCGAGAACAGGCGGATCCGTAAAGTTGCGGCCGGGATTATCACGACAATTGCGGGGGACGGTTCCATCGGAGCACCTGGGGACGGCGGTGCTGCGCGCAATGCTCATGTTTCCCATCCGGAGGGGCTGGCCGTCGGCACGAATCAGAATCTGGTCATTGCCGATGCTCACGACTATCGCGTTCGGGCAATCTCCCTCGGGAACGGAACGATCACGACGATTGCCGGGAACGGCACAGGAGGGGCCGTCGGCGACAATGGCCCCGCAACCTCAGCGGTGCTGTTCTCACCATTCTATGTTGCGCTCGATCCACACGGGAACGTGATCTTCTCGGACCGTGAGAACCAGCGGATCCGAGAGGTCGATCGTCTCACCGGAATCATCACCACGGTCGTTGGAAACGGAACCGGCGGATTCGTCGGGACATTCTCCGGCGACGGCGGTCCTGCGACGGCAGCCGGGGTCAATCGTCCCCTCGGCGTCACGGTCGATCGCGCTGGGAACATCTTTTTTTCGGACACACAGAACCAGCGCGTGCGAATGGTCGATGCGAAGTCTCAGATGATCTCGACCATCGCTGGCACCGGCGAGTCGGGCTACTCGGGCGATGGCGGCCCAGCGGCAAACGCGCGCATCAGCTTTCCCCGAGGCCTTTCAGTCGATGCTGCAAACAACATCTATTTCGCCGACACGGTGAACGGCGTGATCCGGAAGGTGACCGGAGACACTCGGGTGATCACGACCGTCGTGTGCTGCCTTAACGCTCCAACCGATGTTCAGGTCGCGCCAGATGGAGATCTCATCATTGCGGAGCCCGGCCTGAATCGCGTTCGGCGGTATTCGGCGGGAAGTGGCTCGCTCGCAAACCTGGCAGGAACCGGTGCGCCGGGGCTCTCCGGCGACGGCGCAACTGCCGTGAACGCGATGCTAAACAATCCCAACGGCGTCGCAATCGACGCTACAGGGAATGTCTACATCGCTGATACAGGCAACCGTCGTATCCGCAGGGTGGCGGCCGGGACCGGAATCATCAGTACGGTCGCCGGTGGGGGCAACTCTGGCTTTCGCGACGGAGGACCGGCGATAGGAGCGGAACTTGGGGAGCCGTTCAATGCTGTGGTATCGCCGAACGGCGACTTGTTCCTGCCAGATACATCCAGCAATCGAATCCGTGCCGTCTTTGGTTGCCGACCAATCGGCATTCCAGTTGTCGACGCGCCGGCGGACAGTTCGACGAATATTCCCATTCTCCCGACATTGTCATGGCAATCAGTGAAGGACGCATTCCGCTACGACATCTATCTTTCGACAGCGAATCCGCCGAGTCTCATCGCGTCCGACCTGACGTCGACGGTGTTTGCTCCGTCGAATCTGAGCGCCGGCGTCACGTATTTCTGGAGAGTGGTTGCCAAAGCCGACCAATTCTGTCCTTCGCAGTCGATCGCCACATCCGAGACTCGCTCATTCACGACACTCGCCGGCTGCACCGCGCCCGGCGGTTTTGATCTGACGCAGCCGGCGAACGGAACGTCCAGCGTCGGTTCGTCGGCGCAGTTGTCGTGGCAATCGGCATCGGGTGCGGCTACGTACGACGTCTACTTCGGATCCTCGAATCCTCCGCCACTGTTCACGAAAGGGGTTTCGGTGACGACTCAAGACGTCAGCGGACTCACGTCCAGCACGACGTACTACTGGTACGTCGTCGCCCATGCGACCTGCGACGCAACGAAAACCACCCTCAGCCCCACGCGCTCGTTCCAGACCACCGGAGGGTGCGCAGGAGCGGGGCCGTTCAGTTTGAACTCTCCTTCAAATGGCGCCGTAGGCGTTTCCACCACCACGACACTCGACTGGTCCTCATCCTCGAATGCCTCGAGCTACGACGTCTACCTCGGCACGAGCTCACCGCCGCCTCTCTACCTCGTCGATGTATCGAAACCGCGGATCGGCGTGTCGGGCCTGACGCTTTCGACGACGTACTACTGGCGCGTGGTTGCGAAAGTTGCGTGCGATCCAACGAAGAACCTGTCGTCGCCCACGTCGAACTTCACCACGGCCGGCGTTTGCACGACTCCTGGCGCCACTTCGATCATCTTCGTTCCGCCAGGCAACATCGGTGTCGGACAGACGTACACCGTTGCCTGGCAAGAGCTGCCCGAGCTAGGCCGGGATAGTTACTACGTTGTCGAGAGATCGACCAGCTCTTCGTTCGCAACAATCCTCGACTCGCAGCAGAGCTTTTCGACGTCCGCTTCGTTCATCTCGTCCACCGCCGGAACGTACTACCACCGTGTGCGTGCGGTGCCAGGATGCGATCCCTCGCATCCCGGTCCAGTGTCTGCGGTCAAGGGTGTGAACGTCGTCACCGGAACAGCGAACGTCATCTTCACCGTTCAGCCGAAGGCCGTCATTACCGCCGTGGGAGACAAACTGGAGGACAAGAAAGCACGATTCACGCTCGAGAACCTCGGCAACAGCCCTCTGCCGGTGCTCGTCAGTGCGTTCCAGGACCCAACGTTCACTTTCTTTTCGTGGCGCGATCCGCTCGGCGGGAACTCGGGCAGGTTCACGCTCGAATCGAGGACCCCCAAGTCGTTTGATATCGAGTTCCACGGTCCTCCGAATAGTGTCAGCGGCGTGTACCAGGGATTGATCGTCGTCAACGCGGAGGGACGCGCGCTGGCGATTACGCCGTATGCATTCGTCAGTCTGAAGGTCGGCGGCGGGGTAACCTCGCGGCCGGCCTATCTCACGAACGGCGTCCCGACTGAGTACACGTTCTTTCCCGGATTCGCCGGTAGCGAAGATGCGAACCGCCCGCCGATCAAAGTCGACATTCGCAATGATGGAACAGCACCGATGGAGCTCGGCGCAGAGATCGGGCCTGAGGTGTGGCTCGTTCCGGAAAAGGATTGGAATGCGACGCCGATCCCGGCGGGGGCATCACGTTCGATCCGCCTGACTACTCACCGATATTCAGCTCCGAGTGGATCGGCTCTGCCGCGATACACGTACTTCACAGTGCGATCGAAGAACGGCGAGACGGCGCGCCTGCTGGTGCAGGACAACGACGCGCTGCCGACGTCGTTCGGTCGTGCGTCGCTTCTCGATCCGGGGAGCCGCTCATTCATCGTTCCAGGCGTTGTGAGCGCGCCGCCGCAGTTCTCGCGCGTTCGCATCACCAACGTCGGAAGCGATCCGGTGCAGACCGATCTTTTCTTCACCCCCGCGGGATCCGATGGATTCAATGCGTCAGCGGTGAAACGGGCGACAATCGTCATTCCACCAAACGATGTAGTTACACTGACCGATCCGCTGGTGCAGGTGTTCGGCCTTTCGGCGCCGGCACAGGGACAGATCGAGGTACGCGCCGACCCGGCGAAAATCGGATTCCTGATCGTTTCGTCCTCGGTTTTCACGCCGCTGACTACGGGCGGCAGCTACAGCTACGAGATGCCGACGCTGCTCCTGGGCGAGGGAGCGCGGCTGGGCACCTCGCAGGTGATCGTTGGCGTCGGCGCGAATGCGAGCACGCGCGCATCGCTGACGCTCGTCGAAACGAGCGGGACGGAGCCGACGCGCGTTCGGGCGATTCTGTTTGACGCGCAGGGGGCTCGCAAAGGCGACCGCCTCGTCGATGTTGCGCGATACGGACAGACGCGGATCGATAACGTGGTCACAGCACTCGGCGGTAGTGAGCCTGTCGATGGTTGTCGGATCGAGCTCGACGTCGAGTCGGGCGGCGGTTCGGTGGCCGGCGTGGTAACCATGCTCGATGCGACGCGGAACAACGGCGCGTCGCTGGTGAGTCAGCCAACCACGGGAACCGTCTCCGGCGCGGCGTACGCGCGTCTGCGGCGGGCGAAGATTGGCGCAGCAGGCGTATCGGTCAGCGCGGTTGCTCCTGTCGTACTGAACGGTCCTTCTTCCACCGGCCCGAGCCAGCGCACCACGATGGGCTTCGCGGCGACACCAGGCTCGTCAAAGACGGCCGTGGTCACGTATCGCCCCAGCGGTCCGGCGGCATCTCCGATCGACAAGATGCTGCAACTGCCGTCGGGAACCGTGCTGCAGTTCGAGAACGTGCTCGAGGATCTCTTCGGGATCCCGAAGGGACAGACGGCCAGTGGCTCGGTGTTCATTCAGGCAGACGCCGGATTTGAGATCTACGCCCGGCTGGCTACGTTGACAGGAACGACCTGGACCGTGAGTAGCGGATTGCCGATCGTGGCAACGCTCTCTGACGCGCTCTCGAGCCTGTCCTCGAAGCACCCGCTGTACCTCGATGGGCTCGAACAGTCGGTCGACGCAACGCGCGGCACGCGATGGGCCGTAGACATCAATGAGATCGGCGGCGCCAGCGGCACGGTGCTGGTGGGGCTTTACGAGGCGGGGAACCGCAGTGTGGCAATCATGGAGAAGCGCTACAACATCGGTGCGTACCAGCAGCTCAAACTCGATACCGTTTTCGCGGCGCTGGAACTGGACAGTGACGATCGCCGCAAGGATCGAACGAACGTGATGTGCCGGGTCTCCGCGGACAGCGGCAATGCGGTGATCTCGGCGGTTGGCATGTCAACCGACAGCCGAACCGGTGACACCCGCACGTTCGTCTTCTCGCCGACGGGAGGAGTGCCTTCGACCGGCGTGCTGCGGATTACTACGGTGGCCCCGGTTCTGCCGCCGGAGTCGTCGACCGGCAGGAGGAGGGCGGTGCACCCGTGATGCGTGTAGGTCGACTTTTTGAAAACGAAGGTTGGCCGAGTTGATGGTGTCTATTTCGCGTCTAGTTCGCATTCTCCAGACCAGTCCAGAAGAATGCGGACGGCGGTGAAATGCTGCATCCGGCTGTATCCGCGCATGTCTCGAGACAAACGCGGAAATCGCACTCGGAGGTCGACGGCTCGAGCCCGTTCAACTCCACCAATCATTTGAACTTACCTCGCGGATCTTTCTCAGCGAGCGGACGGGTTCAGGAACCAGGATTGCCGTATCCGGCCTGGGAATGATTTGGGCAGGCGATCCCGCCCGGCGATTACGGAGCGTTATCGATCCGTCACAGTGACAGATTTTGGGGACGAGCGTGTGATCTCGCGCGACTTTGGGATTGATACGACGGAGACGCGGCGAGAGCGTCTCGCCGCGTCTCCGTCACTCCGCACTCCGTTGCTCCGGCTAAGGCTTTGGAGTAGCGGGAGGCATTGGCTTCGGATCGACCTGGCGGAGCAGAAAGCTCGAGACGGCGGTCCCGTTTTCGGTCCGTCGCTTCGCTGCCGCCGCACGCGCTTCACGTGATCCGTAGATCTTCAGCGTGATCGGATCGGTGCGCGCCGCGAGCCCGTCGAGCGCCGCGTAATTCTGGTAGTCAAGCCTGATCCCCACATTCCAATCGTCTGCATTCTCGGTCGTCACCTTGGTGAAGAAGCCGTAGTTCGTGACGATCCCTTGCTTCTTGTACTCCTCGAAGATTGGCTTCAGGTTCTGCCGCACATCGGTCCAAAAGTCGGCCGCTCGGCCGGGTGTGATGTGAATGAGAATGACTCGGGAAACCGGACCTTCCGTAAAGTTCTCCTGCGCGAGCACCGGCAGGGTTCCGAGGATCATGAGAACCGTAAGGGCGAATAGAGATACCCGTTTCATAGTGGCTCCTCCTTTCATGCGTGAGGTAGTTTTCGTGTGGGGGAGTCGTACTTGTACGCGAGGCAGTTGGGGGGAGTCAACAGATCGTGTCTTTTCCATCGGGCGATTCTGATGAGGGTATGAAACTCGTCAGAGTCGAGCCGCGTCGAGCAATGCGCGCCACTCGCGCGCGATGTCCACCATCGCCTGTCGCGCTGCGGGGCAAACACCGGTCAGGTGGATAAAGCCATGTCCGAGACTTGGATGCTTCTGCAGGCGCGTCACGGTTCCAGCCGAGGCGAGAGCCTGCGCGTAGGCCTCCCCCTCGTCGCGAAGGAGATCGAAGCCGGCCGTGATCACCAGCGTCGGCGGCAAGTTTGATAAATCGGAAGCACGGAGCGGTGACCGACGCGGATCGCCGTCGCCGTCGCGCGTGTCCGTCCCGGCGTAGTACCGCCCGAAAGCGTTGCAGTCCTTTGCGGACAGGAAGAAGCCTTCGCCGAAGAGTTCGTACGAGCGCCGCGGCGTGATGCCGTCGGTCGGCGGATAGATCAGCAACTGTGCCAGCGGCGGCTTTCCACGCGACGTGAGGCACGAGACGACAGCGCTCAGGTTCGCACCCGCGCTGTCTCCGCCGATGGAGACGCACGTTGGATCGGCACCGAGCATCGCGGTGTTCGCCTGAGCCCAGCCCAGTGCAGCGGCGGCATCTTCCAGGGCGGCGGGAAACGGATGCTCCGGCGCCAGGCGGTATTCGACGCTCAGCACATGGATTCCTGCGTAGTGACAGAGAATGCGGCACGGCTGGTCGTGCGTGTCGAGATCGCCGATGACGAATCCGCCGCCGTGAAAGTAGACCGTCAGATGTGCTGCTGGGCCGTCATCCGGCGCGTAATGTCGGGCGCGCAGCGGCCCGCCCGCACTGGCGATCTCCAGGTCGCGAACGGCAGCGACCTTCGTCACGGGGCCGCGAAAGGCGAGCGTCTCGCGGCGATAGCGCGCTCGTCCGGCGGCCACCGTCGGCTCGACCAGTCCCGGCACCCTGAGCCGGCGCCGGAAGGAGAGCAACAACTGTAACTGCGCGTCCAGCCGCTGCCCATCCACGATCACCGGCGGCGTGCCGGAGAGCCAGATCTTCATTCGGTCTGGCAGGTGCGCCATCGCGCGCACTGCAAAATACCGGGCGCGGTCACGCAGCGAGCTCGTGGTTGCCATCTCTACATATCCTACCTACCGATCGGTAGATAGGTGAGGGGAATTGGGCGGCAGAATTTCGACGGCCTGGGGCGATGCAGTGCCCGTTCTCCGATTCGGGTAGACATTCCGCTCTGGCCGACGGGACGATGACGCTCGCCTTCGGGCGCGCGTACGGTGGCTCGACTGGCGGAACGGCGGTGGGTTGTTCCCCTGTTCATCGTGTCTGCCGCGCCTGTGGGGCGACCTCCAGATCCCAGCCGGTCTGCCTCGCCAGGAATTCCGCAAGCCCCAGAACCTCCGTCGTGGCGTTGATTTCCGAAGCGAGCCGTTTCCAGGATTCGTTCTCGCTCGCCTCGAGAACGAAGTGGTCGTCGCCGCCCCGCGCCTGATTGTAGGTAATGCGAAGCGCGCTGTCGGTGAAGTGATGCTGCCACTCCCAGGGACCGAACGATCTCGAATGGATGATCTCGTTGCGCTTCACTTTGATCGTCTCTCTGGCCCGCCATGCCGCGAAAATCATCCAGGCGAAGACGATCCCGAGCGTGATGGCGATGACGTCGCCCGGCCCGACGTGCAGCGGTTGACCGGAGATGGAGCTGACGAACCATCTCATAGCAATGAAAATCCACCAGATGGCCGCGACACCGGCGAGGCAGCCGACCAACGGGCGGCGCTCTCGGGCAGAGGTACGGAGAATCGTGCTTCCATCGACCGCGGTCGAGCTCTCCCATCTGGGCGGAACCTCGCCATGCAGTCGTTCTACAG
>JBGPFD010000056.1:0-16725 GCA_041483175.1 Thermoanaerobaculia bacterium | reverse complement strand
GATGGCTCGTCCCGCACTTCGAGAAAATGCTGTACGACAACGCCCTACTGGCGCGCGTCTACACGCGCGCCTGGCAGTGCAAGAAGGACCCGTTCTTCGCCCGGATCGCGAACGAGATTCTCGGATTCGTGCAGCGCGAGATGACCTCGCCCGAAGGGGGCTTCTACTCCACCCTCGACGCCGACAGCGAAGGGGAGGAAGGGAAGTTTTATGTCTGGTCGCGCCGCGAAGTCATCGAGGCGCTCGGCGAAGACGAGGGGCGCGTCTTCTGCGCGCTCTACGACGTCAGCGACCGCGGCAACTGGGAAGGGCACAACATCCTGAATGTGCCGCGCGAGCCGGAGGCGGTTGCGGCCGATGTCGGAATCAGCTTCGAGAAGCTCACGGATATCGCCGCGCGCGGCAAGTGCCATCTCTACGGCGCGCGCGCACAGCGCGTTCGCCCCGCGCGCGACGAGAAAGTCCTCTCCGGATGGAACGGCTGGATGCTCGCCGCATTTGCCGAAGCATGCCTGGCCTTCGATCGCTACGACGACATCGTCCGCCGCAACGCCGACTTTCTGCTGTCACGCATCGATGCGAATGGCCGCCTGACGCGTCACGTGAGCATTCCCGGCCTACTCGAAGACTACAGCGGTGTCGCCTGGGGACTGACGCTGGCGTATGAAGCGGTCCAGGAACGGCGGTATCTCGATGCCGCGGCGCGACTCCTCGAGCAGATCCTGCGGCGTTTTTCGGATGAAGAGCACGGCGGCTTCTTCGACACGCCGGTCGATCACCAGAAGCTGATCACCCGGCCGAAGGACTTTTTCGACAACGCCACGCCGTCCGGAAACTCCGTGGCCTGCGATGCGCTGCTGCGGCACGCGATCCTGTTCGGCCGCGAGGACTACGGGCTGACGGCGACGCGCGCGTTGGAGTCGCTCTTTCCTCTCGTCGAGCGCTATCCTTCGGGATTCGGATTTTTCCTCGGCGTCGCCGAGTGGTGCGCCGGACACCCGAAAGAGATTGCCATCACCGGTGCGACGGACGATCCGGCGTTCCGTGCGCTGCGCCGCGTCGTCGGGGACGAATTCCTCCCCCATCGCGTGCTGGTCGCCGGCCGCGGCTCGTCTGATCTGCCGCTGATGCAGAATCGCGACGCCGGCCGTGTCGTGGCCTACGCCTGCCAGGCGAACGTCTGCGCGGAACCGACGAGCGATCCGGAGCGATTTCGCGAGCTGCTCAAGGTGGTGGGATAACCGTCTTCGGCACCAGCACCCAATCCGTTTTCGCCGGTGCGCTCTCGTTGCCGCTCTTGTCGATCGAGGTCACTTCGTAGAAGTACGAGATACCGTGATCCACGCCGGTGTCGCGGAAATTGGTTTCGGTGATGAACGCCGGCGTGAGTGGAATCCGGCCGACGACTTTCAATTGCTCGATGCCCGTTCCTTCGGTGCGATAGATCTTGTATCCCGCGAGGTCGGAGGCCACGACCGGATCCCAGACCAGCCGCACCGCGTCGGTCTCCACCAGCGCCGTGAGTCCGGTCGGAACCGGAGGCGGGAGTAGATCTTTGAATGTGGTAACAGCCGCCGCGGAGGCGTCGCTCTCGATTCGCGGGGGACCCGCGAAGGCCACCGCGCTGACGCGGTATTCATATTCGCCGTACGGCGGCGCGTCGGTGTACGTGGTCAGCGCGACCGGCGCGGCATTCACCGGCTTCGCCAGCGCGTCGGGCGGCTGCCCTTTGGCGAACCGGTAGATGTCATATCCGATCACGTGCGGCTTTTCGGCGCCGGTGATCGATTTCTCCGGAGTCTTCCAGGCGAGGACGATTCCCTCCGGCTTCGCGCTCGCCGTCAGTGCGTCGGGCGGAGCGGGAACATCGACCGGCACGATCGACGCGATGTTCGAAAGCGCGCTGCGCGCTCTCGTTCCCTCGGTGACGACCGCATAGTCGATGCGCACCGGCCGTCCGTCCTCGGTGTGAAATGCAGGAGTGTCTTCGTACATCAATCGCGCGCCCACGGTGGCGGCCGGGATATTGGCCGGCTCGAGGCTGTCGAGTCGCTGCCGCACACGTGTGAACTGCTGCGGGCCGATTGGCGGGATCTTCGCAAAAAGAGCGACGGAGGTCGGCAATGTCGCATCGATATCGCCGGGCAGCAGAGTCTTGACGTCGCCCGGCGGCTGGGTCACCGGCAGTCGTTCGACGCAGCGGTAAAGAACGATGCGCCGGATGGCGCCGAGCTTCTGGCCCGCCGTGGAGAGAGCCGGATAGCTCCAGGAGAGAATCACTTTGTCGCCACGCTGTGCTACAACGAGGTCGCTGGTGGCCTGCGGTATGACCGGAATGGGTGGATGGGGATCGCCGCGTTTGCCACACGCCACCACCGCGAACATGAGAAATGCGAGAAGAGCCCTTCTGATCATAGCGCCGCGATTGTAACGATGAACGATGAAGGATGAACGATGAACTTTTCCTACGCCTCGTTCATCGTTCATCGTTCATCGTTCCGTGTTCATCGTTCGGAGGATCCATGTGCGGAATCATCGGCTACGTCGGCACACGTGATGTGGTGCCGGTTCTGATCACCGGGCTGAAGAAGCTCGAGTACCGCGGCTACGACAGCGCGGGCATCGCGGTGGTCAACGGTAACGGCGTGGAAATCGTGCGCGCCGAAGGGAAGCTGGCGAATCTCGAGGCCAAGCTGAACGACAAACCGATCAAGGGAACGTTCGGGATGGGCCACACGCGGTGGGCGACGCACGGCAAGCCGAACGAGAACAACGCGCATCCGCACCGCGACTGCACAGGACAGGTCGTCGTCATCCACAACGGGATCATCGAGAATTTCCTTCAGTTGAAGCAGCGTCTGCAGGGGCTTGGACATGAATTCAAGACTGAGACGGACACCGAGGTGGTCGCGCATCTGATCGAGGAAAACCTGAAAGGCGGCGCGAAGTTCGTCGAGGCAGTCAAGAAATCGCTGAAGGAGCTCGAGGGACACTACGCGCTGGTGATGATCGACGGCAACGAGCCGGGAACGATCGTCGCCGCCAAGCACGGTCCGCCGCTGGTGATCGGCCTCGGCGACAACGAGAACATCATCGCCTCGGACGTCGCCCCGCTCCTGTTGTACACCCGCGACATCATCTATCTCGAGGATGGCGAGTATGCGATCGCCGATCAGAAGAGCGTGCGGGTCTTCGATTCGAAGGACCGGCCGGTCGAGCGCGCGCCGAAAAAGATCCTGTGGGATGCGGTGATGGCCGAGAAGGAAGGCTACCGGCACTACATGCTGAAGGAGATCCACGAACAGCCGCGCGCCGTGCGGGACACGTTCAACGGCCGGATGTTCGAGGAATCGGGCGAGATCTACTTCAACGATCTGCAATTCACGCCGGAGGAGTGGTCGCGATTCGAACGCGTGCACGTCGTCGCCTGCGGCACCTCGTGGCACGCGGCTCTGGTCGGAAAATTCCTGCTCGAAGAGGCAGCGCGAATTCCGATCGAGGTCGATTACGGATCGGAGTATCGCTACCGCAATCCGATCGTCGACGAGCACACGCTGATGATCGGCGTGACGCAGTCGGGCGAAACGGCCGACACGATCGCTGGCATGCAGGAGGCGAAGGCCAAGGGGGCGAAGCTGGTCACCATTTGCAACGTGATCGGCGCGGCGGCCACCCGGATGTCGGACGGCGTGATCTACACCAACGCCGGTCCGGAAATTGGGGTGGCGTCGACGAAAGCCTTCACCACCCAGCTCACCGCGTTCTTTCTGCTGTCGCTCTACATCCGCCAGCTTCGCGGCGGGAATCGCGACGACCGCCGCTACGCCATGCACGAGATGCGCGTCATTCCGCAGAAGCTGGAGACGATCCTGAAGAAGGAGCGACAGATCGAGGAGCTGGCGCACAAGTACTACAAGTCGCAGGATTTTCTTTTCCTCGGACGCGGCGTGCACTATCCGATTGCCCTCGAGGGAGCGCTGAAGCTGAAAGAAATCTCGTACATCCACGCCGAGGGCTATCCGGCGGGCGAGATGAAGCACGGACCGATCGCCCTGATCGACGAGAACCTGCCGGTGGTGGCCATCGCCACGCACACGCCGGTCTATGAGAAGGTCGTCTCGAATCTGCAGGAAGTGAAAGCGCGTGACGGAAAACTGATCGTCATCTGCGACGAAGGCGACGAGGTGATGCGCAAACTCGCCGACGACGTGATCGAGGTGCCCTGGAGTGTCGAACCGCTGCAGCCGATCCTGACCGTCGTGCCGACGCAGCTCCTCGCGTATCACATCGCGCTGCGCCGCGGCTGCGATGTCGATCAGCCGCGGAACCTGGCGAAGAGCGTCACGGTGGAGTAAACGTAGAACCGGTAGCGTAGAATCGGCTCTCCAGCCGGTTCGAGCCGGCTAAGAGCCGGCTCCACGTCACATTCGTTCCACCGGCTCAAACGTAGAACCGGCTCTCCAGCCGGTTCGAGCCGGCTAAGAGCCGGCTCCACGTCACATTCGTTCCACCGGCTCTGCGTGCGCGTTGATGATCACGCGCGGAAAGTGCTCGCGGATGCGGTCCTTCACCAGCTCGGTCACAAAGTGCGCTTTTTCGAACGACACCTGGCGATCGATGCAAAGCTCGAAATCGACGAATCGCATCCCCGCCGATCGCCGCGTGCGCAACTGCCGGTAGGAGACCACGGCCGGATCGGCGCGCTCGATGGCCTGGATGATCTTCTGGATCTCCCCCTCCGGAAGCGCGGGATCCATCAGATCGCTCGATGCGTTCCAGAGCAGATAAAGCGAGTTCCAACCAATCCAGCAGGCGACGGAAATGCCCAGGATGGAATCGAAGAGCGGATTGCCGGTCCAGCGGACGATTACCAACGCCACGATCGTCGCGCCGTTCGAAACGATGTCGGAGGTGTAGTGGAGCGAGTCGGCGGCGAGCGCGGAGCTCTCGGCCTGAACGGCGTTGCGCTTCAGATACGCGGTGATTCCCACGGTGGCGACGATCGACGCGATCATGGTCCCGATGGCCACGAACGACGACTCGATCGGCCGCGGATTGCGGATGCGCTCGATGGCATGAATCCCCAGCACCACGCCGCCGGAGAGAAGGATGACTCCCTGCAGCATCGACGCGAGATGCTCCGCTTTGCCGTGGCCGAAGTGATGGTTCTCGTCGGGCGGTTTCGCGGCGATGGTGAGGAAGACGAAATTGGCGAATGAGGCGAGCACGTCGCCCGCGGAATCAAGCGCCGACGACAGCACAGCGATCGATCCGGTGGAAAAGCCGACCACCGCCTTTGCCGCGGCGAGAAGAAGCGCCCCGCCGGAGACACGCAGCGCAGCGCGGCGTGCTCGTTCCTCCTGACTGACGATAGCGGTTTGCACGGGACGTTCAGCCGCGCGCGATCCATCCGCCACCGAGGCAGCGATCGCCGTCATAGAAGACGACGGCCTGCCCCGGAGCTACCGCGCGGAGCCTCTGCGCGAATTGTACGCGCGCCTGAGCATCACCAAATGGTGTGATCGTCGCGGCGACATCAGCCGCTCGCGAGCGGACCCGCGCCTGCACCTCGATCGGACCGGAAGGCGTGTCGCCGCTGATCCAGTGCACGCGTTCGGCGATCAGCTCCGACCGCTCCAGCGCCGATCCGGGTCCGATGGTGACGCATCGGGTGAACGGATTCACATCGACGACGTACGTACGATGGGGAGTCCCTCCGATCTGCAGACCACGACGCTGTCCGATGGTGAAGTGATAGTAGCCGTCGTGATGGCCGACGATGTTGCCCTCCATGTCCACAATCTCGCCGGCGCCCTCGCCCGGCGCGAGACCGGTCTCACGCTCGACGATCGACGCGTAGCCGTCCCTATCCGGAACGAAACAGATCTCGTACGACTCCTTCTTGCCGGCCACCGGCAGTCCGGCGCGCGCGGCGATGGCGCGCACCTCAGGCTTCGTGAGCTCGCCCAGCGGAAACATCGCCTCGGCGAGCTGCTCCTGTGAGAGCTCGAAAAGAAAATACGACTGATCCTTGGCCCGATCCTTCGCCTTCTGCAATTCGAGCGTGCCGCCGGCATCGGAGATTCGCGCGTAATGGCCAGTGGCGATTTTTTCTGCGCCGATGGCCTGCGCCTTCCGGTGGAAGATGTCGAACTTCACGTGCGTATTGCAGAGGACGCAGGGACTCGGTGTCATCCCATGGAGATACGATTGCACGAACGGGGTGATCACCTTCTCGTGAAAGTTCTGCTCGAGGTTGAGCGTGAAGTGCGGGATGTCGAGCTTCCACGCCACGCGCCTTGCATCGGCCAGATCGTCGATCGTGCAGCATCCGCCGTACGCCGTCGCGGCGTTGGCGAGGTTGTCGTACATCTGCATCGAAAGACCGACCACATCATGCCCGGCGGACTTGAGAATGTACGCGGCGGTCGAGGAGTCAACCCCGCCCGACATGGCGACAGCCACTTTCATAGACCGAGGCCAAAACACTGCAACCACGCATGATGTTCCGCAAGGCCTGCGTGCGTCCCAGCTAGGGGCGGCATCCTGATGTAGAGCCGCCTCTCCAGGCGGCTCATGCGCCGGCTGAGAGCCGGCGCTACATCGCTACCGGCGGCCTTCCACCTTGCGCAGCAGCGGCCGCTCCACATTCTGCGCGTCGATCACGGCGATGGCGGCCATGTTGACGACGTCGTTGACGTCGACGCCGCGCTGCAGTACATGCACCGGTTTGGCCAGTCCCTGCAGGATCGGCCCGATCACCTCCGCCCCGCCCACCCGCCACAGCAGCTTGTACGCGGCGTTCGCGGCATCGAGGTTGGGGAAGATGAGCACGTTCGCATCGCCCTGGATGGGGCTCCACGGGTAATCCTCGCGCGCGATGTAGGGGACGACCGCGGTGTCGGCCTGCATCTCGCCGTCGACGACGAGATCGGGGTGGCGGTCGTTGAGCAGCCGCACCGCCTCGCGCACTTTTTGAGACTCGGCGTGCGGCGTCGATCCGAAATTGGAAAACGAGATCATGGCCACGCGCGGCTCGAGGTTGAAACGACGCGCGGTCTCCGCGGTTACCGCAGCGATCTCCGCGAGCATCTCCGCATCGGGATCGATGTTGACCGTCGTGTCGGCCAGCACCAGCATTCGATTCTTGAACATCAGCAGATACGCGCCGGAGACGTTCTTCACTCCCGGACGGGTTTTGATGATCTGCAGCGCCGGGCGGACGGTGGCGGGATAGTAGGCGTGCAGTCCGGCGATGACGCCGTCGGCATCGCCCTGCTCGACCATCATCATGGCGAAATAATTGCGGCTGTTCAGAATCCGCCGCGCATCGGTCGCGGTGATGCCGCGCCGGCGGCGCAGGTGATGGAACCGGCGCGCGTACTGCTCGAGTTGAGGCGCTTTGGTGATATCGATGATGGAGATCTTCGATCGATCGACGTTGTGCTTCTCGAGGAGCGGCTGTGCGATTTCCTCTTTGACCAGCAGAATCGGATGCGCCAGCCCCTCGTCGATGAGGATCTTCGCCGCGCGGATGATCTTCTCCTGATCACCTTCCGGAAAGACGATCCGTTTCGGATCGCGCTTCGCCCGGTCGTACAGGGCGTGCATGACGCTGCGCGAACGGCCGAGAAGATTTTCCAGCCGGCGACGGTAGGCATCGAAATCGGTGATCGGCTCCTGCGCCACACCCGTTTCGGCGGCCGCCCTGGCCACGGCCACGGGAACGTTGAGCAGCACGCGGTGATCAAACGGCTTCGGAATCAGGTACTCGCGGCCGAAGGTGAATCGGTCGGTGGCGTACGCCCGGAGAACGGAATCGGGAACTTCTTCCTTCGCCAGATTCGCAAGCGCATGAGCGGCGGCGAGCTCCATCTCGTCGTTGATCGTCGTCGCGCGGCAGTCGAGCGCGCCGCGGAAGATGAACGGAAATCCGAGGACGTTGTTGACCTGATTCGGATAGTCGGAGCGGCCGGTGGCGATGATCACGTCCGCACGCGCAGCACGCGCGTCGTCGTAGGTGATTTCCGGATCGGGATTGGCCATGGCGAAGACGATGGGATCCTTGGCCATCGACTTGACCATCTCTTTGGTCACGATCCCGCCGACGGAAAGCCCGACCAGCACATCGGCGCCCCGGACGGCCTCCAGCAGCGTGCGCGCCTTCGTGTCGGCGGCGAATTCCTCCTTGTACGGCGTCATGGACTTGGTGCGCCCCTTGAAAATCACGCCATGGCTGTCGGCCAGGATCACGTTCTCTTTTCGCAGTCCCAGCTTGATGTAGAGCCGCAGGCAGGCCATCGCCGCCGCTCCGGCGCCGCTGATCACCAGCTTGACCTTGTCGATCTTCTTTCCGGCGACCTCCAGCGCGTTCATCAGAGCCGCGGCGGAGATGATCGCCGTTCCGTGCTGATCGTCGTGGAAGACGGGGATCTTCATCTCCTTCTTCAGCCGCCGTTCGATCTCGAAGCACTCAGGTGCGGCGATGTCCTCGAGATTGATTCCGCCGAAGGTCGGCTCCAGCAGCTTGACCGCCTGAATGAACGCTTCCGTGTCGCGGGTGTCGATCTCGAGATCGAACACGTCGATGTCGGCGAAGCGTTTGAACAGCACCGCCTTTCCTTCCATCACCGGCTTGCCCGCCCCGGGACCGATGTTGCCGAGCCCCAGCACCGCGGTGCCATTGGAGATGACGGCGACTAAGTTTCCCTTATTAGTGTATTTGTAAATATCGCCCGGATTGCGAGCGATCTCCAGACAGGGCTTGGCCACGCCGGGTGTGTACGCGAGAGCCAGATCGCGCTGCGTGGCGGTCGGTTTGGTCGGAACGACTTCGATTTTTCCGGGACGACCGCCTGAGTGGTACTCGAGAGCGTCGTCGTCGTAATTGGAATCAGCCATAAGAGGCCGGATTGTATAGGCGTCGGCGATCAGGCGTCAGGTCTCAGGCGCTAGGCGTTAGGTGATGCGTCTCACACAAACGCGTGCTTGCCCCTGACACCCAACACCTAAAACCTAACGCCTGACTACACTGCCTTGCGTTTCCGCGGCGCCGTCTCCTCGCTGGTCGACTCCGCCCGCGGGCGGGAGGCGGGACCAGCGATATCGTGCCGACGCCCGCTCAGACGGTTCCAGGCGATAGCCACGGCTGGGACGATGGTCACGGTCGAGTAGGTTCCGGCGATGACGCCGATCAGCAGGATCCAGGCGAATTCGTGGATCACTTTGCCGCCGAACAGAATCAGCGCGATGAGCACGATGATCACCGACCCGGAGGTCAGGATCGTCCGCGACAGCGTCTGGTTCATGGCCAGATTGAGCTGCTCCTCGAGCGTGGCGCGGGTTTTCAGCTTGCGCCGGTTCTCGCGCACGCGGTCGTAGGTGACGACGGTGTCGTTAATCGAGTAGCCGACGATCAGCAGCAACGCGGCAACGATGTTCAGTGAGAACTCGCCGTTCAGCATGCCCAGGAACGCCAGCGAAACAGAGACGTCGTGGATGATGCAGACCACCGCGGCGACGCCGAACATCAGGTCGAAACGCATCCAGAGATAGGCGCCCATGGCCAGCGTCGACAGCACCACGGCCCAGATGGCCTTCTGCTGCAGCTCGCGGCCGACCTGTGGGCCGACCGTTTCCTGATTGAGCACGTTGAACGATCCGAGGAACGTCTTTTCGTTGAGCACGCGGGCGATTCCGGTGGTTACGCCCGGCGCGGAAACGACCTGCTGCATGTTGGTGAAAAGGCCGATCTCGGAGCGCTTGTTGATCACGTTCTGCGCCACGGCGGCGTAGTAGGCACGTGCGTCAGGTCGCGTCCCCTTGTTGTCGGGATCGACGTTGGTCAGCAGCTCGGTCAGGCCGTCGCGCCCCTGGAAGTTGAGATCGAACTTGCCGCTGGCAGATTCGGGACTGAGATCGCGATGGAGTTTGGCCACGATCTGTCCCGCGTAGTCGGTCTCCTTGCGCTGCTCCGGGAGTCGGATCAGCACGGCGCGATCTTCCGACTTGCCGTACTGCTGGATCGAGGCATCGGTCATATCGGCGCGCAGGCGGTTCAGTGGCACCTGATCGCGAAATTTCAGCACGATGTTCGCGCCGCCGGCGAAGTCGATGCCCCAGTTGATTCCGTGCTTCAGATAAAAGCCGGCGCCGATGACAACCCACGCCAGGGAAAAGGCCACCGCCCAGAGGCGATATCTGACGAAGTTGTAATTCGTATTAACAAAAATCTGCATGGGTTGTCCTCGTCATTAGATGCTGATCTCCTGCGGCCGGTCCTGCGGTTTGTACCAGAAGTCGAAGATGACTCTCGATACGAAGAACGCAGTAAAAACCGAGGCGAAGAGGCCGATGAGCAGCGTCACGGCGAATCCCTTGATCGGCCCGGTGCCGAACTGGAAGAGAAAGAGCGCCGAGATAATGGTGGTCATGTGCGTGTCGATGATGGTTCCGAAGGCGCGCGAGAAGCCGTTCTCGATGGCCGCACGGACGGTCTTTCCCTCGCGCCGCTCTTCGCGGATGCGCTCGAAGACCAGCACGTTGGAGTCGATGGCCATGCCCAGCGTCAGGATGATGCCGGCGATGCCAGGCAGCGTCAGCGTGGCCTTGAAGATGGCCAGCATGCCCAGAATGATCACCAGGTTCAGAAACAGGGCCAGAACGGCGTTGATGCCGGCACCTTTGTAGTAGAGAAGCACGGCCAGGATCAGAGTGATGAAGCCGATCAGCGAGGCCAGCACACCCTGGTGAATCGAGTCGCGGCCGAGCGACGGCCCGACGGTCCGTTCCTCCATCGTGGTGAGCGAAGCCGGCAGCGAACCGCTGCGCAGGACCAGCGCGAGGTCAGCGGCCTGCTGCGTGGTGAAGCTTCCTTCGATCACGCCCTGATCGTCGATGCGGCTGTTGATGCGAGGCGCGGAAACGACCTTGTTATCGAGCACGATGGCCAGCCGGCGGCCGACGTTGGCGCCGGTCAGATCGCCGAATTTGCGCCCGCCGTCGGGAGTCAGCGAGAAGCCGACGTTCGGCTCGCCGAGGCGTCCCTTCTGCACGCGGGCGTTCTTGAGATCCGTTCCCGTCACCGGGATCGTCTTGCGGACGGCGTAGAACTCCGTTCCGGCCGCACGGCCTAACTCATCCTCCCGCGTCCCGGGAAGGATGTCGACGTCGTTCTTCATGGTCGGCGCGACGCCATCGAGTGCAGTCTTGACATCGGGCCCGGGATTTCCTTCCACCAGGCGAAACTGCAACTGCGCCGTGGTCTTGATGATGTCTTTCACGCGCGCCGGATCGTCGACGCCGGGAAGCTGGATGACGATGCGGTTGCCGCTCTCCGGAGCGATGATCGGCTCGGTAACACCGAGCGCGTCAACGCGGTTGCGGATCGTCTCCACGGTGTGATCGATGGTGTCGCGCTCGATCGCCGCAACCGAGGGTCCTTTCATCTTGAACAGCAGCGTCCCTTCCGGCGTGCGGCTCATTTCGAACGACGGCAGGTAGTCTTTGGCGATCCGCTCGTATTCGGCGGTGGTGATTCCCGCCGGGGGAGCGGCAACGAACGAGTTATCGCTGATCCGGCGCGTCGTCGGCATCGGCAGGCTGTTCTTGCCGGACTGATTCTTGAGTGCCTCCATGCCCTGATCGACTTCCAGGCGCAGGGCATCGCCGACGTTGATGCGCATGACCAGGTGCGTGCCACCTTTGAGATCAAGGCCGCGACGGATGGGCTCAGGGTTGTTCGACGTCGGGATGATCGCCGCGGTGAACGCCACCAGCACGGCGAGAATCAGAATGACCTTCCACCACAGACTTCGGTTCAAGATTTCCTCCAGGAGATGATCGGGCTGACGACCGCTACTCGGCCGCCTCTCCCGTAATGACCCCTGTAACCGCCGAACGCGCGACCTTCACTTTCACGTTCTCGGCAATCTTCAGGTAAACGACGTCCGCCTCAACACCTTGAATGGTCCCGTAAATCCCGCCGGAGGTGACCACCCGGTCGCCCTTCTTCAGCGAGGTGAGCATTTCCTGCGTCTTGCGCTTCTGCTTGTTGGCCGGGGCGATCACCAGGAAGTAAAACACGGCAAAGATCGCCGCGATCGGCAGCATGTTGATCAGGAACGCGGCGGTCGAGTTGCCACCGGCCTGAAGAAGCAGAGTGAGGGTATTCATGATTCGCGTTCCCGAGTCAACCGCGCAAGGCAGGCTTCGCGAAATGTCGCGAACGAATTGGACGCAATAGCCTGCCGAACCTTGGCCATCAAGTCAAGATAAAAGAAAACGTTATGGATCGTGTTGTAAACCAGGCCGGCGATCTCGCCGCCGACGAAGAGGTGCCGCAGGTAGGCACGGGAAACCGTGCGGCAGGTGACGCAGCCGCATTCGCCGTCCAGAGGCCGCGGGTCATCGGCGTACTGCGCATTCTTGATGGCGATCTTCCCTCCGCTGGTGAACAGCGAGCCGTTGCGCGCGTTGCGCGTCGGCATGACGCAGTCAAACATGTCGATGCCGGCGGCCACGGAGTCGAGAAGATCCTCCGGCGTGCCGACGCCCATCAGGTACCGCGGTTTGTCGCCTGGCATCAGCGGTGCGGTCGAGCAGATCACCTCGAACATCTCCTCCTTCGGCTCGCCCACCGACACCCCGCCGATGGCCACGCCGTCGAAGTCCATCGATCCGATCTCTTCCACACTCCGCTTGCGCAGATCGGGATACACACCCCCCTGCACGATGCCGAAAAGAGCAGGAGTGTGCCGGCCGGCTTCAGCCGGCCGCGCGGCGAGCGACCGGCGCGCCCAACGGTGCGTCAGCTCCATCGAGCGTTCGACGTCCGCATGGGACAGGCCGTAGGAGGGGCACTCGTCGAAGGCCATGGCGATGTCGACGCCCATGCGCGTCTGGATTTCGACCGATTTCTCCGGCGAAAGAAAATGCAGTGATCCGTCGAGGTGGCTGCGGAACTCCACTCCTTCTTCCTTGACGTTGCGGATGGATGCAAGGGAGAAGACCTGAAATCCACCGGAATCCGACAGCACCGCCCCATCCCATCCCATGAAGCGCTGCACTCCGCCCAAACGCTCCAGCAGATCGATCCCCGGACGGAGCATGAGGTGATACGTGTTGCAGAGGAGGATTTCCGGAGTCCTGAGTCCTGAGTTGTGAGTCCCGAGTGTGAGGTGGCGGAGTTGATCAGTGGTCATCGCCTTGACTGACGCGAGAGTGCCGACCGGCATGAATACGGGCGTGTTGACGACACCGTGAAACGTGTGAAAGCGGCCCAATCGCGCCGGGCCGTCCACCTTCAGAAGTTCGAACGTAAAGTGCTCCGCCACTCCGGACTCGGCACTTAGCACTCAGGACTGCTCATTGCAATTTCATTTGCTCGAGTTTCACGCTCGGCGGGAGGTTCAGCGTGAAGCGCCCCTGCTCGATGGGCTGGTTCACGCGCACATGCGTAAACTCGTACCGTGTGACGTCTCCGTCGCCTTCGGTGTACTCGAACTTCGTCGTCAGGTAGCTTTTCTTGTCGATCCGGATCGTGATGTGACGCACGCGCCGGGCGATTCCCTTACTCTTCGGCTTGAGATCGAGAACGTAATACGGCTCGTCGGCGCGGTTGGTGAACGTGAAGTCGAAGTAGGCGGCCAGATCATCGAGCGCGCCGCTCGCTCCCATGTACTTGAAGATCCGATCCTGATAGCGCCTGATCTCGATCTGCTCGGCTTTGTTCAGGTCGAGGTAGTACGTGGTCAGCACGCCGTTGGCGATCAGCATATCGACGCGTTTCGGCGCGTCGTAGCGCCATAGCACGTTGTTCGGCCTGGAAAAGGTGAAGTGCCCCGTGGAAACCTCCGGCTTCGCCAGGAGAGCGAGCGTTTTCTCCTGACGGAAATCGGCCTCCAGCGTGTTGGTCTTTTTCTGCTGCTCCTGAACGCGCCGGACCACTTCGTCGAGCGAATTCGGATCGATCTTGCGCGCGGCGAGCAGCGGCAGCGCCACGGTGGCGGCACAGACAGCGGCCACCAGCAACATCCTGAAACGGGACATGGGTGGCCCAACGTCGTACCCCCGGAGCCTATTTCCGGATGAGCGTTGTATACTCAGTGTAAACAGAGGTTATTTATGAGACGGGTGTTGCTGGTGATTACGCTCCTGGTGGCGGTTGGGCAGGGTGTGTACGGAGCCGTTCAATACGAGTTCCGGCAAACCACCCATTCAGATCTGGAATCGATGCCGGGGACCGACATGACCGGCCGAGGGGTCATCGACGGCGATCGGTCGCGGGTCGATTTCCTTTCCGGCAATGAGTTTCCGACCGGATCCTACGTCTTTACCGTGAATGGCAACCGGACGCTGACCTTCGTCGATCCAGCGAAAAAGACGTATGTCGAAGTCAACGCGGCCGGCGTCGCCTCGGCGATCGGGACCGCGCAAATCACCATCAGCAAGAAAAAGGTGAAGGTCACGCAGCTCGACGACCATCTGATCATCGCCGGCCTGCCGACCGATCACTACCAGTTGACGATCGACTACGACATTACGCTCGCCTTCGGCTCGATTCCGCTCACGCAGTCAGTGCATGAGACGGTCGACAAGTGGGTGACGATGGCGCTGGGCGATGTGGAACAGGATTTTCTCGCCAGCGGCGCCGTGAAAACGGGCAATCCTGAGCTGGATGAACTGGTCGACACGGAGAACACCAAGATCAAGGGCTTCCCGCTCAGGCAGTCGACCACCATCAGCACGACGATGCATCGGGAAAACGTGGAAGGCTCGAAATTGTCGCAGGTGTTCCGTCCGACGCGCACACAGACGCGCGAGCTGACGATCACGTCGATCGATGCACGCGCGGCCGTTCGCGCCGATCTGTTCAGCGTACCAGCGAGCTACCACAAGCCCGATCCGCTGAAGGACGATTCGCAGAAAGCACCATTGCAGATCCTCACGCTGCAGCCGTCGGGCAGCGGCCAGTAACGTTCAGGTCGGTGATACGATCGTTTCCTTGACGGAATGATGAGACTGCGTGGCGTGGGCCAGCGAGTACATCGTGGAGTGAAGCGGCCGGGAGCGTATTTCGCCGCCGTCCTCCCGGCGTCCCTCCCGTTCCTTCTCGCGGTCGTCAATGCTGCCGCGCCGATCCTCGAGCCGGCGCGGTTCCTTGCCCGGCCGCAACTTCGATACACCGATCTCGCCGCCATGCGATTTGCCACCCTCCCAGAACACGCGATCGTGCTGACCGTCGAGCAGGGCGACACGCTCGCTTCCGTGTTGACAGACGGCGGCCTCGACCGCGCCGAGGCGGCGCTGGTGACGCACGAAGTTGCGCGCAGCCTCGACCTGCTGAGGTTGCAGCCGGGGAACCTCGTCCGCTTTCATCACGATGCCACGGGCCGTGTGGACAGTATCGAGATGAAGATCACCGGCTGGGGCGAGGTCGATGTGCTTCGCACCATCAACGGATTCCAGGCAGTGCCGCATCCGGCGCAGTCGCGGGAGATCGAAACTACAGTCTCCGCGAAGATCGACAGCTCGCTCTATGATGCGCTTCTGGCGACCGGCGAAGGGCCGCAGCTCGCGCAACAGATCGTCGATATCTTCCAGTGGGACATCGATTTCTTCGCTCTGCGGCGCGGCGATTCTTTCAATCTCGTCGTGCGGAAGAAATTCAACGGCGCGGATCCAGTCGGATACGGGCCGATCGTCGCCGCTCGATTCATGCACAACGGGCAGACCTTCGAGGCGTTCCGACAGGAAACGCCTGACGGGCGCGCCGGCTACTACGCGCGCAGCGGCAGCCCGCTGCGCAAGCAGTTTCTCCGCGCACCGCTGCACTTCACGCGGATTACTTCGAAGTTCTCGAAGAGCCGCTACCACCCGATCCTCCATTGCTTCCGGCCGCATCACGGTGTCGACTACGGCGCGCCGGTCGGCACGCCGGTCATGACCACCGCGGATGGCGTGGTGATCGAAGCGGGACGCAAAGGGGGAGATGGGAACTACGTTCGCATCCGGCACACGTCGCGAATCGATACCTACTACTTGCACCTGTCGCGATTCGCGAAAGGCATTCGCGCCGGACGGAACGTGGTGCAGGGAGAGGTGATCGGATACGTCGGCGCGACGGGCCTGGCGACGGGCGCGCATCTCGACTATCGCGTCTCCGATCACGGAACGTGGCTCGATCCGCTGAAGCTGAAATCGATCGCTTCCAGCCCGCTCTCTGCGGCGCTGCTGCAACAGTTCCGCGCGAACGTCGTGCGGCTCGCACCAAAACTCGCCGCGCGGCCCCCTCAAGTGGCAGAATTACCATCCAGACGCCGGGCACTCTTCTAGCAACCGGCCTCAGGTCCGATCATGAAGAAGGTAACGGTGCGGGCGCCTGTGCGCGCCGATCTGGCTGGCGGTACCCTCGATCTCTGGCCCATCTATCTCTTCCATCCTGGCGCGCGCACGGTGAACGTTGCCATTTCGCACTACGCCGAATCGGAGGTCCTCGAGAGCGGCAGCAGCGGCGTCGACATCCATCTGGCCGACCAGCAGTACGAGCAGCACTACGATTCGCTCCAGGAGCTGGCCGCCGATCCGCGAGCGGCGCTGATGTACCGCGTGCTCGAGCACTTCCGCCTCAGCGGCATTCGCATCACCACCCGTACCGACGCCCCCCGCGGCTCCGGCCTCGGTGGGTCGTCTGCGCTCGCGGTGACGCTCGTCCGCGCGCTGGCG
>JBGPFD010000055.1:0-16764 GCA_041483175.1 Thermoanaerobaculia bacterium | reverse complement strand
TGCGCCGTGCCGTATTCCGGGGTGCGGCACGGCGCAACCGTGCCCTACACTGAACGATGGTTGAAGTCTCAAAAATCGACATCACCAGGCTCGTCGTTGATGCGATTGTGAACGCGGCGAACACGTCCCTGTTGGGCGGCGGCGGGGTCGACGGCGCGATTCATCGCGCGGCGGGACCGGAGCTGCTCGAGGAATGCCGCGCGATCGGCGGCTGCCCGACCGGCGAGGCGCGGATCACCCGCGGATACCGGCTTCCGGCGAAGTACGTGATCCACACCGTCGGGCCGGTTTGGCGCGGCGGGACGCACGGCGAGCCCGCCCTGCTGGCCTCCTGCTATCGAAACAGCCTGCGGCTGGCGCTCGAAAACGGCATCGGCTCGATCGCTTTTCCGGCCATCAGCTGCGGGGTCTACGGCTATCCGGTCACCGAGGCGGCGGAGATCGCGGTCCGCGAGACGGCGGATGCGCGACTCGACCGGGTGGTCTTTGCCTGCTTTGGCGAGGACGTCTACGCCGTGTATCAGCGGCTTGTGTAGATCACTTGGCCGCGGTCTCGACTTGCGGTGGCAGAGCAGGCTCCTCCTCGCCGGGGATCTCCAGAGGTCCCTGCTTGAGGTCCTCGCGGATGATCAAGTCGAGAAAATACGTGCGCACGGCGTCGGCCCCTCCCTCGCGAAAAACGCGGCGGACATCCGAGGGGCGAAGCTTGACGCCGGTCATGGTCTGCAGGTACTGGCAGAAGACCACCGCGCGGGAGCGGAAGGAAATAATGAGGATGACCAGCAGAACGATGGCAAATGCGAGCGGCATCGCCGCGGCCAGATTGGAGATCCGGAAGAGCGAACTGGCGATGGTCATCGGGGAAACGGATCGGCCGCGATCCTACCACAAAGAAGCGGCACCGATTGTGTAAGGAGCGAGGCCCATGAACAGCGATGCGTACGAGCCTGTCTCCTGTGACGACCACGATCAGCTCGAACAGGCGGCGATGCACCACAAACGCATCGTCCTGGAGTTCGATCTGGAAGGAGTGCGGCAGGAGGAGACGGGCGCGATTGCCGACGTCTACTCGGCCGGCGGCGCGGAGTTCGTGCGGTTCGTAGCTGCCGACGGCCCGGTGGAGGTCCGTCTCGATCACATCATCTCGATGCGCGACGCGCCGAGCGACTTGCGCTAACATCATCGTATGCCCAAGCCGCTCTTCTACATCGGCACCGCGTCGTGCGTGCTTCTCGCGCTTTCCGTGGCGGCTTCGGTGGCGCGGCAGCTCGAAGGGGCGCCGGCCTCGTTCCTCGGCGTGCATGGGCGGGCGATCGGCGGGGGGACGGCTGCCGGGTGGGCGATGGTGATCGCGCTGCTCGCGGCCGCAGGCGTAGCGGCGATTCTTGTACGCATGGCCGCCCTGCTCGCGGCGCGAAACCTCTTCGGCGCCTTTCTGGCGCTCTTTTTCGTCTCCGCCGCGGTGGTGTCGCTGACGTGGGTGGTCCTGCTGCAGGTGCGGATGCTCGCGCTGGTGCGGCGTCGGCTGGAAATCACCGGGAGCCTCGCGGAGATGCATTTCGCGGCGGTACTGATGCTCGGCTATTTCGTCGCCGTCAGCTTTCTGGCGCTGCGGCCGTACTTCCGCATTCAGGCCAGCCGATTCTTATCGGCACTGGTTTTCTTTCCTTTGCCGCTCTTCTTCCTGATCCTCATCCAGGAGCTGTTCGTCACCGCTTCCAGTGCGCTCGTTCCGGCTACCACGCCTGCGTCGCTGGTATTTCTCGCCACGGTCTCCATGCTCGCACTGGCCATCGCAGTGCATTGCATCCGGCACCGGCACATGTTCATCGAGATGACGAACCTTCGCGAGCTCATCGAGCCGAGAGTCGATCCCGGCCGCGACGGTCGCGCCATCGGCGGCGTCGCGTTCAACGGGTAGCGAAGGCGCGCGATCATGCGCGCGGCGCAACTGAAAATCGAATTGCGGCGGCTGTTCACTCTGGCGCTACCGCTCGCGGCGGCGGAGGCGGGAACGCAGGTGATGAGCGTCGTCGATATGGCGGTCATCGGCCGGCTTGGTGGACGCGAGCTTGCCGCGACCGGCCTGGCCAACGCGGTGTTCTTCGCTGTCTCCGTTTTTGGCCTGGGATTGCTGCTGGGCGTCGATCCCTTGATCTCGCAGGCGGTTGGCGCCGGCGATCGCGTCAGCGCCCGGCGGATCCTGTGGCAGGGTGTCTGGCTCGCGCTCCTCACCACGGCATCGCTCACGGTGATCCTGCTCGGCGGTCCGTTTCTGCTGCGAGTCATCGGAGTCAACCCGGAACTGATCGCGCCGGCGACGAGCTACCTGCTCATTCGGACGATCGGTCTGGCGCCGTGGCTGCTCTTCTTCGTCGTGCGGGCCTATCTGCAGGCGCATCACGTGACCCGCCCGATGGTCGTGGCCATGGTTTCCTGCAATGTGCTCAACCTCGCGGCCGACATCGTGCTGGTCTTCGGAGGCCGGGTTTTGCCGCTGTGGATGGGTCCTCTACGCGCGCTTCCGCCGCTGGGCGTGGCCGGAGCGGCGATCGCGACGGTGAGTTGCCAGATCCTGCAACTGGCGATCGTGGCGGCCGCGGTTGCTCGCATCGCGCTTCCCCAGGGCGCGGCCGTTTCCCGAGCGTGGAACTCGCCGGATGTCCGCCGAGCGTTTCGCGTTGGTCTCCCCACCGCGTTCCAGGTTACGGCGGAAGTGGGCATCTTCGCTCTGGTCGCTCTTCTGGCCGGCCGCATGGGAACTGTGGATCTCGCCGCGCACCAGCTGGTGATCACGCTCGCGTCGTTGACCTTCACCGTGGCGCTCGGAGTGGCTACGGCAGGTTCGGTGCGGGTGGGACTGGCCGTCGGCGCGCGCGATCCCGCCGCGGTCCGTCTCGCCGGTCATGCGACATTCATCGGCGGAGCGATGGTCATGTCGGTTGGTGCGCTGCTCTTCATCTCCATTCCTTCGCTCCTCGGTCGACTGCTCACGGATCAGCCGGACGTCATTGCGGCGTCGCTCCCGCTTTTCTTCGTCGCGGCAGTCTTTCAGCTCTCGGACGGATTGCAGACCGCCGGCATCGGAGCTCTTCGCGGAGCGGCGGACACGAAGTTCGCGTTTATCGCCAACATCATCGGCTACTGGCTCATCGGCTTGCCGGTCGCTCTCCTTCTGGGCTTCGTCATGAGAATGGGCGTGGTCGGATTGTGGTGGGGCTTCGTGGCCGGGCTGACAGTAGTGGCCATCCTCGTCTTTCTGCGTTTTCAGGCGCTTTCGGCGAAAGAGATCACGCCGGTGTCATTCCGAGCCGCATAGACGGCGAGGAATCCCCGGCGCGGAGGGGATCCTTCGCCGTCTTCGCGGCTCAGGATGACAACCGTTTCTGCATTAGAATCATGAACGACAACTGATGTCCTTCGTTCATCTCCACCTCCACACGGAATACTCGCTTCTCGACGGGGCCAGCCGTCCCGAAGCACTCGCAAAAAAGGTCGCCCAGCTCGGGATGCCGGCCTGCGCCATCACGGACCACGGCAACATGTTCGGCGCGGTCGAGTTCTACAACGCCATGCGCGGCGTGGGCGTGAAGCCGATCATCGGCTGCGAAATGTACGTTGCCTACGGCTCGCGATTGGATAAAGCGGGCGTGGAAGATCAGGCTGCCGACGCCGGATCGAACAACCATCTGATCGTCCTGGCGGCGAATGACGCCGGCTATCACAACCTCGTCAAGCTCGTCAGCGCCGGCTACACCGACGGCTTCTACTACAAGCCGCGCATCGACAAGGAGTTGCTGCGCGAATATCGCAAGGGATTGATCGTCCTCTCCTCCTGTCTCAAGGGTGAAGTCTCACAGAGTCTCGCCGGCGGCAACTACGCGAAAGCGAAAGAGGCTGCGCTGCAGTACAAAGAGATCCTCGGCGCGGAGAACTTCTTTCTCGAGATTCAGGACCACGGCATCCCCGACCAGCAGAAGATCGTGCCGATGATGGCGCGCCTCGGCGAGGAGACCGGCCTGCGGCTCGTCGGCACCAATGACTCGCACTACCTGGAGAAGGGCGACGCCTTCGCGCACGAGGTGCTCCTGTGCATCGGCACGGGAAAGACGCTGGGTGACGAACGGCGGATGAAGTTCTACTCCGACGACTTCTATGTCAAAAGCCCTGAGGAGATGCGCCGGGTCTTCGCGGCATATCCACAGGCTGTAGAGAACACCATGCGCATCGCCGAGCGGGTGGACGTGAACCTCGACGTGTCCGGCCTGCACCTGCCGGAATTCCCGGTTCCGAAAGGCTTCGATGCCGCCGCGTACTTCGAGAAAATCGCTCGCGAGGGCCTGAAGAAACGCCTCGCGGCCGCGGCGCCGCTTTTCGCCGCAAAGCGGAAGAAGCACGAGCCGCAGGCCTATTGGGATCGGCTGGAGAAAGAGATCGAGATCATCAAGGGGATGGGCTTTCCCGGCTACTTCCTGGTGGTCTGGGACTTCATCAAATTCGCCAAGGACAGCGGAATCCCGGTCGGCCCGGGGCGCGGATCGGCGGCCGGATCGCTGGTTGCCTTTTCGATGGAGATCACCGACGTCGATCCTCTCGATTACGACCTGCTGTTCGAGCGTTTCCTCAATCCCGAGCGCATCTCCATGCCGGATATCGACGTCGATTTCTGCATGAACCGGCGCGGCGAGGTCATCGAGTACGTTCGCCGCAAGTACGGGCAGGACAACGTGGCGCAGATCATCACCTTCGGAACGATGGCCGCGCGCTCCGTGGTGCGCGACGTCGGCCGCGTGCTCGGTCTGCCGTACGGGCTCGTGGACAAAGTGGCCAAGACGATTCCGGGCGGCCCGGACAGCACGCTGGCGACCGCGCCCAACGATTCGGCGGCGCTGGCCGAGGCGATGACGAACGAGAAGGAAGTGGCGCGAATCGTCGAGATCGGCTCGAAGCTCGAGGGGCTGTCGCGCCACGCCGGCATGCACGCGGCGGGTGTGGTGATCACGCCCGAGCCGGTCACCAATTATGTTCCGCTCTATCGCACCAATCGCGATGAAATCGTGACGCAGTTTGACATGCGCGTGGTCGAGAAGATGGGTCTTCTGAAGATGGACTTTCTCGGCCTGCGCACGCTGACGGTGATCGACGACGCGATCAAATCGGTGCAGGCCGAGAGTGGCACGAAGATCGACCTCCGCGCGATTCCGCTGGACGATCCCGACGTCTACAAGCTGTTCCAGGAAGGGCGCACCAAGGGGGTCTTCCAGTTCGAATCGGGCGGGATGGTCGACGTGCTGCGCAGGGCGCGGCCGACGAAGTTCGAAGATCTCGCGGCGTTCAACGCGCTCTATCGTCCCGGCGCGCTCGACGCCGGAATGGTCGACGAGTACGTCCGCCGCAAGAATGGCGTGTCGAAATCGCGCTACCTCGTGCCGGCGATGAAGGAGATCCTCGAAGAGACGTACGGGGTCATCGTGTACCAGGAGCAGGTGATGCAGATCGCGCAGGCCGTGGCCGGCTTTTCGCTCGGCGACGCCGACTTCCTCCGCAAGGCGATGGGGAAGAAGGACAAGGCCATCATGGACCGGCAGCGCGACAAGTTCCTCGGCGGCGCGGTGGCCAACGGGTACGACAGACAGAAAGCGGGGGAGATCTTCGACTTCATCGCGCCCTTCGCCCGCTACGGGTTCAACAAGTCCCACTCTGTCGCCTACGCGCTGGTGGCGTATCAGACCGCGTGGCTCAAGGTGCATCATCCGCGGCACTTCATGGCCGCCCTGATGACCTCGGAGATGGACCGCACCGACCAGGTGGTGAAGTTCATCAACGAAACGGCGCAAATGGGCATCGAGATCCTGCCGCCCGACATCAACGAATCGAATTACTCCTTCACCGTCGTCCGACCGAACATTCGCTTCGGTCTCGGAGCCGTCAAAGGCGTGGGACAGGGCGCGATCGAGTCGATTCTCGCAGCACGCCAGGAGGTTGGTCGCTTCACCTCACTCCACCAGTTCTGCGAGAGCGTTGACCTTCACGCATGCAACAAGAAGGTGCTCGAGGCGCTGATCAAATCGGGCTGCTTCGATTCCTTCGGCATGACGCGCAAGCCGCTCTTCGATTCCGTCGAGTCAACCTCCGACAGCGCGCAGCGGGTCAGGGACGAGCGCGAGCAAGGGCAGCACTCGCTGTTCGGTCTGGCCAACGTAGGACCGGCTCTCAGCCGGTCCGCGCCGGCTGGAGAGCCGGCGCTACGTTCCGAATGGCCCGATGAGGAGAAGCTCCGCCACGAGAAGGAGACCCTCGGCTTCTACATCACCGGCCACCCGCTCAACAAATACCGCGACGAGCTGCAGCTCTTCGCCAACGCCACCACCGAGACACTTCATCAACATGTTGACGAAGTGGTGAACATCGGCGGCATCGTCTCGCAGTTGAAGCGCTCGAAGATCAAGAAAGGCCTGAACGAAGGGAAACTGATGGCCAAGTTCATCCTCGACGATCAGTTCGGATCGGTCGACGTGGTGGTCTTCAGCGATCTCTACGCGAAATATGTCCGGTGGCTGGACAACGGCCTGGCCGTCCTGCTGACCGCGGGCGTGAAGGATACCGGAGGCGTCGCCAGCGGCCGGAGCGCCGCTTTGCAATCGGCCGAGCAGCACGCGCAGCACATCGACGACGAATACGGCGGGCATCCGGAGTTCAGTGTGGGAGCGGCCGCCCCCGGCCGCCGTCACACGTCGGCATACGAGATCCACGAAGAAGATGCTGAGGACGATCGAGACCCGAAGGAAATCGAGCGGGAGAAGTATGGCGATCGCGAGGCCAATCTGAATCTCTTTGGGTCGGCTGAGAGCCGGCCCCACGTCGCGCCGGAGGAGGACGACGTAGCGCCGGCTCTCCAGCCGGCGCCTCCCGAAGAGCCTGAATTCGCCTCGCACGCCGCATCGTTTCACGAGGCGCCGATCACGCCCGAGCTGAACGCGCTGGAGATCCTGCCGCTCGACGGCATTCGCGAGAAGAAGGTCAAGGAGATCGCCCTGGAGGTGCCCTACGCCCGGATGAGCGACGATGCCATCAAGCGCATCCGCGAAATTGTCGAGGATCACGCCGGAGAGATCCCGGTGAGCGTGACGCTCGTCGACGTCCCGGAGTCGCTGGGGCAGTCCGACGTGCGGCTGAAGCTGAATCACCACTTCCGCGTCCAGCCCGGTCCGGCGCTCAACTCCGCCCTGCAGCAGGTTCACGCTACCGCGCGCTACGTTTTTTGAGGGACCAAACGATGATCGAGCCTCAGTCCTATGCCACCCATCGACGGTACGTCCCGTATTTCCACTTCTTTGCGCTCCCGATTCTCGGGATCAACGCGCTGGTCCAGATCTACGTCGCAATCCGGCACTTCTCAGCATGGACGATCTGGAATCTGCTCGTCGCCTTCGCTCTCGTCGCGCTGACCATTGCCGTGCGCAGCATGGCCACCACGGCGCAGGACCGCATCATCCGCCTCGAAGAGCGGTTGCGGCTGGAGCGGCTTCTTCCGGCGGAACTTCGCAGCCGCATCGGCGAGCTGTCGCCGTCGCAGCTCGTCGGATTGCGGTTCTGTTCCGACGAGGAGCTGCCGGAGATGACGCGCGCAGTCCTCAACGGCGAAGTCCGCGGCCGGGAGGAGATCAAGCGCAGGATCCGGAGCTGGCGGCCGGACACCCTGCGGGTGTAGTCGCGCACGCGATGTCGATCCTGCGTCAACGCTCCCTGAAGGCGCGGGCCAGGATCGCCGGACGTTCAGGCGGACGGGTTTGTCGCTTCCGGCGTCGGCCGCTTCGATCCCTGACTGCGGATGAAGTCGTACGCCTTCGCCGCCGGAAGCGCGGGGCTGAGCAGGAACCCCTGCACGCGATCGCACCCATGGACTCTCAGAAACGTGTACTGCTCGTCGGTCTCCACACCCTCGGCCGTCACTTCGAGGTGCAGCGTGTGCGCCAGATTGATGATGTAGGAGACGATCGCGGCCGCCGATTCGTCGCTGTCCACGTCGCGCACGAACGCCTGATCGATCTTGATGGTGTTGATCGGAAACTGTCTGAGGTAGATCAGCGACGACTGCCCGGTGCCGAAATCATCGATGGCGATGCCGATACCGCGGCCCTTCAGGTCGCGCAGCACCTGCATCGTCAGATCGATATTCTGCACCGCGACGGACTCGGTGATCTCGAGCTGCAGCGCGCTTGGGGGCAGATCGGTTTCGCGGAGTGCGGCGAGGATCTCCTCCTGAAAATTCGGCTGCTGGAGCTGTGCCGCGGAGATGTTCACGTTCATGGTGAGGTCGGCCAGCCCGGCGTCACGCCATTCGCGGAGCTGCCGGCACGCCTTGCGGATGACCCAATCGCCCATGGGAACGATCAGGCCGGTCTCTTCGGCGACATGGATGAACTCGATCGGCTCGACGACGCCTTTCGCGGGATCGTTCCAGCGAAGCAGCGCCTCGAGGGCCACGATCTTCCGCGAGCGGTCGTAGATGGGCTGGTAATAGACGTCCAGCTCGTCGCGTTCCAGGGCGTGATGCAGGCTCTGCTCTAGCGCCAGGCGCTGCACGTAGCGTTCGTTCATGCTGGCGGTGAAGATCTGCGCCTGATTGCGGCCGAGCTCCTTGGCGCGATACATCGCGCTGTCGGCTGACTTCAGAAGAGTCTCGACGTCTTCGCCGTCCGCCGGATAGAGGCTGATGCCGATACTCGCGGTGACGAAGAGTTCGTGCGCGTCGATGCGGAACGGTCGCGCGATCGACTGCAGAATCTTCCGCGCCACACCGAACACCGCCTCGGTGCTGATGGTGTCGTTCAGCAGGATTGTGAATTCGTCGCCGCCGAGGCGCGAGATCGTGTCGGACCCGCGGATCGATCCCTTCAGACGCTCGGCTACTTCCGACAGCAGCCCGTCGCCGACGGAGTGTCCCAGCCCGTCGTTGACCAGCTTGAAATGATCGAGATCGAGGTACATCACGGCGATGCCGGCCCGGTGACGCTTCGCCTGCGCGAGGGCATTAACCACGCGATCGCGGAAGAGCAGCCGGTTCGGCAGTCCGGTCAGGGCGTCGTAGTAGGCCTGATACTCGAGCTGCCTTTCGGTCTCCTTGCGTTGCGAGATGTCGCGGTAATTGACGACCACCGCGCCGACGCCCGGATCGTGGAGAAGATTCTGTCCGAAGGCTTCGAGCCAGACCCATGTTCCTTTCCTGTGAAGGAATCGAAGCTCGGACTGCATCTCGCGATTCGGCGTGGACGCGAGTTCCGCGAACGCCTCGCGGGCCGCCTGCCGGTCGCGCGGATGAATGTACGAAAGGAAGCTGTTCCGCATCAGCTCGTCCTCGCTGTACCCGAGGAGGTGCCGCGTCGATGACCCGACGTAGGTGAAGGCCAGATCGGCGTCGAGCAGCGCGACGCCGCTCCAGCTCTTCTCCACGAGAGTGCGGAATCGCTGCTCGCGCTGCTCGAGCTCGAGCTGTATCCGCTTGCGCTCGGAGATGTCGCGGATGAACGCGGTGAAGGTCTGCTCTTCGCCGCTGCCGACGGGGTCGATCATCACCTCGACCGGAAACTCTTCGCCGTTCGCGCGACGCGCCACGCTCTCGATCCGCCGCTGCGGCAGCCCGCTGGCGATGGCCTCGAGCACCGCCGGGACCACGTCTCGCGGCAGCGGGCGCCCGACTACATCGCGCGCGCGCAGGCCGAAAGTGGCTTCCGCCTGCGGGTTCCACTCGATCACGTTCTGGTGCAGGTCGATGCTGATGACCGCGTCGAGCGTGGAGACGATGAGCTGTTTGAATCGCGATTCGGAGCGGCGCAGCGCCTGCTCCGCGCGCGAACGTTCGACGGCTTCCCCGATCAGGTTGGCCACCGATTTCAGGAAGGCGATCTCGTACTCTTCGAAATGGCGCTCGACGCTGGAGTAGGCCAGGATCACGCCGAACACACCGGACGACGTCGGAATCACCACTCCGGCACCGGTTTTCACCCCGTGATAACTGCGCAGATGCGACGACTTGAATCGCGTCTCCTGATCGAGATCGCCGAAGGTCACCGGCGTTTCGGCAACCCCCACGTACATGGCGATCGATTCATCCTCCTTGTCGTCGTGCTCGCACCGAAGAAACGTGGTGTTCGAGCCGAGTGCCGCGCGCACCACTACCCGCCCGCCCGGCGTGATTTCCAGTGCGCGGCAGTGCTCGACGCCGAGCGTCAGCTCAACGATGGCACAGGCCTGGCCCAGGAGGATCGACGGATCGACGCCCGTGAGCGCTGCCTGACCGAACTCGGCAATGGCTGTTTGCTGGCGATTGCGAGACTCGATCTCCGCGCGCAGGCGGGCGTTCTCCGTCGCGGGCGCTTTCGGATCAAGCGCGCGGCTGACCAGGTGCAACGGCTGTTTCTGCTCGGGCATGAGTTATTCGCCTTCAGGGTAACAGCTTGGACGGAGCCTCCGGGAAAGCTCGTGATCCCGGTCACGCTGCCCCGGCCCGCCCATGCCTACAATGAGGCTTGACACAAAGTTCGCAGTCCACAAAGGGGGCGTAACGCCCCCTTCGTGTTTCCAAAGGAGGACTCCAATGAGAAACAGTCGAATCATTGTCGTAGTGGCAGCAGTGCTCGTTTTGGCCGCATGCCGCGGCCACGAGACGATCACCGGCGGCTATGGCGTTCAGGGCGTGGCGGGTGTGGTGACGATGGCCGCCGGCATGCCGAACAGCAGCCCGGCGGGCGTGCGTGTAGCGGTGGGCGGGACGGGCATGTCGGCGGTCCTGGGGCCGGATGGGCGGTTCTCGTTTTTCAACGTTCCGGAAACGGCGGATCTGATTTTCAGCCGCGACGACGTCGACGCGCGCGTGCGCGTCAGCCCCTCGCTCGCGCCGCTGCCGATCGAGCTCAGCTCGCACTCGGCACGCGTCGGCCGGCAGCGCTCTGCCCCCACGGGGCCGCAACTGCAGGTCGAAGGTCTGATCGTCAGCGTCAACAGCACGCAGATCGTGGTGCACGACGAACACGGCAATGACGTGACCATGGTCATCAACACTGACACGATCATCCGTAAGGGCGACCAGGCGCTGACGCCTGCCGGTCTCAACGTGGGCGACCGCGTGCACGTGAAGGCTTCCGTGAGCGGCAACACGAAGACCGCGCTCCTGATCATCCTGCAGAATCCCGACGACGGCGAGCAGTCGCTGGAGGTCGAAGGCCTGATCGTCAGCGTCAACAGCACGCAGATCGTGGTGCACGATTCGCACGGCAACGACGTGACCATGGTCATCGATGGCGACACCATCATCCGCAAAGGCGACCAGGCGCTGACGCCGAGCGGCCTCAACGTGGGTGACCGCGTGCACGTGAAAGCTTCCGTAAGCGGCAACACGAAGACCGCGATCCTGATCATCCTGCAGAATCCCGCCGACGATGGCGGCGACCAGGGCAGCCAGACCATGACTGCGAACGGAACCGTCACCGCGGCCGGCTCTTCGCTCACGGTTTCGACCGAGGCGCATGGCGACGTGGTGGTCAACGTGGACGGCAGCACCATCATCAAGAAGCAGGACGCCAGCATCACCATCAGCGACATCCACCTTGGGGATGAAGTGAACTGCATGGGAACTCGCGTCGACGATCACACCCTGCTGGCGCAGCAGATCGAAGTCCGTGGAGTCAGCGGGCATTAGCGGGGCACCCTGCCCGCGGCTCGAAATCGGCGGCCCGCAAGGCCGCCGATTTTTTTGTCTGCAGGATCGCCGCCCTCGGATGTCCCTTGGCGCGCCTTACAATACGCGCGATGGAAGCCTTCTCCCTCCGTCCCAAAGAAGTCTTCGAAGAGCTCCGCAAGGAAGTGGTCGGTCAGGACGACGCGATTCGCGAAATCTCCGTGGCCCTGGTCAAGCATCTGGTCGGACACCCGGCGCCCAACATTCTGCTGATCGGCAACTCGGGATCGGGCAAGACGACGTTGATGCGCGCCGCCGAGCAGTTTCTCGCCGGCCGGCCCGATCTCTCGGAATACGCCAACCTGGTGCGCATCAACGCCAACGTCCTGGCCGAAGAGCGCCAGGGATACGGGCGCGCGGTGCTGGTCCGTCTGTTCGCCAATGCGCGGAAGATTTTCGGCACCGACGCTCCCTTCGAGGTTCTGCGGCATTCGGTCGAGCGCGGCATGATCTTCATCGATGAGGTCGACAAGATCCGCGCCGACGTGCGCGGGCAGCCGAACGTGCGTGGCATCGTGGCGCAGGAGGCGCTGCTCACGCTGATGGAAAACGAGAACGTCGAGTTCGAGGCAGACGGCGCGACGCACGCGGTCAACTCGTCGGGCATCCTTTTCGTCGCCGGCGGCGCGTTCGAGGAGCTGTACGACAACGTCTTCCGCCGGGCCACGATCGGACAGGACGTCGCGCCGCTGAAGCCGGTGGTCGTTGTCTCTGCATCGGGAGAAGTCCGCGAAGAGCTGCCGTTTCATCTGGGCGACTACGTCAAATACGAGGATCTCTTCCGCTACGGCATGACGCCGCAATTCGTGTCGCGGTTCGAGTCGATCATCGTGCTGAACGATTTGTCGGAACCCGACCTGGCGCGCATTTTCGTCGAGCCCGACGCATCGATCTTTCGCACTTCGCGCGCCTATTTCCAGCGCTTCGGCGTCGACCTGCAGATCACCCGCGGCGCCCTCATCGCCATCGCCTGGGATGCCGCCCGCCAGAAGCGACTCGGCGCCCGCGCCCTCCGCGAGACCTTCCGCCGCGTGATTCGCAATCTCGAATTCGACCCCGCCAGCTCCGGCGCTGCCACCATCACCATCGACGAGAACATGGTCAAGCAGGCCATCGCCGGGAGGGAGGGGGGCACGGCGTCTAAACGATGAATTAAGAATTTCGAATTTCGAATGAAGAATTAAGAAAGGCTGGCGGGCGGGCTTCTTCATTCTTCATTCTTAATTCTTAATTCTTAATTCTTAATTCGAAATTCGAAATTCTGCAGTCATGAACGACACACCCCAGAAGACTCTTTTCGCCAAACTGCGGCGCGGCCTCTTCATGACCCACACCGAGATCCTCGAGAAGATGAAGGAGGCGATGGCTCCCGATCTTCCGATCGATCAGGCGGCCATCGACGGTCTGGAGGAGGGGCTGCTTGGCGCCGACGTCGGCGCCGAGCTGACCACGGCACTGGTCGGCCGGATCGAGCAGCGGATCCGCAGCGAGAACATCCGCAACATGGAGCGGCTCATTGCGGTGCTTCGCGACGAAACCCGCGCGCTGATTCCGGAGCGCGCGGCGTCGCCGATCGACGTTGATCGCGCCCGGCCTTTCGTCATCCTGGTGGTCGGAGTCAACGGAACCGGGAAGACCACCACCATCGCCAAACTGGCCAGCCGCTTCACCGCCGAGGGCAGGAGCGTGCTGCTCGGCGCGGCGGACACGTTCCGCGCGGCGGCCATCGAACAGCTCGAGCTGTGGGCGGATCGGGTGGGCGTGCCGATCGTGAAACACAAGGCGGGATCGGATCCGGGCGCGGTGGCCCACGACACCGTTGCCGCGGCAAAGTCGCGCGGCACAGATATCGTCATCATTGATACAGCAGGGCGGTTGCACAACAAGGCGCACCTGATGCAGGAGCTGTCGAAAGTGCGGCGGGTGATCGGGAAGGAGCTGCCCGGCGCGCCGCACGAAACGCTGCTGGTCATCGACGGCACCACCGGGCAGAACGGCGTCAGTCAGGCCGCGGCGTTTCTCGAAGCGGTGAAGATCACCGGCATGATCGTCACCAAGCTCGATGGAACGGCGAAGGGGGGCGTCATCCTGTCGATCATGCGTCAGTTCGACATCCCGGTGAAATTCATCGGGGTGGGCGAGGGGGCGGACGATCTGATCCCCTTCGATCCGAACGCCTACGTCGACACGCTGTTCGAGTAGCCTTCGGAGTGCGGTGCCCCCTAAAGAACCTCTGAACAGGGTTCGTGTAGCGGCGGGCGTCCCCGCCCGCCGGGCCGGCGAGGACGCCGGCCTCTACACTTGTGCAGAGGTTCCCTAACGGCTCCTCTGGCATGGGAGATCGATGCGGCTGACACGGTCGGCATCGACCTGCACGATGCATGCGCCGTTCAGTCGATACTCGCCGGGAGCGAGCTTCACGAAACCGAAGAATCCGTTCCCATCTGTGGCCGCCCTCAGGCGCAGGTGGTTCGCTGATTCGAGAGTCGGCCAGTCGCCGTCGCGCGCGAAGCCCATCACGCTGCCGGTCCTGGCCCGCGCTTTCGGCGGCGGCGCCGCGGCGCTGCCGAACAGCGGCTCACGCCGCGTGTCCTCGAAGCGGACCGTTCCCGTCGCGCTGACTCCAGACGAAACGGCGGCGGCGAAATCCTCGTTCGGCCGTTTCGGTGTGGTGCGTCCCGGCGCCGCGTAAGTGTACGGATTGCGCCTCACTGCGGTATTCGTGCTGTTGTCGGCCGTTGACCACGGCGCGGTGTCGCCCACGGCGAACATCAGAATGCCATCGGCTCCCGACACCCGCGCGCGGCGCGCCTGCCGAAGGGTTCCCTCGATTCCGTTCATGTACGCGCCGATGCCGGCAATGGCCAGCCGTCCGTTGGCGTGTGCTTCGGTGGTCACGAACGACAGCCAGTCATTGAACTGCGCGCGCTCGCGCGCGACGTGCTCGCGCTTGTACAGCATCGGCGTGGCGAGATCGAGAATGCCTTCGTCGAGCCAGCCGCTCCAGTCCTGAAAGACGCGCGTGTAGGCGTCGGTCTGCTGAAAGCCGCCGCTCTTTTTCGGGCCTCCGGCCCAGGCGACCAGCGCCGCGGAGACAACGATGGAAGGCTTCATCGCTGTCGCGCCGAGGTAGAGGCGGCGGACGAATTGCGTGACTTGATCGCGCCGCCACTGGTTCCACAGCGGATCGTTGCTGCGCGGGTAACCGTTGGCGTCGCAACGCGCCTTGTCGCCATAGCGCGCCTTGAAACGAGCGACGCTCACCTCGTTGTAGCCGACGTTCGCCCCGGGCGCTTCGCCGGCGCGACGATCGACAGGCGCCTCCGGATACCGCGCGCGATCGAGGTGGATGCCATCGAGGTCGTACGCGCGCACCAGGTGCAGCAGCACCTCGATGGTGTAGGCCGCGGCGTCGGGATGGCCGAAATCGATGTACCAGTCATCGCCGTAACGCAGCCCGCCGTAGCTTGTTCCGCGCGTGTGCGGCGGAAGCGACCGCGTGGCCCACTGCCGCGGACCGCTGTACGGCCGCTTGTTCGCAGCATCCCAGACGTGCTGGAGAAAGACGTGATTCGGATCGCGCGGCAGCTCGCCGGCGAGAGGATCGCCGCGGAAAACCGCGCCCACGATCACGAAGGCGTGAACCTGAATGCCGCGCGCGTGCGCGCGTTCGATCAGATACCGCAGCGGGTCGAAGGTCCACCGTCCGCTTCCGTCCGGCTCGCCGACTCCGCTCACCTCGGTCAGCGGTTCGAGGGAGTCGAGGTACCACGAATCACCGCGGCGGCGAACCTCGACGAACAGCGCGTTCGCGTTGCTCTGGACGGCGACGTCGAGCACGCGATCGATGTCGTGGTGCGACCCGAGCGGGGTGTGGAACGTGTCGACCCAATAGGCGCGATATTCGCCCGCCAGCGCGGTGGCCGCATAGAGCGCAATGACGATCGCCAGCCCTCTCCTCATGCGATCCGTGGCATTGTAAACAGCATGCAGCGAAAACGCCCGCTGAAAACGCTCGAGCGCGTTCTGTCGAAGGCGGGGCTCGGATCGCGCACCGAGGCGCGGAAGTGGATCGCCGCCGGAAGAGTGCAGGTCAACGGCCGCAAGGTCACCGACCCCGATCATTGGATGGATCTGCAGCGCGACCGCGTATCGTTCGATGGCCGACCGTTGCGCGAAGTCAGGCGCGTCTACCTTCTGCTGTACAAACCAAAGGGCTATCTGACGACCTATCGCGACCCGCAGGGGCGGCCGACCATCTACGACTTGCTGCCCGATCGCGATCGCTATCTCTTTCCCGTCGGCCGGCTCGATCTCGATACCAGCGGCCTGCTGATTCTCACCAACGACAGCGCGTTCGCAGAACGGCTCACCAATCCCGATTACAAGGTGCCGAAAACGTACCTGGTGAAAGCGTCGACGAATCTGACCGACGCGCAGCTCGACGAGCTGCGCCGCGGTGTCGCCCTGCGCGACGGCCCCACGCGCCCGGCACGCGTGGAGCGAATTCGCGAGAGCGGCGGCAAGACCGTATTCGAGATCACCATCGCCGAAGGGCGCAACCGGCAGGTGAGGCGCATGGTGGAGGCGCTCGATGCGAAGGTGCTGAAGCTGGTGCGTGTGGCGATCGGAGGGATACGGATTGGGGAGTTGCAGATTGGGAAGGCGAGGGAATTGCGTGCAGATGAGGTGAAGGGATTACTCGCATGAATCGTGAATTTCGAATTTCGAATTTCGAATGAAGAATTGAGAATGAAGAATGGTTTCGCGATCAATTCTTCATTCTTCATTCGAAATTCGAAATTCACGCTTTCGCGATCAACTCCTCAACAACCGGCCACGTCGCCCTGCTCCATGTGTCTCCCATGAGCAATCCTGCGGAGGCGAGATAAAGGGCGACGTCGCGCCGCTCGAATCGCCCCTCGAACTCCTTCACCGCGGCGCGGACGGTATCGGCCGTCGGCGGGGTGTAGTCGTCGGTCTCGATCGATCCGTTGACGTGGGGCACACCCCAGCGGTCGAGAAAG
>JBGPFD010000054.1:0-16776 GCA_041483175.1 Thermoanaerobaculia bacterium | reverse complement strand
CTGGATGGCAATGGGAATCCGCTCCGCCAGATCCATCGCCGCGAGCCCGGTATCGCCCATCTCTTCCTTGAGCAGGTCGCCGGCGTACCCGTGGAGGTAGACGGCGGCGCAGGCGGCGTCGAACGGATCGACTCCGCGCGCGAGAAAGGCGGCGATCATCCCGCCGAGGACATCGCCCATGCCTCCGGTGGCCATCCCGGGGTTTCCTGTCGGATTGACGTTGACGTGCCCTTCTGGATCGGCGATGAGCGTCTGATGCCCTTTCAGCACGACCACGCAGCGGCAGAGCTGCGCAGCCTTTCGCGCCGCGCCGATACGGTCGGCGACGACGTCATTCGTTTTTGTCCCCAGCAGCCGAGCCATCTCGCCCGGATGTGGGGTGATGATGCGCGGCCGGCCGTGCGGATTGATCTCTTTGGTGCGCCCGGCAAAGGCGTTGAGGCCCGATGCGTCAATGACCAGCGGCTGTTCGATCGGCGTGACGATGTCGCGCACGAACGAATAGCTCTCCTCATCGTCGCGCAATCCGGGGCCGACGAGCACCGCATCTTTCCCGTGAAGGAAGGTGGTCACTTCCGGTCTCGATGCGGTGAGATCGACGGGAAGGGTCATCGACTCGACGGATCCCGCGTTGACCAGCCGCGCGGCGTCGGGATCGGTGGCTACGCTGACCAGCCCCGCGCCGGAGCGGATCGCGCCGCGGGCGCAGAGCACTGCGGCGCCGCTCCTGCCGAACGATCCGGCGACGATGCCGACATGGCCGTACGTTCCTTTGTGTGTCGCCGCAGTGCGCTCGGCGATGTGCGGCCGGACATCGGCGGGGGTCGTCAGTGCGAGTGTCACGCCCTCGTCCTGAATGGCAGCATCGGGAATGGAGATGTCGGCGACGATCACGTCGCCGCAGAGCATCGCGGCCGGCCCGAAGACATGGCAGATCTTCGGCGCGGCGAAGGTCACCGTCACACTGGCCTGCACGCACGGATCGAACGGCTCGGCAGACGACGCATTCGCGCCGCTCGGCAGGTCGACCGCGACGATTGGCAACGCCATCTCGTTCATCGAGCGGATGGTCTCGGCGTACAGGTCCTCGGGCGCGCGATTCAACCCGGTGCCGAAGAGCGCGTCGATGACGACGTCGGCGTCGGCGGCGTGGACCAGCGCGCTGTCGAGCGAGTCGGCGTCGATGACATCGTGCATCGGGATGGCCAGGCGCTCGCAGATGGTCAGATTCGTCGCCGCGTCGCCGGCGAATTTGCGCCGGTCGCCGACAAGAAACAGCGACGGCACCACGCCGCGGTTTTCGAGATGCCGCGCCACGGCCAGTCCGTCTCCGCCGTTCGATCCGATGCCGCAGAAGATCGAGGCGCGCTCGCATTGCGGATAACGCTCGAAGATCGCGTCGACGACCGCGACGGCAGCGTTCTCCATCAACAGAAGCGACGGAATGCCGAAGCGATCGGTCGCGCGGCGATCGACAGACTTCATCTGGTCAGCAGTCAGGATCTTCATAAGACTTTCGAATTAAGAATTTCGAATGAAGAATTAAGAATCCTCGGGAGGTGTCATTCTTCATTCTCAATTCTTCATTCGAAATTCTTAATTCTTCTGTCACGCCGCCATTCCCCATTCCCGCAGCAGCCGCGGCAGCTCGCCGCGGCGGTCCCTGTTCTCGGCCGCGAATTGCCGCAGGTCGTCGATCACGTCGATGTCGTAGCGCAGCGGCAGCGTGGCGACGCTGTGCTTCCACTCGCGCATGCGCTCGAGCGTAATCGGCAGGACGGAATCGCTTCCGAACGGCACGTCTTGAAAGATGGCCACGTTGAACGTCGCCGCGCGGCAGCCGATCAGATAGTAGCCGCCGTCGCGCGCCGGCCCGATCACCCACTCGCACGACTCGAGGAGTGCGAACGCCTCCTCGATCGTGGCGCGGTTCATCAGGGGATCGTCGACGCCGATGGCCACGATCTTCTCCGTCTGCTGGAAAAGGAACCGCTCGGAGAAGGCCATGGCCAGCCGATCGCCAAGTGTCGCGCCGGTCTGCATCGCCAGCGGCCGATCATCGAAGGCGCGGCGCAGCGCCTCTCCGCTGGCCGCCGCCGTCGGAGCCCAGACGATCTCCACGTCGATCTCTTCACTCGAGCGGCCGATCGACTCCAGCACGTCGCGCAGCATCGCCGCGTAGACCGCGAGCGCCTTCTCCGCGCCGATGGACTCCGCGAGGCGCGTCTTCACCTTGCCGAGCTCCGGCAGCCGGGCAAAAACGAGGAGCCGCCGTATGGGCGGCGGAACGGTCGCGAACATGAGGGAAGTATAGTGGGCGAACGACATGCGCCGCATCGCCCTGATCACCGATTTTGGCACGCGCGATCCGTACGTCGCAGCAATCAAGGGCGTGCTCGCCTCGCACACCGACGCGCCGATCGTCGACTGCAGCCACGACATTGAGCCGTTCGACGTCTGGCAGGCGGCGTTCTTCCTGCGGGCCATCGTCCGCTACTGGCCCTCGGGGACGGTCTTCGTGATCGTGGTCGACCCGGGCGTGGGGACGCCACGACGGATCGTCGCCGTCGAATCGGCTGGAAGAATTTTCCTCGCGCCGGACAACGGCGTGCTGACGTTCATCACCGGATTGGCCTACAGCGTCGAAAACGAGTCACTCTTTCTGCCGGGCGACAGCACGACGTTTCACGGGCGCGATCGTTTGGCACCGGTGGGCGCCGCGCTGGCCAACGGGCTGGCGGCCGACCAGCTCGGACCGCGCGTCGACGATCTCGTGCGTCTCGACTACCAGCCGCCTTCCTACGATCGGCGGCAGGCGAAGGGAACGATCGTGGCCATCGATCGATTCGGCAATGCGATTACCGATCTGGAGCGCGAGCGCATTCTGTTCGCGCGATTCGCGCTGCGCGCCGGGGATGTGACCGTCGATAGGCTGTCGACGACGTACAGCGGCGATGGCGTGTTCCTGATCGTCGGCTCGACCGGTTGCGTGGAGCTGTCGGTGGCCGGCGGAAGCGCGGCGGCGCTCTTGCAGCTCAGCCGTGGCGATCGCGTGACGATCGTGCCGACGTGATGCTGCAACGACTCCTCGGGCCGCTGCTGATCGCCCTCGCGCTGCTGGCGGCACTCCTCTTCGCGGCGGCGTGGATTCCGCTGCTGCAGGCGCGCGACGCGTGGCGCGCCGGGCGCAACGCCGAGGCGATCGGCATCGCCGCGCGGTGGTCGCCGGCCCATCTGTGGCGGGCGCAATGGGAGCAGATCGTCGCCGCCGCGTATCTGAGTGCCGGAGACGACGCCGCGGCGCGGCCGCACCTCGCGGCGATGGGCCATGTCTGGCCGCCGGCGATCGACAGACTCGAAATGCTGCGCGCTCTTTTCGCGCGCGGCCGCTACGCGGAACTCCTCGATTACGACTTTGCGGGCCGCACTTCGAGTGATTCACCGGAGATTCTGCTGGTTCGCGCCGCGGCGCAGGCGTCGTTGAACCGCGTCGCCGCGGCCGCGGAAACGTTGCGGGCCATCGATCCATCGAAGGTTGAGCGGCGCCGCTACACCGCGCTCCGTGGGGCGATCGAGCAGCGCCAGGCCGGCGTCATTCCGTACGTCTTCGATCGCTCGGGCAACGCCATCGCCGTCTACAAACTCCAGAACGGCGAGTTGACTGCGACCGACGCCGACTTCGCCCCGCTGATCGATGCCAACGCCGGCTCGCTGACGCTGGGATCGCATGTCGCGCAGTTGGGGACCAGCGCGACCATCGACACCACGCTCGATCCATTCGTGCAGAAGGCGGCGCTCGCGGCGCTGGGGACGTATCGCGGCTCGCTCATCGCCATCGATCCGCGCACGAACGAAATCCTTGCCCTGGCCAGCAATGCTCTCTCCAACCTGGCGCTGGAGCGCGAGTACGAGCCCGGGTCGGTGATCAAGACGCTGACCGGACTCGATGCCCTGACCAGCGGCATGAATGTCGACGCGATGTTTCCGTATGCCTGCAGGGGTGCGCTGATCATCGATGGGCGTCATTTCGGCGATTGGGTTCCGCAAGGCCACGGGACACTGGTGAGCATCGACGACGCGCTGGCCGTCTCCTGCAACGTTTTCTTCGCCGACCTCGGTTTGCGGCTCGGGCGCGACCGGCTCGAGCGCTTTCTGACCTCCGCCGGTTTCGGAGGTCAGGTCAATGTCGGAGTCTTTCAAGTGCCCCTCGGACGGGTCGTCGGCCCGGTGTACAACGATTTCGAAACGGCGTTCCTGGCCGTCGGTCTCGAACACGAGCAGATCAACGCGATGCATCTGGCGATGCTGGCGTCGATGATGGCCAACCGCGGCGTGCTGACCACACCGCGGCTGCTGCGCGGCCGCCGCTCGCTCTTCGGTGAGACCATCGCCGGCCCGCCGCCGCAGGGAAGCACGCGCATCGCCAGCGTCGCCGCCGCCGAGCGGATGATCCGGGCCATGCAGACGGTGGCCACTGAGCCGCACGGAACGGGGCGCCGCGCACCCGTGGAAGGCGTGCCGCTGGCGATGAAAACGGGCACGGCGGGGGATCGGAAAGACGGCCTGGAGGCGCTGATCATGGCCTTTGCACCGGTCAACTCGCCGAAGATCGCCTTTGCCATCATCGCCGAGAACGCCGGCCCCGCGGAGTTCGCGGGCGCGCAGATCGCGCATGATTTTCTGGAAAGGATTTTTGCCCGAGAGCCTTCTCCCCGCGGGCGGGGAGAAGGTGCCGCGGAGCGGCCGATGAGGGGCCCCTCACCCGGCCCTTCGGGCCACCCTCTCCCCGCTTCGGGGGGCCAGGGAGCTCGCGCGCTACAATGAATCATGGCCTCGGGCCGAGACCGTCGTCGCGCCGAACGTTATTCGACCGCATCCATCCCCGTCCAACTCTCGGAGATCGCCGGCGAGTTGATCGATCTCTCACTGAGCGGTGCCGCGGTCATCCATCGTTCACCGATCAAGGCGGGGGCGGCGTGCACGTTGATCTTTCCGAGTCATGGCGGCTTTTATATTCCCTGTCAGGTCTTGCGCTCGGTCGTGCAGGTGCGGCGCGGAGGGAAAGCGCCGGAGTACGTCTTCCGCTCCGCGATTCAGTTTTCGCCGATCCCGCCGGAGCAGGAGCCGTCGTTGCGCGAGTTCCTGGAGATCCAGATCGACAAGCTGCACGAGAAACAGGCGCAGGCGGCGCGAGAGTGATCAGGCCTGCGCCGAGTACTCGCTGAAGATCGCGAGATCGACCGCGCGCTGCGGATCGTGAAAGCCCGCTTCGCGCATGGCGCGGAGAATGACGTCCGGACGCACGCAATCGCGCGTAGTGACCCAGTAATAACGGAGCATTTTTCCGACGCGCGCGCGCAGGGTCAGCGCGGCCGCCGCCGCAGGCATCAGCGCTCCCATGTAGACGCCGAGGAGGATGCGCGCGCTGCGCGACTCCGGCGCGGTGATCTCCAGGATCAGCAACTTTCCGCCCGGCCGGAGGACGCGGCGGCATTCGCGAAAGACCGTATCGAGATCGGCGAAGTGCCGCAGCGCGTATCCGATCGTGATCACATCGAATGACGCGTCGCCAAATGGCAGCCGCTCGCTGGTGGCGTGCACGTTCGTCAACCGCGCCTTTTCGCGCCCGGCGAGCAGCATGCCGATGCTGGGATCGAGGCCGACCACCGATCGCCCATCGCCGGTGACCGACGCCGCGGCACGCGCGACGACCCCCGTCCCGGTGGCGATATCGAGGACGCGTTGCCCCGGCTTGACTCCCGCGCGCTCCAGAACCCTGCGGCGGTATCGGGCGCCCGATCCGAGCGACAGGAACGCAATGGCCCACTCGTACCACGGCGCGTTTTCGTCGAAGAGATTCCTGACGAAGCGCTCGCGCTCCGCGGCCTTGCCGTAAAACTCGCGCAGCGGGGGATGCGGGGCGACCGGTGTCAACGCGTTCCCATTTCCTCGAAGATGATGCCGGCATTGCGGCGATCGCTGCGGATGTACGCGGCGTCGATCCGGCGGACATACTCCTCCGGCGGCAGATCATAGCGGAGACGGTTGCCGCCCTTCTGGTGATTGGCGTTCCCCGCGGAACGTAGAACCGGCTCTTAGCCGGTTCGCGCCGGCTGGAGAGCCGGCGCTACGTAGGGCCATCGTTCACAGCTCCCCGTGGAACGTAGAACCGGCTCTTAGCCGGTTCGCGCCGGCTGGAGAGCCGGCGCTGCGTGGGGCCATCGTTCACAGCTCCCCGTGGAACGTAGAACCGGCTCTCAGCCGGTTCGCGCCGGCTGGAGAGCGGCCGACGTTCGGCGTGCAGGTGGCGAGCAGAAGGAGCAGGGCGAGCGCACGTCGGATCATTGCCTCGGCGGCGACCAGTGCTTCCAGTTTTCCGTGATGTCGAAATAGACGCTCTGCGCGTCACCATTCGGCAACTCGATCTTCACCACGTCGCATCGCCGGTCATTCGCTGTTCCCGTTCCGCCCGCGGTGCGGCGAAACTTCCCGTAGCGATCGAAGATCCAGCCGTTCTCGAACTGGATGCCGCCCGGCGCGTCGGCGGGCACCTCGACTGCCGTTTCGATCGAATCGCCGGCGCGATCGACGAGACTCGCTGCGGAAACCTCTTTCGGCGGAGCGGGCGCGGTTCGGCAGGCGGCGAGGACTGCGAGCGCAGCCGCAAGGAGGAGGAATCGGATCATCGGTCGAATCGCGCCGGCTCGCGGCGCCAGCGTTGCGCAATCGGCATCTGCCGTCCGTTGCCGAACGCCTTGGTCGAGACACGGATGGTCGGCGCCGCCTGACGCCGTTTGAATTCGCTGGTGTCGACGGCGCGGAGGATTTTCTCCACCAGCGTGCGGTCGTATCCGGCGGCCACGATCTCCTCGACTTCCTTCCACTCCTCGATGTAGAGGCGGAGGATCCCATCGAGGACTTCGTACGGCGGCAGCGTGTCCTGATCCGTTTGATTCGGGCGCAACTCCGCCGACGGCACTTTGGTGATCGACGACCGCGGGATGATCTCCCGTTGGCGATTGATCCACTGCGCGACGCGGTACACGGTCGTTTTGTAGACGTCTCCGAGCAGGGCGAGTCCGCCGGCCATGTCGCCGTAGAGCGTGCAGTAACCAATGGCCAGTTCCGACTTGTTACCGGTCGACAGCACCATTGCGCCGGTGCGATTCGACCAGGCCATCAGAATGTTTCCGCGAATCCGGGCCTGCACGTTTTCATTCGTCGTGTCGAAAACCTCGTTCCCGAACAATTGATTGATCGATTGCTCGTACGGCCGGTAAATGGATTCGATCGGTACGACGTGAAAGGCGATGCCGAGATTCCGCGCCAGCGCGCAGGCATCGTCGAGGCTGCCCTTCGACGAGAACTGTGACGGCATTGCCACCCCGGTCACGTGCTTCGCGCCGACCGCTTCGACCGCGATCGCCGCGGTCACTGCCGAGTCGATTCCGCCGGAGAGGCCGACGACGAGATCCTTGAACCCGCACTTCCGGACATAGTCGCGCGAGCCGAGGACCAGGCCGCGCCCGATCTCCTCGGCTTCGTCGAGCGCCAGGACCGACTCGCATCGCGGTCCGTCCAGGTTGACCAGTGCCGAGTGCTCTTCGAATGCCGGCGCGCAAAAGATGGTTTCGCCGGCGGCATTGATGACGATCGACGAGCCGTCGAACAGCAGCTCGTCATTTCCGCCGACCTGATTGACGTAGACCAGCGGCAGGCCGTATCGGCGCGCGATGCCCGAAAAGAGGTCGTATCGCGACTTCCGCTTTCCCGAGCTGAACGGCGATGCCGAAATGTTGAGCAGGACCTGCGCGCCCTGCCGCGCCAGCTGGTCGATCGGATTGCCGCAATAGAGTTTCGTCCCGAGGATCTCGTCGTCGAACCAGAAATCCTCGCAGATACTGATGCCGGCGCGCATGCCGGCGATCGTGGCCACGCTCACGTTGTGGGCCGGCTCGAAGTAGCGCAGTTCATCGAAGACGTCGTACGTCGGCAGCAGCGCCTTGTGCTGCTGCATCACGATCTTCCCGTTCTGGGCCAGGATCGCCGCGTTGTGCAGCGGCTTTCCGCACCACTGCTCGTTGCGCGCGATGCAGCCGAAGAGCAGCGCCGTGGGGCCGGTGCTCGCGGCGATGGAGTCACGAACCTCGAGCGCCGCGTTGACGAAAACTTCGCGATCGAGCAGATCGCGCGGCGGATATCCGGTCACCGCCAGTTCGGTCACCATGACCAGATCCGCCGCCTCGCGGACACCGTCCGCATACGCGCGCCGGATCATCTCGGCGTTCGAGCCGAGAGCGCCAATGGTCGGGTTGATCTGGGCGATGTGGATCTTCATGTGAGTTAACAGTCAACGGTTAACAGTTGACAGGACAGCCGCGTCCCGTTAACTGTTAACTGTTTGCTGACCAACAAACCTTTCCTCTCAGGTAACGTCCAACACACAAACAAACGCTACCATGAGTTCCATTCGCGCCGCGCTGGCCGTGTTCCTCATTGCGGCACCCCTCCTCGGTGCGGGTCCGGCGATGCGCGCCGTCCGGGCCGCCGTCCCGCCGGTCATCGACGCCAATCTGAACGATGCCGTTTGGCAGAACGCGCCGGAGATCACCGGATTCACCCAGCACGATCCGGAAGACGGCAAGCCGGCGACGCAGAAGACGGTCGTCAAAATCGCTTACGACGATCAGGCCATTTACATCGCCGCCCGGATGGAGGACAGCAGGAAGGTCACCACGCTTCTCGGCCGGCGCGACGCGAACCTGGAATCCGACTGGTTTCGCTTCTACGTCGACGCGCAACACGATCACCTGACCGGCGCTTCGTTCTGGGTCAATCCCTCAAACGTGCAGTACGACATGGACCTGTACAACGACATCTACAACGACACGAGCTGGGACGCGGTCTGGTCTTCGGCGGCGAAAATCGTTCCGGGCGGTTGGGTGGCGGAAGTACGAATCCCGTATTCGCAGCTCCGCTTCCCAGACCGGCCGAACCAGATCTGGGGCGTCAACTTCGCGCGACGGATCGCGTCGAACGGCGAGATGGATTGGCTGGTGAACACGCCGAAAGGGCAGACGGGAAGCGTCTCGCGTTTCGCCGATCTCACCGGAATCGAGGGCATCCACCCCGAACGCGCATTGGAGATCGTGCCGTACGGCGTTGCGCGGTCGGATCTGGCGAACCAGATCGCTCCCGGCGATCCATTCACCCGCCCGGCCGCGTACGCCATGGATGGCGGCATCGATGTGCGGTACGGCATCACGTCGAATCTGCGGCTCACCGGAACCATCAACCCCGACTTCGGGCAGGTGGAAGTCGATCCGGCGGTCCTCAACCTGTCGCAGTTTGAAACGTTTTTTCCCGAGAAGCGCCCGTTCTTCACCGAGGGAGCCTCGATCTTCAATTTCGGGAACGGCCCGGCGAACTTCCGGGCCAGCTTCAATTTCTATCCTCCCTCCTTCTTTTACTCGCGGAGGATCGGCCGCTCGCCGCAAGGAACGTCAAATCTCTCCGCCGACTACGTCGATGCGCCATCGCAGACCACCATCCTCGGCGCGGCGAAGCTGACCGGGAAAGTCGGGAACGGCTGGTCGGTGGGCATCCTCGATGCGCTGACGAGTCAGGAGAGCGCCCGCTTCGAAGTGGCCGACTCCCGTCTGTCGCAGCAGGTGGAGCCGACAACCAACTACCTCGTCGGCAGAACGACGAAGGAGTACGGAGCCGGCTCTCGGATTGGAATCCTCTTCACCGGCGTGAATCGAAAGCTGCCCGGCGAGCTCTCCTACCTGCGAAGCGACGCGTATGCGTTGGGCGTCGACGGCTACACCAAGTTCCACAAAGACGATTGGCTGTGGGAGTGGCTCGCCGGCGGCACGAAGGTCGACGGATCCAAGGATGCCATCAGCACCACGCAGGCATCGCCGGCGCACGAGTACGACAGGCCGGACGCTTCCTACCTTCACTTCGATCCGACCCGCACCTCGCTCAGCGGGTTCGGATGGCGGACGATGGTCGCCAAACAGACCGGCCGCTGGCGCCCCGTTGTCGGCCTCTCCGGGTTCACGCCGGGCTTCGAAACGAATGATGTCGGCTTCATGCCGCGCGCGGACGAGATCGCATCGCATTTCGTCATCAACTACGTGAATGATGCGGTGACGCCGCATTTCCGCGATCGCGAGTTCTGGATTGGCAAATATCAGAACTGGAATTTCGGGCACGATCTGATGGCCAACGGTGTCTATGGAAACTGGTACGTGCAGGTGAAGAACTACTGGTACGCCTTCGGGTGGGGCGGAGCGGATGGACAGGTATTCGACGATCGCAAGACGCGCGGAGGGCCAGCCGCCGTACGGCCATCCAACTGGAGCGGCGGCATCGGCCTCGGAAGCGACAGCCGCAAGAAACTGTCGTTTGAACTGTCGGCAGGGATGTACCGGTCGCGGGATTCGAGCTGGGAGAGAGACGCCCGGATCACCGCCGTCTATCGGCCGAATTCACACCTCTCGTTGAGCCTCGCGCCGTCGTTCACCCGCGAAAACGACTACGCGCAGTACGTCACCACGATCCCCGATCCGAAGGCCACGGCCACCTACGGCGCGCACTACATCTTCGGAGGCATCGACCAGAACATCTTCGAACTCGGGACACGCGCCGACTGGACGGTCAATTCGAAGCTCTCCCTGCAGATCTATCTGCAGCCGTTCATCGCCAGCGGCAACTACCACGACTTCCGGGAGCTGGCGGGCCCTCGATCGGCCGACTACCGCCCGTTTGACTACGCCGGCAATCCCGATTTCGATTTCCGCAGTCTGCGCGGGAACGCGGTATTACGGTGGGAATTCCGTCCCGGATCGGCGATCTACCTGGTGTGGAACGAGAATCGGTCCGACACCCTGCCATCCGGCAACTTCCGCCTGCGGCGTGATGTGGGCTCGCTGCGCAGCGCGCCCTCCAATGACGTCTTCCTGGTGAAAGTGTCTTATTGGTTGCCGATCTGACGGCATTGACGGCTATCACTCGCGCTTCGACCCGATTCTTGCAAGAATCGGCAGCGAGGTGGACGGATGTCTGAAGAATTTGGGACGGTGAATCTCAAGCGCGCCGAATCGCGCGAAATCGAGCTTCTGCGACGGCACTACCAGTCGCACCGCGATTCTCTCGGCCGGCTCATCGCCGATGCGCCGAGCGAGGTTCTGGCCCGCGAATATCAGCGGCTGATCGGCGAGATCGACACCGCCGTCCTCAAGCTCGACGAGCGGGAAGGGAGAAAACCGGGCGTGAACGCCGACACGAATCCGGCCATGCGCGCCACCGGCCCGGGCACCCGCCCGCTGGTCCGTCCGACCGAGCCCGCCGGCGTGCCGCCAACCGATTTTTTCCCCGCCGCGAGCAGCAACGCGCGGTTGCGCATCGCCATCATCATCACCGCCGGCGTCGTCGTGCTGGCAATCATCGGATGGCTGATCTGGAAAGCAAGCTCGGAAGGGAAGCCGGTCACGCCGATCGTCGAACGGCCGATCACGACCACCATCGCCGCCCCACCCCCCGCCTTCACACCCGCCCCCACGCCCGTTGCCACGCTGACGATCACGCCCGCCGCCGCCGACTACGGCGTGATCCGGAGAGGGACGCGCGCGGTACGGCAGTTCGAAATCGCCAACACTGCCGCCGCGCCGGTGGAGATCGAAGTGGCGCGTTCCGCATGCCACTGTCTGTTTTATGACTACAACGTCAAGCTTCCGGCGAAAGGGAAAGAGAGCATCACCGTGACGATCGCCAGCGCACGCAGCAAGTTGGGTCCGCTGCAGGAAATGGTCGTGGTGCAGGCGAAGAAGGACCCCACGATCAAGGCGACGTTCGAAGTGCGGGCCACGATCCGGTAAATCCGGTCGCCTTCGGAGTGCACTGCCTTCGGCACCGCCTCGAGCGGGAGTGAGAAAATTTGGAATTTTGAATTTCGAATGAAGAAAATGTAACCGCACTCCGAAGGCTGACCGGGAATTCTCATGCGCTGACCGGGCGTTCAGCGCCCTGAATGCCGGCCCGATCGAAGGAAGAGGTCGTCCAGGAGTACCGGGTTCACTCCATCGAGGACGCCGCCATGCGGGTCATCGCCCGCCGCGGCATGTCCGCAGCGACGATGCAGGAGATCGCCGAGGAGGCGGGCGTCGCCAAGGGGACGATCTATCTCTATTTCCGCGACCGCGACGAGCTGGTCGACAAAACCTTTGAACGCGCGATCACCGCGCTGCATGCGCGCGTCGAAGCTGCGCTCGGCGTCGAGCAGCCATTCGAGGAAAAGCTACGGGCGATCCTGACCGCGGAGTTCAAGTTTTTCCGCGAGCATCGCGAGTTCTTTCGCCTGTACATCTCGCTGCGGCATCCTGAAGGGCGGCAGAAGAGAACGTGTGAGCCGCGCTATCGTGCGCGCATCGAACGCATGAGTGCGGTCCTGCAGCAGGCCATGGAGCGCGGCGAGATCCGGCGCATCGATCCGACGCGGCTGGCGCTCTTCATCATCGAGGGGAGCGACGCCATCATCATCGAGCGCGTGCTCGAAGATGCGCCGCCGCCCGAGGAGGCGGATGTCGACCTGATCGCCGGAGCCATTCTCGAAGGGATCCGAACGTGAAAAAGTTCTTAGCGACAATCTGTGTAGGTGTGGCCGTCTCGGCCACCCAGGCGGGCGAGACGCCCGTCTCTACACTGACCTTTCATCAGGCCCTGGCGCGCGCGCTCGAGGTCAACAACAGCGTCGAGCGGTCACGCGCCGAAGTCGGCGCGGCGGAACAGAACAGGAAACAACTGCTCTCGTCGATCCTGCCGCAGGTGCTTGCGACCGGCAGCACGATCAAGAACAGCACGCAGGTTTCGTTCGGTTCGGGAAGCGATGCCCGCATCATCCTCCCTGGCACCGACTGGAACTATCGCCTGATCCTCACGCAGCCGGTGTTCGCCGGTCTGCGCGAAAAGCGCGCCTATGATCAGGCGAAGCTCGGCGTTCTCAACGCGCAGGAAGGCGTCATGGGCACCGAAGACGCCATCCTGTTGCGGGTGGCCTCGAACTATCTGTCGACCGTCGATGCCGACGCGCGCATGGAAATCGAGAAGCAGAACATCGCCCTGGCGCAGAAGCGGCTCGATCAGGCCAACGCCTTCTATCAGGCCGGCGAAGTGACGAAGGTCGACGTGCTGCGCGCGCAGACGGCGATGAAAGCGTCGCAGCGGCGCCTCGCCGCGGCGCAGCAGAATCGCCAGGAAGCGGTGAGCCACCTTCGCGCCGATCTCGATCTCGACGGCGCGATTGACGTCCACCGCCCCGAGCAGCCCCTCTCGCCGCTGCCAGACGAACAGACGTTGATCGCGCGGGCCGAGACGCGGCCTGACGTGGCGCTGGCGGAGAACAACGTGAAGGCGGCCAACCTCGAGGTGCAGAAACAGAAGGGATTCTGGCTGCCGGTGGTCACCTTCGACGCGGGCTATATCGATCAGAAAGCGGCATTCCCGACGAACAAATACAGCTATGGCGCGTTCCGCTTTACGGTGCCGATCTGGCAGTCGGGCAATGTCGATGCGCGCGTGGCGGAGGCGCGAGAGCGGGAGATCCAGGCCGGCCTGTTCCTGGAGGACGCGAAAGTTGCTGCGCGCGAAGATGTCCGCACGGCGATGTCGGCGTTGCACGAGTCGGAGACTTCGCTGCAACTGGCGAAAGAACAACTCGCCGCGGCCGAGGCGGAGTACCAGCAGTCCTTCGAGCTCTATCGCGCGCAGGAAGCGACCTCGCTCGATGTCGCCGCGTCCGAGACGTCGCTGGCAGACGCGCGCCGCGCGGTGGCCGAGGAAACCTTGAATCATGACCTCGCACAACTGCGCGTCTGGTATGCAGCCGGCGCGTTGAAAGATGCAGTTGGAGTTGCCGAGCCGGCTGGAGAGCCGGCTCTACGTAGCGCCGGCTCTCAGCCGGCGCCAGGAGCACCACAGCGATGACCCGTCACCTGACACGAAGCCTCATTTTGCTCGCGATCGCGCTGGCGACATTGGCCTGCGCGAAGAAAGGAGCGCCCGCCGCGACGAGCACGGCAGCTTCGCCGCTTCCGGCCGACGTGCAGGGCGTCGCCGGCGCAGTGACGGCGACCGACCCCGCACCGTCGGCCGCGGTCCAAGCCGCATCAGAAACCGGCGGGGCGATCGTCGCCACGGGCGAATTCATGTCGCCGGTCCGCTCGGAGCTGTCGGCGAAGCTTCCCGGCCGCGTGGGGAAGCTCTACGTCGACGAAGGCTCGCGCGTGCGCACGGGTGAGCCGCTGCTCGAGCTGGAAACGGACTACGTCAAGCTAAACCTGCAGAAGGCCGAAGCGGACGCGCAGCGCGCCGCTGCGGCCGAGGAGGATGCGCAGCGCGACCTGGAGCGGAAGAAAGAGCTGATCGCGAAACAATCGATCCCGCAGGCGACTTTCGATCGCACGCAGGCGGCGTACGACCAGGCGCACGCGGCGAAGGCGTCGATGCTGGCGCAGGCCTCGATTTACCGCCAGCAGCTCGCCGACTCCGTTCTCCGCTCGCCGATCGACGGCGTCATCGGCGAGAAACGGACGAACGTCGGGCAGCGGCTGGGCGAAAATGCGGTGGCGCTCGTCGTCGTGCAGATCTCGCCGCTGAAGCTGCGCTTCCGTGTCCCGGAGAAGTACCTGGCGCAGGTGCATCGCGGCCAGATCGTCAAGGCGACCGCCGATCCGTATCCGGGCGAGGTGTTCGAAGGAAAGGTGACCACCGTCGGCGGCGTTATCGACCCTGCGACACGATCGTTTTTCGTGGAAACCGAATTTGCGAACCGTGACGGGAGGCTGCGGCCGGGATTGTTCGCACGCGTTGAGATGGAACCAAGGTAGGGCACGGCTGCGCCGTGCCGTACTCCGTGAAAACGGCAACAAGGCAAACACGATATGTACAAACTCGCCGAAATTTGCGTCCGCCGCCCCGTCTTCGCCACGGTCATCGTTCTCTCGCTCGTGGTAGTCGGCTGGTTCTCGTACCGCCAGCTGGGGCTCGATCGGTTTCCGAAGGTCGACATTCCGACCATCACCATCACCACGCGTCTCATCGGCGCGGCGCCGGAAGAGATCGAGACCGACATCACCGACAAGATCGAGGAAGCGGTCAACACCATCAGTGGCATCGACCAGCTCCAGTCGGTTTCCTCCGAGGGAACGTCGCAGGTCATCGTCAGCTTCGTGCTGGAGAAGAACCTCGACGTGGCGGCGCAGGAAGTGCGCGACAAGGTCAACACCATCCTGCGCGATCTGCCGAAGGATGCCGATCCTCCGATCATCCAGAAGATCGATCCGGACGCCATCCCGGTCCTGGCCATCGCCCTTTCCGGTCCGGCGCCGATCCGCGACGTCACGGAGTTCGCGGACAAGAAGCTGCGGCGCCGGCTGGAATCGCTCAGCGGTGTCGGTCAGGTGCTGATCGTCGGCGGGCGCCCGCGGCAGATCAACGTCGTCGTCGACACGGCGAAGCTCGCCTCGGTCGGCCTTACGACGTCGCAGTTGGTGAACGCGCTGCAGTCGCAGAACGTGCAGATCCCCGGCGGAAAAGTGGAGCAGGGGCTGCACGACCTCACGCTCCGGACGTACGGCCGCGTGCAGGAGCCGGCCGACTTCGCCAACATTCCGATCGCCGAGCGGAACGGATACGTAGTCAAGGTCGGCGATGTGGCGCATATCGAAGACAGCGTCGCCGATCCTGAAACGATCGCCTCGGTCGACGGCAAGCCCGCGGTGGTCATGTTCATCCGCAAACAGTCGGGGACCAACACCGTCGAGGTGGTCAACACGCTCAAGAACCGCATCGGCGAGTTGAAGAAAGATCTGCCGAAGGGCTGGCAGATGCAGCTTGTCCGCGATCAGTCGGAGTACATCAAGGCGGCCGTCGATGCGGTGCAGGAACATCTCTTCCTCGGAGCGCTCTTCGCCGCGCTGATCGTCTGGATCTTCCTCTCAGTGCCGTCGTGGCGGGCCCTGCTGGCGGTTCCGGTCTCGCTGATTCTCGCGTTCGGCGCGATCGCGCACGAGCACTTCGCGATCAACGTGGTTACCATCGTCGCCGCGGTCTTCGCGGTACTGATCATCTGGCTCTTCCTCCGGAAGTCGCACGCGACGCTGATCGCAGCGGTGGCCATCCCCAGCTCGATCATCGCCACCTTCGCCACGATGCGCTACGAGAACTTCACGCTGAACGTCATCACGCTTCTGGCGCTGACGCTCGCGGTGGGCATCGTCATCGACGACGCGGTCGTGGTGCTGGAGAACATCTTCCGCTTCATCGAGCAGAAGAAGATGCCGCCGAAGCAGGCGGCGGTCGAGGGAACGCGCGAGGTCGGCATGGCGGTCCTGTCGACGTCGCTGTCGCTGATCGCGGTCTTTCTGCCGGTGGCCTTCATGGCTGGCATCGTCGGCCGCTTCATGAACTCCTTCGGCGTGACCATGGCCTTCGCCATCGCCGTGTCGCTGCTGGTCAGCTTCACCCTGACGCCGATGATGTCCAGCCGTTTTCTGCAGCGCGCAGAGATCGAGCGGGACGAGGAGCGCGAGCGGACGCACAAGGGCTTCTATCACCACGTCGAGGCCGCGTACCTGCGGATGCTCGACTGGTCGTTGCATCATCGCTGGGTCATCGTGACCGTCATGATCATCACCTTCCTGATGACCGTGCCGCTGATCATCGTGGTCAACAAGAACTTCCTTCCGCAGGACGACGAATCGCAGTTCCAGG
>JBGPFD010000053.1:0-17285 GCA_041483175.1 Thermoanaerobaculia bacterium | reverse complement strand
GATGATCGAACCAGGAATGGCTTCGCCCGAATCGCGGCACCTGACAAGATCGTGGCCGAGGCTGTGCCAACCAACGCAGCGGGCCGTGCCCGCTGGCTGGGGAGGGTGGACGATGATCGAACCAGGAATGGCTTCGCCCGAATCGCGGCACCTGACAAGATCGTGGCCGAGGCTGTGCCAACCAACGCAGCGGGCCGTGCCCGCTGGCTGAGGAGGGTGGACGATGATCGAACCAGGAATGGCTTCGCCCGAATCGCGGCACCTGACAAAATGGTGGCCGAGGCTATGCCGACCAACGCAGCGGGCCGTGCCCGCTGGCTGGGGAGGGTGGATTCGAACCACCGAATGTCGGCTCCAAAGACCGATGCCTTACCACTTGGCGACTCCCCAAAGGGTGCGGGCAACCCGAAAAGGAAAACGCCGGACGGGACATTCCCCTTCGATTGAGGCCGCTGCCAGGCCATTTTGATCAGTGGGCGGCCGGGACGCGCCGTTCGCGTGCGCTGCCGCCGAAATGTTCGATGAGCGAGCCGGCGTCGAGGACCAGCACGATCTCTCCCTCGCCAATCTCGGTCGCGCCGGCGATGCCCGGCGTGTTCGCCAGTCGCGCGCCGATCGCCTTGATGACGATTTCCTGCTGGCGCACGATCGCGTCGACGACCACGCCGGCCAGCCGCTCCCCCGAGCGGGTCACCACCACGAAGAGCTTGGCGTCGGTCTGCTCGCCACCACGGGATCCGATGGAAAACGCGTCCGAGAGGCGGACCAGCGGCAGGGTGAGATCGCGCAGCGCGAGCACCTCGCGCCCTTCGACGGTGCTGATCTCGCGCGCCTGGATGCGCAGCGACTCTTCGACCGCGGTGAGCGGAATGGCGAATCGCTGGCCGGAGGCGCGCACGATCAGCGCCTGAATGATGGCCAGCGTGATGGGCAGCGTGATGCGGAACGTCGCTCCTTTCCCGACGGCGGAGATTACGTCGATGGTGCCCTTCAATTGGTGAATGTTCTTCTTCACCACGTCGAGCCCGACGCCGCGGCCGGAGATCTCGCTGACGGCCGACGCCGTCGAAAACCCCGGCGTGAAGAGCAGCTCGTACGCACGCGCGGCATCGACCGGCTCGTCCTCGGCGATCAAACCGCGCCGCACCGCGCTCCGGCGCACGTTCTCCGGATCGATGCCCCGGCCGTCGTCGGTCACGTCGACGACCACCGAGTTCCCCTGCTGGTAGGCAACCAGCGAGACGCGGCCCGCCGCGGGCTTTCCGGCCGACGTCCGTTCCGCCGGCGGCTCGATGCCATGATCGAGCGCGTTGCGGATGATGTGCATCAGCGGATCGGTGATCTCCTCGACGATCATCTTGTCCAGCTCCGTCTCTTCGCCACGCAGCACGAGCTCGATGTTCTTGTTCAGCTCGCGGGCGAGCTTCCGCACGTTGCGCGACAGCTTGGTGTAGATCTGGCCGACGGGCACCATGCGCAGCTCGATGGCCGATTTCTGCAGCTCCTTCAGCTTGCGGTCGAGGTTGCGTGCGATCTTTGCCAGCTCGTTCGCCTGCCGTCCTGCGAGCGATCGGGCCAGCGCGTCGAGTTGATTGCGCTCGATCAACAGCTCGCCGATGGTGTTCATCACCGCGTCGAGCTTCCCGATGTCGACGCGCACCGTCGGCGACACCGAGCGGAGGGAGACTTCCTCGTCCGCCTCGAGTCTGGGAGCCTCCAGTGTGCGGGCCGGCTTCAGCGGGCCCAGCGACGTCACTTTCGCATTCGCCACGATCGCCGCGACCGCGTCCTCGCTGAGCTCCGATCCATACAGCAACCGGAATCCGATCCCGCCGCCGGGATCGACGGCGGGCAGCGTGGAGAGCACCTCGCCCGATTCAATCAGCTTCGCCGTCAGCCCGCGCAGCTTCTCGTCGAAGTCGGCAAAATCAAATCGCGCCTCGATGGACACGATGTGCTTCCCCGCGCGGATGTTCTCAGCCAGGCGATGTTCCTCGTATTCGGTGAGCGATTTTCGCGTCTGCTCGTCGAGGGCCACCTCGGCGAGAAGAACGCCGCTCTTCTGTGGCTCGTTGTGCACGATGCCGTCGATGCGCGCGGCGAGCGGAGAGAGATCGATCATCCCGCGCACGGAGGAATCGCCGGCGGCGATCACCAGCCGGTTGAGCGCGTCGACGGAATCGAACAGCAGATCGGTGAGCGCTTTGCTGATCGGGATGCGCCCCATGCGCAGCCGGTCGAGCATGTCCTCGAGGCTGTGCGCCAGCTCGGCGATCTCGCCGAATCCCAGCATTCCGGCGAGGCCTTTGAGCGAGTGCACCCCGCGGAAGATTTTGTTGACCAGCTCGGGGCGGACGTTGCTCCCCTGCGCTTCGAAGTCCGCCAGATCGCGCGACAGCGCGTCGAGCAGCTCTTCCGCCTCGCCCGTGAAGTCGTCGCGTGCGCGCTCGTCATCGTGCGGCATGAGTCGAGAACATGGTACCAGCGCCCCGGCCTTACAGCCGCCTGCCCACCGCGGGGACGATGATGCGCAGCTCGTCCATGAGACGCGCGAACTGGTCGGGGTAGAGCGACTGCGGGCCGTCGCAGACGGCCTTTTCGGGATCGTGATGAACCTCGATCAGCACGCCGTCCGCCCCGGCCGCGACAATCGCCCGCGCAAGAGGCATCACCTTATCCCGCCTTCCGACCGCGTGCGACGGATCGGCGATGATCGGAAGGTGCGACAGCTTGTCGATCACCGGGATGGCGGAGATGTCGAGCGTGTTCCGGGTGTACGTCTCGAACGTGCGGATCCCGCGTTCGCAAAGGATCACGTCGTAGTTGCCGCCGCTCAGGATGTACTCCGACGCCAGCAGCCACTCCTGAATGGTGGCCGACATGCCACGCTTCAGCAGCACCGGCCGGCGCACCTGGCCTAACGCGGTCAGCAGATTGAAATTCTGCATGTTCCGCGCGCCGACCTGCAGGATGTCGACGTACTCCAGCATCTTTTCGATCTGGCTGATCTCCATCACCTCGGAGACCGTGGCCATGTTGCATTCGTCGGCGGCGGCGCGCAGCAACTTCAGCCCTTCCACGCCCATCCCCTGGAACGCGTACGGCGAGGTCCGCGGCTTGTACGCCCCGCCGCGGAGGACGCGCGCGCCCGCGCGGGCGACGCGCCGCGCGATCTCGAAGACCTGCGTCTCGCTCTCGACCGTGCACGGACCGGCCATGACCACCACCTCCGGCCCGCCGATCTCCACGCCCCGTGCCTTGACCACCGTCTTGTCGCGCTTGAAAGACCGGCTGGAGAGCTTGAATGGCTCGCTGATGCGCACCACTTTCTGCACGCCGTCGAACGGCTCGAATTCGCGCGGATCGATGCTCTGAACGTCTCCGACCACGCCGAGAACGGTGTGATCGGCTCCGGTGGAGCGATGGACATCAAAGCCGCGCTTGACAAGCTCGGACATGACGCGCTCGATGTTCGATTCCGCGGTGTTCTTTTCCATGAGAATGACCATGCTGTCTCCTACTCGTGCGTCGCGGCCTGGCGTTCCATGCGCCGCGACTCGTCGATGATTCGTTCGAAAAGCCTGCGCATCGACGAGGCGTCGAGCGGCCCTTCGCATATTTTCTCCACGTGGGTCAGCACGTCTTTTTCCCGCTCCGGCGCGTAGACCGGCAATTCAAGAATCCCCTTGATCTCGCCAATCTCGATGGCGTACTTCGCGCGCTGGTTCAACAGGCGGACGATGACTTCGTCCACGCGGTCGATGGCGTCGCGAATGCGGTCAATTTCCTGTTTTGCGTCGAATCGATCCATAACAAAAAACCCCTTCCCGTCGCCGAGAAGAGGTGGTCGATTCGTTGCTGTCGAGCGCCCCTTCTCCGCGACGGGACGCGACACGCTGCCCCTCGCTAGCGGTCGTAGGTATACGCGTACACGAAGGAGGGGGCGTTCATTGGGCGATTAGGGTACGCATTCGGGTCGGCTCCGTCAAGAGTTAACAGTTAACAGTTAACAGTTAACCGTACAAATTATGTTTCTGTTAACTGTTAACCGTTAACTGTTAACTTTTTCCAAGGATGCGCTGCACGACATCTGCGGCACGACGGGGCGCGCCGGCCGGATCGCCCGAAGCAATGGCCCGCACGATTGCGCTGCCGACGACAATGGCGTCGCAGCGATCGCGCAGCGCCGCGTAATGCGCGTGCTCGGAAATCCCGAATCCCACCGCGAGCGGTTTCCTCACCTTCGCGCGCACCTCGGCGAGCCGCGACAACAGCGCCGGATCGAGATCCTTCCGCGCGCCGGTCACCCCGGTGGTCGAGACGTAGTAGATGAAGTCATCGGAGGCGCGGTCCACCATGGCGGTGCGCGCGTCGCTGGAGGTCGGTGCGAGAAGAAATACACCGCTGATGCGATGCGCCCGGATGGCGTTCCGCACCTCTCCGGCCGCCTCGGGCGGAAGATCGGTCAACAGCATCGCGTCGATACCGGCCAGCTCTGCGTCGGCCGCGAATCGCTCCGCGCTGTAGCGGATGACAGGATTGACATACGAGAAAGCGATCAGAGGAATCTCGCTTTTCGCGCGCACGGCGCGCGCGATGGTGAACACGTCTGCCAGCGTCGTCCCTTTCGCCAGCGCGCGCTGCGCGGCGGCCTGGATCACCGGCCCGTCGGCAATCGGATCGGAGAACGGAACGCCGAGTTCGATGGCGTCCGCGCCGGCGCGTTCCAGCGCCTCGATGATCCGCACCGTCGTCTCCCGATCAGGATCGCCGCAGGTGATGTAGGCGATGAGGCCGAGGCGGTGTTCGGCGCGGAGGCGTTTGAAGAGCGAACGAACCCGGCTCATCACTCCAGCGCCGCCACTTGCGGCACATCCTTGTCCCCGCGCCCGGAGAGATTGACCACCACGATGCCATCGAGCGACTTCCCGTTTCGCAGGAGCCAGCCGAGCGCGTGCGCCGACTCCAAGGCCGGAATGATCCCCTCGGTTTCGCTGAGACGGTGAAACGCCTCTAGCGCGAGCTCGTCGTCGCAGTCGTAATACTCGATACGCCCGATCTTCTGCAGGTACGCGTGTTCCGGGCCGACCGAAGGATAGTCGAGTCCCGCGGAAATTGAATGCGTCTCGGCGATCTGCCCGAACTCGTCCTGCAGAATCATCGATCGCGTGCCGTGCAGCACTCCGAGCGCGCCGCCGCTGAACCGCGCCGCGTGCTGGCCGAGCTCCCGCCCGCGCCCGCCCGCCTCGACGCCGATCAGGCGGATCGATTTGTGTTTCAACATTTCGAAAAAGAGTCCGATCGAATTCGATCCGCCGCCCACGCAGGCGACGGCCACATCGGGCAGGCCCCCGGTACGCTTGCGGAGTTGTGCGAGCGCCTCGCGCCCGATCACCGACTGAAAATCGCGCACGATCATCGGATAGGGATGCGGCCCGAGGACCGAGCCGAGGATGTAGTGCGTGGTGCGGATGTTGGTGACCCAGTCGCGGAGCGCCTCGTTGATGGCATCCTTCAGCGTGCGGCTGCCGGTGGAGACCGGGACGACGTCCGCACCGAGGATCCGCATGCGGAAGACGTTCAGCTCCTGGCGCGCCATGTCCACCTCGCCCATGTAGACGACGCATTGCAGTCCGAGAAGCGCGCAGGCCGTTGCCGTGGCCACGCCGTGCTGTCCGGCGCCTGTCTCGGCGATGATGCGCTGCTTCCCCATGCTCCTGGCGATCAGGGCCTGCCCGATGGCGTTGTTGATCTTGTGCGCGCCGGTGTGATTGAGATCTTCGCGCTTGAGGAATAGGCGGAAGCCGCCGCACTTCGCGGCGAATTTCGGCGCTTCGGTGAGCGCGGTCGGCCGTCCGACGTAGTTCGCCAGAATCGATTTGAACTCCCGCCGGAATGCGCCATCGCGACGGAGCTTGCGGTAGGCGCTCTCAAATTCGTCGAGCGCCGCCATCAGCGTTTCCGGAACGTACTTGCCGCCGAACTCGCCGAAATAGCCGCGGCGATCGGGCATGTGGCCTTGTGTGTGGCGGCGGGCGCCCTCGCCCGCCGCTGAGCGGCCGGGGGCGGTCGCTCCCACACCTTTATCAGCCGTTCGGCGACTCATCCTCGCCGCACCCTTTCGAAGAGACGCGCAACCTTTTCCGGATCCTTGATTCCCGGCTCCGACTCTACGCCGCTGGAGAGATCGATGGCATCCGGCCGTACGAGGCTGATGCCGGCGACAACGTTGTCGGGATCGATCCCGCCGGAGAGAAAGAACGGTTTGGACCGATCGTAAAGCGCCAGCAGTGACCAGTCGAAACGGCGGCCAGTGCCGCCGGCGCGCCGATCGTCGTAGGTGTCGAACAGGAGCCACGCGGCGTTGGGGCAGGCGTGCGTGTCGGGAAGCGTGTCGCCGACACGCAGCGATTTGACCGCCGGGATACCGAGGTTGTGGATGTCGTCGTCGGTCTCGCTGCCGTGCAGTTGCGCGAGATCGAGGCCGACCAGCGCGCCGATTTCGCGGATGTAATCGTTTGACGCGTCATGAAAGACGCCGACGATCTTCGGAGGTTTCTCCCGCTCGCGCAGGCGCGCGGCGATGGCCGCGGCCCGCTCCGGCTCGATGAAACGCGGCGATCCCGGAACGAAGATGAAGCCCAGAAAATCGGCCCCCTGCTCGGCGCAGAACAGCGCGTCTTCCTCGCGCGTGATGCCGCAGATCTTGATTTTGGTCATGCCAGCAGAGCCCTCACGGCGGCCGCGCGGTCATTCTGCCGCAACAACGACTCTCCGACCAAGAAGGCGTGGAATCCGCACGTGCGGAGATGGTCAATATCCTGGCGAGTTTTGATTCCGCTCTCCGCCACCCGGATCGCTCCGGCCGGGATCCGCGCCGACAGCGTCTCCGCGGTTCTCAGATCGACGCGAAACGTGCGCAGATCGCGATTATTCACGCCGATCACGCGCGCCTCCCCTTCCAGCGCGCGATCGAGCTCGCGCACGTCGTGGACTTCGACCAGCGCGTCGCAGCCGAACTCGTCGAGCAGTGCGATCGATCGGCGGATCTGCGCTCCGTCGAGGAGCGACGCCAGCAAAAGGATCGCGTTCGCACCGGCGGCCACGCCGCGCAGGAGCTGCCGCTCGTCGATGACGAAGTCCTTCATCAGCACCGGCAGGCCCGACGCCGCGGCCGCGCGCGCGATCCAGGCATCGGAACCGTGAAAGAGCTCCGGCTCGGTGACGATGGAGATCGCCGCCGCTCCGCCACGCGCGTAATCGGCAGCGATCTGCTCGATATCGGGATTGGGAACAATCGGACCGGCCGAGGGGGACGCGGCCTTGATCTCGGCGATGATGCGAACGTAGAGTCGGCTCTCAGCCGGCTCAAACGGGCTGAGAGCCGGTTCTACACTCAGAGCTTTCGAGAAGGTGAAGGGAACGCGGGCGCGCGCCGGACGCACAGGCGGAAAATCGCGCAGGCGCTTGCGGGTGCGCGCCACGATGTCCTCGAGGAAGTCGCTCATCGCCATCTGTCACGCCGAGCGTCAGCGAGGCGCCTGGCGGGCGGGCGGCGAACGAAGGATGACTCTCGCGCCGTCCACGCCTCCAGGCCCCTCGCTGTCGCTCGGGGTGACATCCTCACCTCGCCATTTCGCGCGACACGTCGACAAGCTGCTGGAGCTTCTCCATGGCGCGCCCCTCGGCGATCGATTCGCGCGCCAGGACCACACCGTCGCGGATGGTCGGCGCAATTCCGGCGACGTAGATCGCCGCTCCGGCGTTCGCCGCCACGATGTCGGCGCGCGCGCCGTCTTCTCCCTGCAGGATCGCCCGCGCGATTCGCGCGTTCTCGCTCGGATCGCCGCCGGCAATGAGTTCGATCGGATGGCGTGGAATTCCCAGCTCCTCCGGCGTGACTTCATAGCCGCGAATCTCGCCGTAGCAGACTTCACAGACGCGCGTCGGCGCGGAAACGGAGATCTCGTCCAGCCCGTCGCTGCTGTGCACGACCATGGCGTGCTCAGCGCCGAGGGCCAGCAGCACGCGCGCAAGGACGTCGACGAGATGGTCGGCATACACGCCGAGGACCTGGCGCCGCGCGAACGCCGGATTCGTGAGCGGCCCGAGGACATTGAACATCGTGCGCACGCCGAGCTCGCGGCGTACGCCGCCCATCGCACCCATCGCTGGATGAAGCTTCGGCGCGAAGAGAAAAGAGATCCCGGTCCGCCGCAGCACTTCGCTCATGCGGGCCGCATCGAGATCGATGGCCACGCCGAGCTCCATCAGCAGGTCGGCGCTGCCGCACGACGACGACACCGCGCGATTGCCGTGCTTAGCCACCGCCGCCCCCGCCCCCGCCGCCACCAGCGCCGCGACCGTGGAGATATTGAACGTGCCGCGGCCGTCGCCGCCCGTACCGCAGGTATCGATGACATTCGGGCGATCGACCGTCAGCGGTGTCATGCGCTCGCGCATGGCCATCGCCGCGCCGGTGATCTCCTCGGCCGTCTCCCCTTTCATCCGCAGGGCGATGAGCAGCGCGCTCTTCTGCACGTCCGACGCCTTGCCGTCCATGACGTAGCCGAAGACGTCGTGCATCTCCCGACGCCCGAGATGTTGTCCATCGACGAGCTTCTTGATCGCGGCGCCGATCATCGCTCCACCTCGCGGAGAAAATTGCGGATGATTTGATCGCCTCCTGCGGTGCCGAACGATTCGGGATGGAATTGGATTCCGTAGATCGGCCGCTCGCGGTGGGAAACAGCCATGATCACGCCGTCGCTCGTTTCCGCATCGATGACCAGCTCGCGCGGGACCGTGCCGCGATCGACGGCCAGCGAGTGGTAGCGGGCCGCCCGCATCGGCGAGGGGCAATCGGCGAACAGCCGCTCGCCGCAGTGCATCACCTCGGTGACCTTCCCGTGCACCGGCACGCCCGCGCGGCCAATGTGCGCGCCGAAGGCCTCGCCGATGGCCTGATGCCCGAGGCAGACGCCGAGTAGCGGGACCGAGCGGTTGGCGCGGATCAGCTCGACGATGCGCCCGGCGCGCGCCGGCGTGCCGGGGCCGGGCGAGATGACGATCGCCTCGGGCCGTTCGCCCAGCAGCGCCTCGGGATCAAAGGCGTCGTTGCGCACCACGCGCACTGCGCGCCCCGCGAGGCGCTCGATCTGCTGAACCAGGTTGTAAGTGAAGGAGTCGTAGTTGTCGACGACGACAATCGGACTAGCGGCTCGAGGCGAGCCAAAGACGCTCCCGGATGGTCATGATGGGACGTAGAGTAACACGGATGTAGAGCCGCCTCTCAGGCGGCTCCAATGCGCCGGCTGAGAGCCGGCGCTACATCGGCGTCAGGGGGGCGTGCCGGTCGTTGTGGTGGTCTGGGTAGCCGGCGGCGGGGGCGTGGCCGGGGGCGGGGCGGCCGTTTCTATAGTATTTGTTGGTATAGCGCCCGTCGTGTCGAGTGCGATCGGATTGCCGAACTGATCGAGCATGGGAGGCGGTGGCGCCTGCGGGTTGTGCAGCGGGCACGGATTCGACGGCTGCGTGCCGTTCTTGAATGCCTCCCGCACCACGACGTTCGGCGGGCAGAGCTGCGTGGCCACGCCGCCGCTGGTCTCGTCGACGTCTTCGAAGGCGATGCCGGCGGGAACGGCGAAATCGACCTTCGGCTCACCGCCGGTAGCCTGCAGCATGTAGCGCGTCCAGATCGGCACCGCTCCCTCCGCTCCGGACAACCCGAGGGGTGCGTTGTCGTCGAATCCAACCCACGTCAGCGCCAGCGTCTTCGGCGTGAATCCGATGAACCAGGCGTCGCGCTTGTCGTTCGTCGTTCCGGTCTTCCCCGCTGCGGTCAGACGGAAGCCCATCGAACGCGCCCGGGCGCCGGTCCCGCGGTTGAGCACTCCCTTCATCACGTCGGTCATGATGTACATGTCGCGCGCGGGAAAGACCTGGACCGGCTGCACGGCATCACCGGCGGAGACAACGCGGCCGCGATCGTCGGTGACGAATCGGATGGAGCGAAGCGGGAGGCGCGAACCGATCCGTGCGATGGTCGCATACGCGTCGGCCATCTCGATGGGCGGAATGCCGATCGCGCCGAGGAGCATCGCCGGATTGTCGGGAATTTCGGTCTGCACGCCGAGGGTGTGCGCGGTACGGATGATCGACGGAATCCCGGTGGCCAGGCCGATCCGCACCGAGGCGGAGTTCATCGATTCTTCCATCGCTTCGCGGACCGTGACCGTGCCGTGATACGCGTCTTCATAGTTGCGCGGCGACCAGTCGGGTGCGAAGTGGCGCTGGAGCACGAACCGCGTGTCGCTGACCAGCGTGGCCTGCGTGATGTTCTGCTGCGAGAGGCTGGGCTCGAACGCCGTGGAGTAGACGAACGGCTTGACCAGTGATCCGATCTGCCGCTTCGCGTTCAGCGCGCGGTTGAACTGGCTCGTGTCGTAGTTGCGCCCGCCGACCAGCGCGCGAATCTCCCCCGTCGGGACGTCGACATCGATGATCACCCCCTGCAGCGGCGAGCTGTGGCGCTGCAGGTAGCGGCTGCCGCGCTCGAGGCTTTCCAGTCCCGACTCCAGCGTCTTCGCCGCCGCATCCTGCGCATCGAGATCGATGGCCGTGTAGATCTGCAGCCCGTGCCCCTTGACGTCGTTGATGCCGTAATCGCGATCCATCTCCTGCAGCACGCGATCGACGTAAAACGGGATCGAGGAGAGGCCTGTCCGCTCGCGGAACGGCCGGCGCGGCAGCGGGGTCTTGATTCCGGCGTCGTACCTGGCCCGATCGATCTTCTTGTAGTGCAGCATCAGACCGAGCACCAGGTTGCGGCGCTGCAGCGCGAGGTCGGGGTGCGTGAACGGCGAATAGTTGTTCGGGCTACGGATCATGCCCGCCAGCAACGCGGCATCGGGGACGGTGATCTCGGTGACCGGCTTGCCGAAGTAATAGTGCGACGCCTCGCCGACGCCGATCACAGAGATCGAACGGTTGCGCCCGAGGTAGATGTCGTTGAGATAGGCCTCGAGGATTTCCCGCTTGGAGTATTTCGCGTCGAGGATTACCGCCATGAACGCCTCGACCAATTTCCGTCGCAGCGTCCGCTCCGGCGTGAGGTAGTAGTTTTTCACGACCTGCTGCGTCAATGTGGAGGCGCCTTGCGTCACGCCGCGGGCGCGCACGTTGCGGAACGTCGCGCGGAGGATCCCCAGCGGATCGATCCCCGGGTGATGCCAGAACCGCACATCCTCGGTGACGATCACCGCGTCCTGCAGGATCTGCGGCGCCTGATTGAGCGTCACCGGGCGCCGGTTCTCGAGCTGATCGCCGAGGATCGACGTCAGCAGTTCCGGCTCCAGCCCAGCGTTCTCCACCGGCTGCAAATCGCGCAGCGAGATTACCGAGGCGACTACGCCGCCTTTGAACGAGACGCGGACCGGCTGCGCGGCGTACTGCCCGGTCGGATGCGTGAAGGCACGCGTGTAGATGTCGATGCCGCCGTGCCGCGGGTTGTACTCGCCGCTGTTCGAGACGCCGGCGACCTGGCGATAGCCGAGCCGGTCGAGTTTCTCCAGGACGTCGTCGGGCCCCGGAGCGACACCGGGGCGGAGCGGCGTGTAGTCGACGTAAATCCGCGTCGGCAGCGAGACGCGGCGGATCTCGAACTTTCCGACCGATTCCTTGTAGACGAAGAGCGAGAGCAGCGCGAAGCCGACAAGGATCGCCACGACGATGATGGAGAGGGCCTGGAAAACGGTACGTCGTTTCGGCAGGCGTGGTTTGAAATCAGGCATTGATCGTTCACCGGTTGCCGTTACTGCGCGACAATTGCAAGGTTTCGTCCACTTCGCTTGTCGCGACGATAGGAGTGGAAGATCGAACCATCACAGCGCGTGCACAACCCCGTGTCGATGATGTTCTCGTCCTGGAACCCGCGCCGGCGAAGGACGTCAATCGTGAACGCGGCGATGTCGACGTGCGGCTTCGCGCCGCGTGTACGGTCGACGAAGCGGGGATCGAATTGCGCGGCCACCTCCTCCCCCACCTCGAAGCAGCAGACGCGAATCGATGGGCCGAAAAAGGCCAGCGATGATGCAGGATCGAGCGGCGCCGCCTCGAGCGTCGCGGCGGTGATGCCCTGCACCGCGCCGCGCCAGCCCGAGTGAATGTTGGCAATGACGCCGTGCGACGGATCGATCAGCGACAGCGGCAGGCAGTCGGCGACTTTGATGCCCAGAGCTGTCTGCCGCGCGTCGCTCCACAACGCATCGCATGTCGGTGTGGCGGCGGGCGCCTCGCTCGCCGTTAGGCCGGCGGGGACGCCGGCCCCTACACGTTGCACATTCGTGCGGTGAACCTGATGGCAGGTGAAGAGTGTCGCGGAACGGACAACATTCCTGATCCGCCCGTCGATGCGGCCGTCGAAGTCGATGGTGCTGTAGAAAAGAGTGAGCTGAGGCGGCACCTTCGGCGGGATCACAACTCGTCCGATCGCCGTATGCTCTACCGATGCGTTGGCCAACACTGACACTGCTCGCTAACCAACATACGACATCGTCATCCGTAACGGAATGATCTACGACGGCAGCGGCGGGGAGAGTCGCCGGAAAGTGCCGCCATCGATCTGGTGATCGAGGACGCGTGCCTGGGGCAATTTCGACACGCCGGCGCGAAACCGGGGCGGGTGGTCAGGCGCGCGCCGGCTGCGCGATGAGTGCCTGCTTCTGCGCGTCCCATCGCCACATCCGATCGCGCGTGAGATGGACCCCTCCGAGCCAGAAGCCGGCGTTGTTCAACTCGACGAAATCGACCTTGCCGTCGAGCACATTCTGTCCGGCGGGAGTGATGGCGAAGAGCGCCTTGGGCGGATTCCCCTCCGCTTCGCTGATGGTGATCATCGGCACGACGCAGGTGGCCAGCCGCCGCAGGTGGCGGAGAAATTCGCCGTCGCCGAATCCGAAGCGCGGCGGATTCTCGTCGAACCGTGTGAAGAGGGCCATGAAATCGGTCGCCCCGGCGACGACCCCTTCCAGCGCGCGGCGCTCGACTTCGCCGAGTCCGTCGCGGATCGACGGAAAGCGCGACGCGTGCAGCCGGAAGCCGTCGCGAAGAAACGGAAATTCCGCGCTCGGCTCCATGACCAGGCGGTTCAGCGCGGTGGCGTCGTCGGAGGCGAATGCGTTCCAGGCGTTCGCGGCGCTTCGCATCATCGCCGGAAGGACGGCGGCGCGAGACTGGAAGACCTTCAGCAGTTCCACTTCGTTCATCGCCCCGAGCGGCTGCGGCGACCAGATGATCGACAGGCGCCGCGCCTTGCCGAGCCGCGACAGGAGATAGAGGAAGTTGACCAGACAGAAGAGGTCGTGCTCGAACCACAGCACCACCTCGTCTTCACGCCGCGCGTCGTCGAGGGCCCGCTCCTGATCTAGAAGCTCGGTGCGGGTGCGGAGGAGATTCTGATCGTAGTTCTCCGCGAGAAAGCGGGCACGCTCCTCGATCCACTCCTGCGGCAACAATCGCGGCCGCACCGGTCCGGCGGTCAGCGTCTCGCGAAAGGCAACGTGCCGGCCGGGAATGTTGGCGCGTCGCGCCGCCATGGCCGTGCTCTCGCCGTTGTGGATGTGGATCATGGGCGCGGATCATAGCGCGCCCTCGCCGATCACTCCGCTCGCACCATGATGTCTCCCGACGCGTTGTCCATCGCCTCGAGGAACGGAAGGACCTTCCCCGACCCGTCGATGACATCGACATCGACCTGCATGTTCCGCAGATCGCCGAACGCGTCGCGCTGCGCGCCGATGATCGAACGCGCGAGATCGGCGATCGTCAGCATCTGATTCGGCCCCATCGAGAAATCGCGCGAGGAAATCCCGTGCGCGCTGACGGTCGAGCCGGCCACGAAGTTGTAGCGAAGCGTCACGCGCACCGTGGCATTCTCCGCGGCGGTTTCGATCAGCATCAATGTCGCGCGATAGGTGGCTGCTGTCGCGGCAGCGACGGTTTTCGAGGACGAATCATCGACGCCTGTGAACCGCCTGCCCTGGCTCGCCGCGAGGGATGCGGACACCGGCACCGCCGGAAGGCTGCTGCCGAACAGTCCGCCGCTGGCCGAGGTGGTGATACGTCCCGCGGCGCTGATCGATGCGGTCGAGGTGATGCGCACGAACCCGTTCGGCGACGCGACCGTCGTCACAGCGGTGCTCATCGGCGCGACGGTCGACGCTTGCGGCGACGTTGCGCCGGTCGCACGCACCGCGCGACGGCGATTGGTCGTATCGACTGCGACGGTGACCGATGCGGAGGTGTTCGATGTGTTCATGACATAGACGTCGGTCTGCGCGCCGGTGCGTGTCGATACGAGCGGCACGATCAGCGGGCCCGACGCGCTTCCCCACTGCCGCGACGGGTCGGTGAGTACCCAGCCGTCGCCGGTCGTGTCGTCGTTGATCACCGCGTATCCGGCGAACCTCGCCGCGGTCGTGCTGTCATTGGTCGCGATGATGGAACGCGTTCCAGCCGGAGTCCCGCCGCCGAGCGCGCGGAACGCCGGAACGTCGCCGCTGTCCGTTCCAACGATTGCTCCGTTCGCGTCGCGGTACTCCAGCGAAACATGTCCCGCGTTGCCGGTGACCTCCTGGATGGAAAATGACGTCGCAAGCGCATCGTTCGCCGTTTGGGAGTTCTCAGCACCCGTGAAAACCAGGCGTTCGCCAGCGCCGACGCTGCGATCGGAGCGCAGAATCGGGAGCGCGGTCGCCGACGAAATCGAAGGGTTCGAGCCGTTCAACGCCACCACCGCGCTCAGCGAGAGATTTGCCGCCTGGCTGCTCCGAAGCTGCAAAGGGCCGCCGCCCGCGATGCCGAAGACATTCCTGGTAATCGCAGGGAAGGAGATGCCGGCGTTCGGCGAAAACGACGGAATCGCGCTGAGCTGAGTCGGATTGGCGCCCGCAAACTGAAACACCTGCAAATCGGCGATCGAGGGCACGAGCGCCCGGCTGGAGATCGACAGATCGCCGTTGAAGCGGTTCGTCGTGCCGAGGTTATCGATGAACAGGGCGACTTCGCCCGATTGTAGCGGCGGCGGAGTGCCGGAGGCGACGTTCGGCTTGACGACATCGACGATAGTGACCGACACGCTGCCCGTCGGCGCCGAGCCGAGGGCGACGAGGCCTTTGGAGAAGGCGCCGGTGAGGTACACGAGCGAGATCGTTCCAACCACGCCTCCGCTCGGCGCTGCGTTGTCGGGCCGCTTCGAACGATCGATGTTGAAACTGATCTGCTGCGTCTGTCCTGGCGCGATGGTGATGGTGCCGGTTTGCGGCACGATCCACGGCACGTCGGCGACGGCGATCCCCACGAGTGTTCCGCTGCCGTTGTTCTTGAACGATACCGAGCCGGACGGATTCTGACCCGCGGGGAGGGAGACATCGCTGCGCGGCATGGTCGCCTGCGGGTTCACCGGCGCGGTCGGAGGCGCGGCGACGAGCAGATGCACCGGAACGGTGATGCCGTTCGGCGAGATCGTGATCGTTCCGTCGTATGTACCGGAGTTCTGCGTGTTGGCAGTGATCCCGACCATTTGACTCGCTCGCGGCGCGAGGGTGAACGAGTTCGGAGCAACCGTGAAGAAGTTGCCGCTCTGCGTGAGTGTGATGGAGCCGGGCGCTGTGCCGACATTTGAAAGCGCGAAGCTGTCGGTCGCGCCGGAGCTGCCAGTCGCCTGAAGCATTCCGGCGGGCAGCGTGCCGACGACGATGCGCGGAGCCGCAGCGGCGACCGTAACGGTCACCGATGCCGATGCGGTTCCGCCCGGTCCGTTTGCGGTCAGCGTGTAGGTCGTCGTCTGAGCCGGCAGGACATTCACGCTTCCTGACGGTGCCTGAGTCCCGATTCTGTTGTCGATCGATACGGAGCTGGCGTTGATCGTGGCCCACGAGAGCGTCGACGCATCGCCGGCGCTGATGCTGGAGGGATTCGCGGTAAAGCTGCTGACGATCGGCGGAAGACCGGCTGAAGTGCGCGACGCGGTGAACGTGACTTGGTCCCGTGTGGTGACCGCGGTTCCGGAAAGGTTATTCCCACTGAACGTGGCTGTGATTGTGCCTTCCACTTGTCCGTGCTCGTTGACAAGCGGAGCGCTCAAGACGTTCCCGTTGATCGTTCCGGAGAATGGTCCTCCTCCATCAGCGATGATGATGGTGCAGTTTCCAGTACCGTCGTTTGCGTAGTCTTTTGACGCGGTCAGCGTCGCAACCCCTGCCACGACGTTCCCAACCTGGGAAATGGAGACGGTGAATGGTCCGGACGAACTCAGAGAGCCAGACAGATTCGTGCATCCTTGGACGGTCACGGTAGAGTTATAAGTGCCGTTGTACGTCCCGCTGAATCCTGAGGCGGGCGGCTGCGTGCTCGTTTGCGTGAGCGTCCCAGTCAGGGGGTTTCCACCGCCCGAAATCGTCGTGACACTCATCGACGATCCGCTGACCGTCGCCGTGAATTGTCCGGTGTTGTTCCCATCGGGAAAGGTCCCGGCAAGGGTCGACCCGGAGATGGTGCCGCTCAGCGGAAAATCAATAGTTTGCGTCGGCGAACCAGCGACACACGCGTCAAACCGACCGGTGACCTCGACGTCGCCGGTGATCGCAGTTCCCGTCTGCAACAAACTCAGAGTGACCGAAAAACTCTGAGTGACTGATGGCACACCGTTGCACGCCAATGGGCCCGAAATACTTCCGCTCCACGTCCCGGTGACATCGGCAACTGCGTACGACGTGACAAACGACAGCAGTACCACCATGCCTGTGCGCCGAGCGATCATTTGGGGACCCTCTTGCTGAAGTTGGTCGATGCCGAGTATGGGCTGCCCACCATCGATGTCAACAGTTCACGGCGTCCAACGCAGCACCAGCCATCCCTTCGTGCCGCGAATTCCGGTGGCGCGCGCGACGCCGGCCGTCAGCCGGAACGCGGGGAGATCGAGCAGCGGGACGGGCGGAGACTGCATGGTTGCCTCGAGCCCGCGGACATCAACGTGGCTGCCCACGTTGTGTCGCTGCCAGAATGCGGTGACGCCGCCGAAGCTCACCTCGCCGCGCATGCCGCGATATCGGCGCGCATCGGCGAATGCGAACGGCAGCGCGGGATCGAGCACACGCTCGAGCAGAATCGCATCCGGCGTGACCGACGAGGCGACGCCGCCGAGCGACATCTTCCGGCCCGCCTCGGCTTTTCCTGCGATCCGGATTCCGAAGAGCGAGGCCGCCGCACCGGCGCTCGCGCGGGCG
>JBGPFD010000052.1:0-17580 GCA_041483175.1 Thermoanaerobaculia bacterium | reverse complement strand
GACACCTCCTCGTCCACTTCGCTCGAGCTGGTCATCACCCGCGTGCGGATCGATCCGGGAAAGCGAACGCCGATCACGGAGGCCATCGAGCAAGCCTTCGAAATTTCCAAGGGAACGGTGAACGTACTCGAGCAAAACGCCGAGGGGTGGATCAGCCACCGCTTCACGTCGCGTTTCGCGTGCAATCGCTGCGGGACGGAGTTTCTGGAGCCGACGCCGCAACTCTTTTCATTCAACTCGCCGCTGGGCGCCTGCACGAAATGCCAGGGCTACGGCCGGATCATCGGCATCGACATGGAGAAGGTGATTCCGAATCGCGGCCTGCGGCTTGACGAACTGCCGATCGCGCCGTGGAACTCGCCGGGTTACGAAGACTGCTACGAAGATCTTGAACGCGCAGCGAAAAAGTACGGCATCCGTCTCGATATCCCGATCGACGAATTGACGCCGGCCGAATCGAACCTCCTCCACAACGGCCGCGGCAAGTGGTATGGCATCAAGGGATTTTTCGAGTGGCTGGAGACCAAGAAGTACAAGATCCACGTTCGGGTCAAGCTTGCAAAATACCGCAGTTACGAGCCGTGTCCCGACTGCCACGGATCGCGACTGAAGTCCGCGGCGTCAAATGTGAAATTTCGAGGACGCGTGGTCGCCGACCTTTTCGCCATGGACGTGCGCACAGCGCGGCATTTTTGGGAGTATCTCCCGATGTCGAAGCAGGAACAGGCCACCGCCGGCCACCTGCGACGCGAAATCCTCAACAGGCTGACCTATCTGGATGAGGTGGGGCTTTCCTACCTCACCCTCGATCGCCAGACGCGGACGCTCTCCGGCGGCGAGTCGCAGCGCATCAACCTCGCGGCGGCCCTCGGAAGCTCACTGACCGAAACGATGTACGTGATCGACGAGCCTACTATCGGACTTCACGCACGCGACAGCGAGCGCTTGCTGGCCGTGCTGCGGCGTCTGCGCAACGCGGGAAACACCGTGATCGTCGTCGAGCATGATCCGACCATCATCGCCGGCGCCGACCACACCATCGAGCTCGGCCCGGGCGCGGGAGAGTTCGGCGGAAAGGTGATCTACGAAGGTCCACCTGGTCCTGAGCGGAGCGAAGGGCCCTTCTCGCAAGCACACACGGGGTCCTTCGCTGGCGCTCGGGACCAGGGACCAAACATTTCCATCCGCGGCGCGCGTGAACACAACCTCAAGAACATCGACGTCAGCATTCCGCTCGGCGGCCTGGTGGCCGTCACCGGCGTTTCCGGATCGGGCAAATCGACTCTGATTCGAAACTGCCTGTACAACCGCTATCAGCGCGAATACCGCGGCGTCAGCGGCGTCGAAGTCGGAAAGGTCGACGCGCTGGAAGGTGTCGAGCAGGTTTACGACATGCAACTCGTCGATCAGTCACCGATTGGCCGTTCGACGCGTTCCAATCCGGCGACCTACGTCAAAGCGTGGGACGAGATCCGCAAGCTGCTCTCCGAGACGACCGTGGCGAAACTCAACGGCGTGACCGCGGGCATGTTCTCGTTCAACACTACGGGCGGGCGCTGTGACGCGTGCGAGGGCGCGGGAACGGTGAGCATTGACATGCAGTTTCTCGCCGACGTTGAAATCATCTGCGACAAATGCGGCGGCCGTCGTTTCAACGAGCAGGTAATGAAAGTGGCGTATCGCCACAAGAACGTGCACGACATCCTGGCCATGACCGTCGACGAGGCAATGCGATTCTTTGTCGACAAGCGCGCGATTCTGAAGAAGCTCGCCGCCCTCCGCTCGGTCGGACTCGGCTACCTGCGGCTGGGACAATCGACTGACTCGCTATCGGGAGGCGAGGCGCAGCGCCTCAAACTCGCATCGTTTCTCGGTGTAAACACGAAAAGCGAAGGAGCGCGGCTGTTCCTCTTTGACGAACCGACGACCGGCCTTCACTGGACGGATGTCGAGCAATTGATCAAGACGTTCCGCAATCTGATCGACCGCGGCAACTCCGTGGTGGTCATCGAGCACAATCTGCAGCTCATCGAAGCTGCCGATTTCGTCATCGATCTCGGTCCCGAGGGGGGCGATGGCGGAGGCGAAGTGGTCGCGGTTGGGACGCCGGCGGAAATCGCCGTGAACCCGCGCAGCCTGACCGGCCGCTACCTCGCGGCAAACACGACGCGGCCTAGTGACTTAGCGGAAAGTAAAAGATGAAGTCGACCACCCAGCCGTTCTGCTCCCGGCGTGGTGCGGCGGGGGCGGAGACAGAGCTGAACGCCGTCGAGTTCACGACACTCTCGATCAAACTGTAGCCGACCTCACCGGAGGGCACGCGCATCGTGACCTTCACCCCGTTCGGCAAAACCGGCGTGGCCAGCACAACAAAGACACCCGACGGAAGCACGCTGCGAATCGCCGACTTCCAATACGGCGGGATCAGCAGCGGCGTCAATGCGTCATTCGCCTCGGCGACCTGGACCCGCCGCGTGCGCCGGCGTGTGTCGGTCGTCCAGATCTTTCCGGCTTTGAAGTCCGCCTGTACGGTCACGATCATGCCGGTCGGCACGTCGACATCCATGCTAAGCGTTGCTTTCCCCCGCGCGACAACGAGCGGATAACGCCCTGGTGGAATGGCATCGAACACGAGCTCGTCGTCGTTCTTGTTCATGCTGGCGCCACGGAACTGCACGGAGCAATCCCGCGGAACCGACACTACGCGCAGAATGCCCGCATCGTCGTTGGTTGTCGTTGCCAGTTTCCTCCGGAGCCCAAGCGGCGACACATCGATGTTCGTCGTCTGCCCCTCGACGATGGAAACGGCGAATGATCCCTCCCGCCCGTCGGCGGAGCGGACGATGATCCGATGCGATCCGGGCGGGAGATTGCCAACCAATATCCCCCCCTGATCCGCTGTCGAGGTTCCCGCCGACTTTCCGTCGACGATCACTTCGAAGCCGGGGCTGATATGAACGAAGAGACGGCCTCCCGAATCGCCACCGTAAGCGGCAGCGAGCAGAACCGCAGCCAGAAACAGTTTCACGATACTTCAATCATATGCCCCATTGCCTGTAAGTGGCTGATACCGCTGTACAATGGCCCGCCCGATGCAAGTCGGGGAGACTCCCGGAGGAAAACGGCATGAGCGTGACGCAGGAGTACCCGGACATGATCGGCTCCCGACCTGAGGTCCCGGTTTCCGCGACGTTCGAGCCCTATATCCCCCCGTCCACCCAATTGCGCGAACTGACTGCCGTCCCGGTGATCATGGGGACGATTCTGGGGGCAATCTTCGGGGCCTCTTCGCTCTACCTTGTTCTCAAGGTCGGCCTGACGGTCAGCGCGTCGATTCCCGTGGCGGTCATCTCCATCACGCTGTTCCGCATTTTTTCGAAACTCGGGATGCGCGACGCGACGATCCTCGAGAACAACATCGTGCAGACCGCCGGTTCGGCGGGTGAGTCGATCGCCTTCGGCGTTGGCGTCACTATGCCGGCGATTCTCATCCTCGGCTTTGACCTCGAGTTCACGCGGGTCATGCTGGTGGCCGTTCTGGGCGGCCTGCTCGGAATTCTGATGATGATTCCGCTGCGGCGCGCGCTGATTGTCGCCCAGCATGGGTTGCTGAAATATCCTGAAGGAACGGCATGCGCCGAGGTGCTGAAGGCGGGCGCGTCGGACGAATCACGCGCCGCGGCATCGGAGGGGGCGAAGCGTGAGATGGAGGCGCTCGGCGGCGCGACGACCAGCGCCAAAACGATCTTCACCGGCTTCGGCATCGGCCTGGTCTACAAGAGCGCAATGGAAGCGTTTCGCACCTGGAAAGACACGCCGGAAAAAATCTTTGGGCCACCGTTTGCCGCCGCCTCGATCTCGGCGGAGATCTCGCCCGAGCTCCTCGGCGTCGGATACATCATCGGGCCGCGCATCGGCTCGATCATGTGCGCCGGCGGCGTGCTGGCGTATCTCGTCCTGATCCCCGCGATCAAGTTCTTCGGCACGGGTCTGACGGCGCCGCTTCCGCCGGAGACCCGGCTGCTGATCCGCGATATGGGCCCGGGCGCCATCCGCAACGCGTACGTGCTCTACATCGGCGCGGGCGCCGTCGCTGCCGGCGGCATCATCAGCGTGGCGCGCTCACTGCCGATCATCTGGCACGGTCTGTCGGAAGGGTTGAAGGACTTTCGCGGCGGCGCCGCCGCGCGCGCGGGAATGCAGCGGACGGACAACGATCTGTCGATGAAGTTCGTGCTCATTGGAATCATCGGCCTCATTGTGGCCATCGCTTTTTCGAACCCGCTGTACGTCGGCGGAACGGGATGGGAAGCGCGGATCGCGGCGGCCATCCTCATCGTGGTTTTCGGATTCCTGTTCGTCACCGTGTCGTCGCGGCTCACTGGGGAAATCGGATCATCGTCGAATCCGATCTCCGGCATGACCGTGGCCACGCTGCTGCTGACCTGCCTCATTTTCGTGCTCCTCGGCTGGACGGGAAGCAATTACTTCGTCACCGCGCTATCGGTCGGCGGCGTCGTCTGCATCGCCTCGTCGAACGGCGGCACGACCTCACAGGATCTGAAGACCGGATTCCTCGTCGGATCAACACCCAGGGCGCAGCAGATCGCCATCCTCGTCGGCGCACTCTTTTCGGCGATCGTGCTCGGTCCGATTTTGCTCGAGCTGAACAAAGCTGGATCGGTGTATGTCCCGGTACAGCATCCGCCGGCAGGATTCGCCGCCGGACATGCAAACGCGAACGAGCGCGTCGACGTGTCGCGCCTCGAGAAGCGCGAGCAGGTGTTCGGCCCGCAGGGCGAGGCGGACAAGAATCTCTACCACATCTGGCATCGCGACGATCCGTCAGGCGGCAATGCGGAGAAGTACCTCGTCGATGCCAGCGGGCGGCTGGTCTATTTCGTCGATCCGGGCATCAACGGCATCTTCAAGAGCCGGCCGAACGGCGAGAAGTTGACCAAGTTCGACGCGCCGAAGGCCACGCTGATGTCGTACATCATCAAGGGAATTCTCGGCGGCAAACTGCCGTGGGGGCTGGTGCTGCTCGGGGCGTTCATCGCCATCGTGCTGGAAATGTCGGGCATTCCCTCGCTGGCGTTTGCAGTCGGCGTGTATCTGCCGCTGTCGTCGTCCTCGCCGATTCTGATCGGTGGGATGGTGCGCTGGGCGGTCGACAAGTGGATCGCCAAGAAATACGCCGGCGTGAACCTGACCGAAGAGCAGCTTACCGCCGAAGGTGATAAGAGCCCGGGCGTGCTCATGGCTTCCGGCTACATCGCCGGCGGCGCGATCGCCGGGATCATCATCGCCTTCCTGGCCGGCGTGCCCTTCATGTCGGGATTCAACGACAAGATCGAGACGTGGTCGAGGAGCAATCCGTTCTTCGAGGGGCCGGCGTCCAACTGGCTGGCGCTGATCCCCTTCGTGGTGCTGATCGCGCTGCTCTACCTCACGGGGCGCGAGGTCATCCTGGCGCATCGGCGGGCGCTTTCGGCCAAGGATTGATCAATAGTTCTTTATATTGATCAACTGATTGCCTTCCGCGCCGGCACGGCAATCGAGCGGTGCGTCGATGAAGGAGACAACGCGCCGCTTCCGATCACCTCCGCAAAGTTGCTTCTGCCTTCGTACGCGATCCGCTTCTTCAGGAGCGGCACGCCGGCGACGCCACTAGTGCGGCAGACGATTGATCCACTGATTCCGTTCCATGGTGTTCCACGTTGCGGCGACGCGCCGCGCACGCCAGAGTGGGTAAGAGCGCGCGGACCAGATCCAGAGCAGCAAGAGGACATTGACGCTCGCGAGGAGGATCATGGTCGCGCTCCGGTCCAGCAGCGGCAGATGTGCCTGTGGCCAGCGCAGGAAAAGCCCGTCGACGCAGCCGAGTAAGAGGAAATCAAAAGCGTCGCGAATCGCCGCGCGCCTTCGCGCCGATGCGACCACGCGCCGCGACTGGAAGACGACGTCAGGAGTGCCCCCAAAGGTGGAAACTCCCGGCAGCAGAGTCTGTCGTGCGGACTTTCCCATTGCGGACGTTCCGACAGCAGGACGATCGCGGAAATTCCAAATAATTGTTGAGGCCGTCAGCGTAGCCGGATCGTCTGCGCGATGTAGTTCCCATCCGAGTCGCGATAGGCCTTCACGACCACCGCGTCGCCGTCGTGCAGGTGGTCTGCCGTCGTCGTTCCGCCCGTCCGCGTCCGTACGACAAATTCCTCCAGAACGTAGAGACGAACCGACTGTCCGTTCGTATCGCGGACGACGAGTTGCGGGTTGTTGCTCAGCGACTGCATCACCGTCCCGTAGATCGTCACCGCGCCAAGCGGTCCCGCGGGCGTGACGGGCCGCGGCGTTTCAACCGGCGGCGCAGGTGGCGTCGAAGTCTCATCGAGGAAGCGCACGGTAGTGGCCATGAACGTCTCGCCGTTGTAGCTTCCGCTCAGATCGATGCGGTCGCCGACTTGCAGATCGGCTGCCCGGACGCGCCGTCCCGACGTGTCCATGGCCGACGCCAGATCGACCCGAACCTCGACACGACCGGTATCAACGCGAACGATGTCGTTGCGGCGGTCGATGTTCGTGACGCGTCCGGTTACCGCGCCGACCTGAACCTCTGGTCCCCCCGTTTCCTGCACGCTCTGCAGGACATCGATGACCCGGGCCCGAATCTCACTCCCCGATGTTCCGCTTTCGGGCTCGACCCGAATGCGGTCGCCCGGTTCGAGATTGCTCAATCGATAAACATTGCTGCGGTAGTAAACCGGAGTGGAACTGGTCCCGCGAATGGTGATCATCCGCCGCTGGTCGGTCTCGATGACCACGCGCCCATCGCCGGCGTTCACTTGCCGGACAACGCCCTCGATGCGGCTGGCACGTTCGGGCGTTTGTGCCGGTGTCGTTCCGCGCGCCGTCGGTGGCGAGATGCTGGTCGGTGGCCGCGTCTGTCCCACGCCTACCTGTGTCGCGGGAACCGGTCGTCCCACCAGCGTCACACGGGCGGCGGCGATGACGCCGTCCGCGCGCGATGTCCCGCGCACTTCGACGCGGTCGCCGGTTCTGATGTTCGCGAATCCCGGGCTACCGACGAAGATCTCCGGCGCGCCGTTGATCGTTCCGCCGAAGCCGTTGTACTGCGTCGACACGGCATCGGTCTCCACGGTGATCGACTCGTTCTGATCGCTGTCCGACGTAAGCGTGAACCTGTTGGTCGCCGCGTCGATCGCCGTCACGGTGCCGATAGGGCCACGGGTTCCGGACTGTCCGAAAGCGGAGACAATAATCAGCAGAAAAGCGGACACAATCGCGGTTTTGCGGAGCATGGTGACCTCCTGCCTGCCGGACATGCGCAAACGACGCGCCAGCTCACGACCGGCTCATGACTTCCCGGCCGGCAATGTACGCACTGCGGACCACACGGTCGTCGCCCATGAAGATAAGTCCGGCCAGCAGGTCCTCGATATTCGCCGCTCGATCGCTGCGCATCGAGATCAGCGGTGTGGCGTGAAGATCGAGAACCAGAAAATCGGCCGACTTTCCACCTTCCAGGCTGCCCGTTTCATTGTCGAGCGACAGCGCCCGCGCGCCGCCCAGAGTTGCTAGATACCACAGCTCGAACGGACTGAGCGAGATGCCCTGAACCTGCTGCACTTTGTAAGCGTCGGCCATGGCAGTGAACATCGACGGCGTCGTTCCCGCGCCGATGTCCGTCCCCAGCCCGACCAGAACACCTGATTCGAGCACGTGATGCAGTCGAAACAGACCGCTGCCGAGAAAGAGATTGGAGTTGGGGCAGTGAGCGATCCGCGCGCCGCGACGGCTCAGCAGATCGAGTTCCTCCTCGGTCAGATGAACTCCATGCGCCAGAACGGTGCGGTCGCCGAGGAGTCCGTAGTCATCGTAGACATCGGCGTACTCGGCCTCCGGAAAAAGCTCGTGCACCCATTCGACCTCGCTGCTGTTTTCGGAGATGTGCGTGTGCACGTAGGCGTCGGGGAACTGCCGCTTCAATTCACCGGCCCGCTCGAGAAGCTCCGGCGTCGAGGTCGGCGCAAATCGCGGTGCGATGGCGTAGCGGAGCAGCCCGCGATTGTGCCAACGCAGCAGCAGCTCGCGGCTTTGTTCGTACGAGGTTTTCGCGTCTTCCAGCAACGGCTCGGGCGCGTTGCGGTCCATCATCGTTTTCCCGATGATGGCCCGGAATCCGCGCCGCTCCGCCTCGGCAAAGAAGAGGTCTGTCGCTTGAAAGTGGACCGTCGAGAAAATCAGCGCGCAGAGCGTCCCGTTGCGCAGCAGCTCGTCGAACAACGCGTGCGCGATGACCTCGGCGTGCTTCGGATCGCTGAACTTCGCCTCGGTCGGAAACGTGTAGCGATTCAGCCATTCCAGCAGACGCCCGCCGTACGAGCCGATCATCTCCAGTTGCGGAGCGTGAAGATGCGTGTCACAAAAGCCCGGCGTGACCAGCGCCTCGCGACCGAGATCGACCGCCGTTGCGCCCGACGGATGCTTTTCCCATGGCCCGATGCCCACAATCCGTCCATGATCGATGGCCAGGTATCCGTCGTCGTAGGAAAGATACGAGTCGGCCGCCGTTGTACGAAACGGATCGGCGACCGGCGTGAACACCCGCGCCCGGAACAGCTTCACGGGGGGATTGTAGTTGGGATCTAACTTCCGAGCGGAATCTCTTCCTCAGGCTCTTCCGGCTTGAGCAGCTTCTCGAACACGATCGCCTGATGCGAGCCGGCAACCGCGGGTTCCGCTTCCGAGACCTCCAGTGAAGCCGTCAGCTCGAGCGAGCTCTGGGTCACCGCCTGGACGAACGGCGCCTCGCTGGTGGGCACGGCCGTCTCCGCCTTCCGCCCTCGCTGTTCGCGCTCTTCCGCTTCCCGGAATTTCCAATTCAGCGGCAAAAGGGTCGCTGCGAGCTTCTGATAGAGCTCGGCTGTGGCGCGGACGTCGTCCAGACAGTATTCCGCGATTTCGCGGTAGCGGCCGGCGCGATACATCGGCTCAACGTCACGCCCATCGTGACCCTCACTCTTCGACGTCGGGATGCCGAACGACTTGCAGGCAAGGTCGAGATTGAACCGAAACTGCTTGAAATTCGGCGCCCCGAAAAACGACAACGCTTCACGCAGGTCGCAATTGGGGTGTAAGTCGTAACGCTGGCCGACGAGATCGCGTACCGGCCGGACGCCATTCACCGCGGAACGAATCATCAGGAATGGTCCGTCGAACTGCCGTCCGTTGAAGGAAATGAATCGTGAATCCGGTTCGAAGAACTCCCAGAATTTTTCCAGGATTTGTTTCTCCGTCCCGGAGATATACGTTCTCGTGCCCGTTCGTTCGATGCGGACATCCGTCTGTCCCGGAACTTCAGACAACACACACGAGCGGCCATCGTCGAGATTGATCACTCCGATCGTAACGATCCTGCCTCGGAATGGCGAGAGGCCTCCGGCGCGGCGCATCTCTTCCGCTTCCCCATCGTTGACGCCACGAAGCAGATATTCGCGGACGTACGGATCGTGCTCCTCCCATGGAATGCCGACCGTTTCGATGTCGATGACCAGTTTTTTCATGGGATCCGAGTATGTTAAGCCGCGATCTTCAGCTTGTCGAACAGCTCCTTCACCGCGCCGGCCGATTTGGTCAGCGCCGCGCGCTCGTCGTCGGTCAGCTTGATTTCGATCACCTTTTCCATTCCGTTGCGGCCGAGCTTCACCGGCACGCCGACATAGAGATCGCGGATGCCGTACTCTCCCTTCAAAAACGCAGCGCACGGAAGAATCTTCCGCTTGTCCTTCAGAATCGCCTCGACCATCTCCACCGCCGACGCCCCCGGCGCGTACCAGGCCGACGTCTTCAGGAGATTCACGATCTCCGCGCCGCCGTTGCGCGTGCGCTCGACGATGGCGTCGATCCGCTCCTTCGAGATCAGCTCGGTGATCGGGATGCCGGCCACGGTGGAGTAGCGCGGCAGGGGAACCATGGTGTCTCCGTGGCCGCCGAGGACGAAGGCATGCGTGTTCTCGACGGAAACCTTCAATTCCATGGCGATGAAAGCGCGCATGCGAGCGGAATCGAGAATGCCCGCCATACCGATCACCCGCTCGCGCGGAAAACGGGAGACGCGCCGCGCCACTTCGCACATGGCATCGAGTGGATTGGAGACCACCACCAGGATGCAATTCGGCGATCGCTTGACGACCTCGCGTGTGACTCCGGCGACGATCTCTTCGTTTTTCCAGAGCAGGTCGTCCCGGCTCATCCCCGGCTTCCGCGGCAGACCCGCGGTGATGACCACGACATCGGAGTTCTCGGTTCCGTCATAGCTGTTCGAGCCGGAAAGGATGGAGTCGTAATTCTCGACCGGCGCCGTCTCCATTAGATCGAGCGTTTTCCCCTGCGGAACGCCCTCGATGATGTCGACCAACACGACGTCGGCCAGTTCCTTCAAGGCAATCCCCTGAGCCACGGTGGCACCGACGTTGCCCCCGCCTACCACGGTCACTTTTGTTTTCATGCTGTACCCTCGCTTCCGGCGCGGATTCTAATCGAACATGCTCTCGGACTTCAGTGCGCTCGCCAAGGCCATCACCACCCCGACGAAGAAGCTAAAAAAGGAACGCCTCCTCGCCGTCTACATGCCCGACCGCCCTGTAAAATTTTGGCGATGCTCTGGTCAACGTCGGCAAGGCAGACTCCGGCCTGACCGACACCGAATCGGCGCCACAAGTCGGGCTACGCGTTGCGCTTGTCGAGGATCGTCAGGATCCTGGATGACAAGACGGTGGACCAGATCTCAACCATCGATGAAGTTCGCCGTATTTACGAAGAGCAGTTGAAACGGGAGAAAGGAGGCCGACATGCCTCTCGTCCGATCGCGGAAACATAAAATGATCGCAGGAGTCTGCGGCGGAATTGCGGAATGGCTGGGGTGGAACCCGGCCGGAGTTCGGGCCCTTTACGTGCTGGTGTCCGTCCTGTCGGCGGCCTTCCCCGGGATCCTGGTGTACATTATTCTGTGGATCGTGATGCCTCAGGCAACCGACTGAATTACGGTATCCTCGTCCGCTCGATGCCGCGGCTCCTGCAGAACACGTTTGTCAGTGCACCTCCGAAGCAACTCGTCCTCGAGAGGGGCTTCCGCTTCACGCATGGCGAAACGATCGCGCCATTCACCATCCAATACGAAACATTTGGGGAGCTGAATGCCGATGCCTCCAACGCCATCCTGGTGTGCCATGCGCTTTCCGCGAGCGCGCACGCGGCGGGGAAGTACAGCGAGGCGGAGGATGAGCGGCCCGGGTGGTGGGATGGCCTGATCGGCTACGGCAAGGGAATCGATCTCGAAAGACACTTTGTGGTCTGCGCGAATTTCCCCGGTTCCTGCTTCGGCACAACGGCTCCTTCATCGATCGATCCGGCCACCGGCCATCACTACGGCTCCCGCTATCCGTGGCCGACCATCGAGGACATGGTCCGTTCGCAGAAGCTCGTGCTGGAGCACCTCGGCATCGCCCATCTGCGATCGATCGCCGGCGGCTCACTCGGCGGGATGCAGGTGCTGATGTGGGCCGCGCTCTTTCCCGAATTTTCCGACTCCATCATTGCCATGGCCTGCGGCGCGGCGGTTCCGGTGCAGGGAATCGCCTGGCACTTGATCGGACGCAAGATCATCGAGAGCGACACGCGCTTTCACGGCGGCGATTACTACGAGCACGGCGAGCCGCTGCGCGGACTGGAGGTCGCGCGCATGGTCGGTCACATGACCTACCTTTCGGCTCAGGCGCTGCAGTCGAAGTTCGGACGGCGGAGGCGCGGCGGCACGCGGCAGTTCGAAATCGATTCCTATTTCGAGTACCAGGGCCACAAATTCGTTAAACAGTACGACGCAAATTCCTACATCCGCGTGCAGGCGGCGATGGACGAGATGGATCTCAGCGAACAGTTCGGATCGCTGGATGACGCGCTCTCCCGATGGCGCGGGAAAACACTCCTCGTTTCATTCGACAGCGACTGGCTGTTTCCGGTCTCGGAAGTGGAACGCGTTGAACACGCCATGCGCGTGAATCGAACGCTGGTACGCCACGAGCGCCTCTCCTCGCCCAACGGCCACGACACGTTTCTGATCGACTACGATCTGATTATCGGGCCGGTCAAGGAGTTTCTGGAAGGATGATGATTTGCTCACAGCGAATCATCATGTGACGACATCCGCCGCAGAACCGATCGGCACCCGATGGCCGCATTCGGGGTTGTTGCATAGCTCGATGTTCCCTTCGCGTTTCGTCTGCTTCTCGAGCAGATACGGCGCGCCGCATTTCGGGCAGGGGCGCGGGACCGGTCGCGCGTTGAGGGCAAACTCGCATTTCGGATAGCGATTGCAGGAGTAGAAGATGCCGCGACGCGAGTGGCGCTCCACGATCTCGCCCTCCCCGCATTGCGGGCATTTCACGCCGGTCGGCTTCGGCGGCGTCCGCGTCCCTCCGCCGATTTTCCGGATGTTGCGGCAGTCGGGATAGCCGGAGCAACTGTAAAACGGGCCGTAGCGGCCGCTCTTGAGCACCATTTCCTTCCCGCAGAGCTCACACGGCGGCTGCGGCTCGGTCGGAAGGTTGGCCTTCAGCAGGCTGGGATCCTTCGTATTTCTGCAGACGGGATATCCGGTGCAGGCGAAGAACTGCCCGAAGCGCGAGCGCTTGAGGGTCATCGGCTTGCCGCACTTCTCGCAGATGATCGTGTCGTCGCCCGCCTCGGCGGCGTCCCCTTTGGCGATCTCTTTCGTCGTTTTGCACTCGGGATAATTCGAGCAGGCCAGAAACTCGCCGAAGCGACCGAACTTAATGACCATTGGCGCGCCACACTTTTCGCAGACCTCTTCGGTGGCGATGCCTTCGCCCTTGACCTGGGTCATCTCTTTCTCGGCGCGCTTCAGATCGCGATTGAACTTCCCGCTGAAGTCGCGCATGGCGTCGGTCCATTCCAGCCGTCCCTCTTCGATTTCGTCCAGCTGTTCTTCGAGACGCGCCGTATAGGTCTCGTCGATGATGTCGCCGAATGACTGCTTCAGCAGCCGGATGACCAGCATTCCGAGTTGCGTGGGATGGAACTTGCCATCGTGCTTGTAGGTGTAGTCGCGGGCCTGAATCGTGGTGAGGATCTGGCCGTACGTCGAGGGACGGCCGATGCCGTTTTCCTCGAGCGCTTTCACCAGCGTCGCTTCGGTATAGCGGGGTGGCGGCTGCGTGAAATTCTGCTTCGTCTCGAGATCGAGCAGATTCAGGCGATCGCCTTCATTCATCAGCGGCAGTACGCGCTCGTTCTCCGCCTTTTCCTCCTCGTCTTCGACGGGGGCGTCATGAAAGGCGGCCAGGAAGCCGGCGAACTTCAGTACCTCGCCTGACGCGCGAAGCATGTACCGGCCGTTCTGCACATCGACGTCGGTCACATCGAACAGCGCCGGTTTCATCTGCGAGGCCACGAAGCGTTCCCAGATCAGCCTGTAGAGGTTGTACTCCTCGTGGGTCAGGAAGTCCTTGATCTTCTCCGGATCGAATTCCAGCGACGTCGGGCGGATGGCCTCGTGCGCCTCCTGAGCCCGCGCCGCTTTCTTCACCCGATAGACGTTCGGTTTGTCAGGAAGAATATCGTCACCATATTTCGTACTGACATATCGTCGCACTTCGCCAAGCGCCTCGTCGCTCACGCGGACCGAGTCGGTGCGCATGTAGGTGATCAGACCGGCGAAGCCGAGCCCGCCGAGTTCTTTCCCCTCGTACAGCTTCTGGGCGATCTGCATGGTGCGTTTGACCGGGTATTTGAACCGGTTGTATGCGGTCCGCTGCAGCGTGGAAGTGATGAACGGCGGAGCGGCCGATTGCTTGCGCTCCTTGCGGGCGATCGTCTCCACCACGAAGCTGCCGCCCTTGAGCGCGGACTCGATCTCCCGCGCCTGCTGCTCGTTCTCGACCTCCGCCTTCTTTCCCTCGATCTTCGCCAGCTTGGCGGTGAACGGCGGCGGGTTTGCCGCCTCCAGCTTCGCGGCGAAGGTCCAGTACTCCTGCGGAACGAAGTCTTTGATCTCCTGCTCGCGGTCGACGACCATTTTCAGGGCGACCGACTGCACCCGTCCGGCGCTCAAGCCGCGGCGCACCTTGTCCCACAGCAGTGGCGAGAGCTTGTATCCCACGAGCCGGTCGAGGACGCGCCGCGCCTGCTGCGCGTTGACCTTGTTCATGTCGATCTCGGTCGGCGAATCGATCGCCTTGCGCACCGCGTTCTTGGTGATCTCGTGGAAGAGGATGCGGCGAACCTTCTTCGGGTCGACGCCCAGCAGATTCATCACGTGCCATCCGATGGCCTCCCCTTCGCGATCGGGGTCGGAGGCGATGTAGATGGTGTCCGCTTTCTTTGCGGCGGCCTTCAGCTCGCTGACAACCTTCTCTTTCCCTTCGAGCACCTCATACGTTGGTTCGAAGGTTTTCTCGTCGACGCCGAGCTCGCTCTTCGGGAGATCGCGGACGTGGCCGACCGACGCCTTGACGACGTAATCCTTCCCGATGAACTTGTTGATCGTCTTCGCTTTCGCGGGCGATTCGACGATGACGAGGTTTTTAGCCATTACGAAACGGGCGAAACTGACGGGCTATATTGCTAAATTCCTCGCGCGCGCGTCACGCGCGTGTGTGCCCGGCTGTCAGTTATCGGTTGTCGGTTGTCGGCCAGAGCCGGGACAACTGACAGCCGACAACCGGCAACTACTCGTCGTCGTCCTCGTCGTCGCTCCCCGCCGCTTTGTATTTCTTGGTCTTGTTGTAGAGCGTCTTGTACGAGATGCCGAGGATTTCGGCGGTCTTGCGGCGGTCGCCGTCGGTCATGTGCAGCGTCTCTTCAATGACCACGCGCTCGACTTCCTCCATCGGCTGCCCGAGCGGGATGGTCATCGTATTCTTCGAGCGGTGCTTGCCCCCACCGAGAAGCTTGTCGGGAAGGCAGTCGATGGTCAGCGAGTTGGTTCGGGACATAATGAACGCGCGGTTGATCACGTTGCGCAACTCGCGCACGTTGCCCGGCCAGTCATATTGCTGCAACGCCTCCACGAAATCGGGTTCGATGTTCTCGACCTTCTTCTCCTCGGTCTCGTTCAGCTTCTGCAGGAAAAAGTGCGCGAAGAGCGGGATGTCCTCGAGGCGCTCCCGCAGCGGCGGCACTTCGATGGGGAAAACGTTCAGGCGGTAGTAAAGGTCCTCGCGCAGTTTGCCGTCGGCAATCGCTTTCTGCGGATCGCGATTCGATGCGGCAATGATCCGCGCGTCAATGTTGATCTCCTCGTTGCCGCCGACGCGGCGAAACCGCCCTTCCTCCAGCACCCGCAGAAGCTTTACCTGCAGCTCGATCGGCATCTCCGTGATTTCATCGAGGAAAACCGTACCGCCCTTGGCCACCTCGAAGTAGCCTTCGCGCCGCTTGATGGCGTTGGTGAAGGCTCCCTTTTCGTGTCCGAAAATCTCCGACTCGATCAGCGTCGGCGAAATCGCGCCGCAGTTGAAGGCGATGAAAGGCTTGACCCGGCGCCGCGACAGAGAGTGGATGGTGTTGGCCACAACCTCTTTCCCCGATCCCGACTCGCCGACGATAAAGACGTTGGCGTCGGTGTTGGCCACCATCTCGATTTCTTCGAACAGCCGCTGCATCGATCGCGACTTGCCAACCAGGTGCCCCAGTGCGCCCATCTTCTGCAGTTGCCGGCGCAGCTCGAGGATCTCCTGCTTCATCATCTGCTTGTCCTCGACCGTCTTCAGGATCACCTGCAGGCGCGGCAGATCCACGGGCTTGGTCACGTAGTCCTCGGCGCCGACCTTGAGCGCCTTGACCGCGGAGTCCACGGTGGCGTGTCCGGTGAGGATGATCACCGGCACATCGGGGTAGGTTTCTTTCATCCGGTGAAGGAGATCGAGCCCGGTACCATCCGGGAGCTTGAGGTCGACGATTGCCACGTCGGGAACCAGCTTGGACACAGCCGCCCAGCCGGCCTTGAGCGTGTCGGCAACCTCTACTTCGTAACCCCACTCCTCAACGACATCGGCCATTCCAGCGCTGGTGGCGCGATTATCGTCAACGATCAAGACTCGTTTCATCGATCACCTGAGGCAGCGACAAGCGAATGGTCACCTTATCACGTTCCTGTGTGGCGTTCAGCTCTCCGCCATACGTCTCCACGATCAGTCGTGCCGCGGCAAGCGACAGATCGGGATTCCCGAGCGAATCTGTGTAATAGAACTTGAAAATCTTTGTCAACTCGAAATCGGCGGCTTCCGGCCGGCCGCTCACGGTCACCAGAAGGCGGCCCTCCGCGCAATCCGCGAAGATTTCACGTCCTTCTTTCTTGAACACTCGTGACGCACCGTCGAAGAACAACTCCAGCGCCTGACGCATTCTGGACCGATGGGCCCGGGCCATCACCCGCCCTTCGAGGCGGAGATCGATTCCCGCCGAACTGGCCACGTCGCGGCAGAGTGCGACCACATCGAGCACGACGGGCTCGCCTTCCCCTCTGGGCGGCGTCGAGAGCGGGAAAAGGGAATCAAGAATCTGCGCCATGCGGCGCAACTCCGTTTCGATCGCCGCGGCATAAGCGGCGATTTTTTCGTCGCCTCCGGCGTCGGCGAGTTTCGCCACGCGAATGCGCAGCAACTCCAGGTTCAGCACGGCCACGTTCAGCGGCGTTTTCAGATCGTGCGCCGTGTCAGCGCTGCGCTGAAAATACGCGCGCGCGAAAGCTTCGAGCCAGGGTTCCATGTTGGTCGTCGGCCAGGCGCTATGAGCCGCGGTGCACGTTGATCATAGCCACCGACTCTTCCAGCCGCCCTTCGACAATCGCAAATTGCGGGTCGTGCGAGGAGAGATCCGCCAACTCGCGCTCGAGCTTGATGCGTTCCGCTTCCGCGGCCGCTGGATCGATCTCATGGGGCAGCCGAGCCGTTTCGGCCATCACGATCACGCGCTCGGGAAGAATCTCCGCAAAGCCCCACGAGAGCACCAGGCTCTGCGAGTTGCCGTTCGTGCGGTAACGCATCACGCCGACCCGCAGAAGGGCCAGCAGCGGCGTGTGCCCCGGAAGGATGCCAATCTCGCCGTCGCTGGCCGGCAGAACCGCCTCCACCGCGTCGGTCTCCACGATCTTGCGCTCGCGCGTGACGATCGTCAGGCGAAACTTCGTCGGAATCTCGGCCACGTTCCTATGCCGCCTGTTTGCGGATCTGCTCCGCCTTTTGCACGGCTTCCTCGATCGTTCCGACGTTGAAGAAGGATTGCTCGGGAAGATCGTCGTACTTTCCGTCGACGATTTCCTTGAAGCCGCGGATGGTGTCCGCGATCTTCACGTATTTCCCTTCCAGACCGGTGAACTGCTGCGCGACGTGGAACGGCTGCGAGAGGAACCGCTGAATCTTTCTCGCGCGCGCCACGACGATCCTGTCCTCCTCCGACAGCTCATCGATGCCCAGAATGGCGATGATGTCCTGCAGATCCTTGTACTTCTGCAGCACCACCTGCACGGCGCGCGCCGTATTG
>JBGPFD010000051.1:0-17604 GCA_041483175.1 Thermoanaerobaculia bacterium | reverse complement strand
GCTCGCTCGTGCCACAGGAGCTGCGCGCGGCGGGAATCGACTTCCGGGAGTTTCTGGAGAAGCAGATCGAGCTCGCGCGAGAACGGGCGCGACGATAAGTTGTCCAATCGATGCTCTATCGACTACTGGCCGACGTCACGACCATCGTCCATCTCGCCTTCGTCCTCTTCGTCGCTGTCGGCGGGTTCCTCGTCCTGCGATGGCGAAAGCTGGGCTGGGTTCATCTGCCCGCGGCGATCTGGGGAGCGCTCATCGAGTTGATGAACTGGGATTGCCCGCTGACGACCTACGAGAATCTCTTTCGCCTGCGCGCGGGATTGCAGGGCTACAGCGAGGGCTTCATCGCCCATCACGTCTACAGCCTCATCTATCCACCGGGACTTACGCGCGGGGTGCAGTTCGCCATCGCCGCGTTCGTGTTCCTCCTGAACACGGCGATTTACGCGAAGGTTTTTCCGATCACCATTCGTCGATCTCGCCGAGAGTGAAGCCGGTGACGCCGATCGGTACGTCCCCTTCTTTCGGCGTCGCGCCGCGGCGGCGGCTGGCCTCGATCTTCGTTTCACCCGCGTCAGAGACCGGATTTCCCCGCGCGATCTGCGCCCGCGCGCTGGCGAGATAGACCTTCACTCCTTTTTCCGCGTAGATCTGCGCGATGTGCAGCGGGTCGGCGTCGATGACGATGTAGTCGTCGATGCGCGTCGAATAGATGGCGAATTTCCCGTTCGCCTGCCTCTCGATCTTCCAGCCCATGCGACGATTATCGACGAAACCAGTAGCGCAAACCGACCCGCACGGCGCGCGGCCGAAATGCAATGAGCCGTTAACAGGGAGGGCGGGCCTGTTAACTGTTCACTGTTAACCGCTAACTTACATTGTCGCGAAACCACGCAACGAACGCGGGCTGAGCGTACTTTTCGGCGATGTCGACCGCGTTCTTGCCGTCATCCGTGCGCGCATGCGGATCGGCACCGTGTGCGATCAGCAGCTTCGCCATCTCGATGTCGCCGCGGCTCGCGGCGCCGTGGAACGCCGTGAATCCCATCTGTTGCCGCGCGTTCGGATCGGCGCCCCGTTCCAGCAGCAACTGCATACTCTGGTGATCGCAGACGGTGGCAGCCGTGTGAACCGGCGCTACAAGCTGTGGATTTCGCGCCGCCGCGTTCACGTCCGCGCCGCGCTCGATCAGTTCGCGCGCCAGCTCCGGATGGCGGAAAAAAATGCTCAGGCCCACGGCGGGAAAGCCATCCTCGCTGTACGAATGCAGGAGCGAGGGATCTTTTTGCAGTAACCCACGCACGCGCGTGCGATCCCCGACGGCGCACGCCTCGGCAAAGGTCAGCTCGGCCCCGCGGGCTGTAAATAGCTGTGCGAATTCGGGATGTCCATGGTAGAGGGCCAGCAGGATCGCCGACGTGTTTCCCGATTTCGCCTGCAGCAGCGTCCGATCCTCATCGAGAAGAGTGCCGGCCTTCCTGCCGTCGCCCTGCTTGATGGCTTCGATCAGCTCTTCTGTTTTTGTCATCGGCCCATCGTAAGCGGGCCGGTCGCGCCCACTTCTCAATTCCTGCGGATTCTACGCGGATAAGAAAAAGGGATACTGGGCACTCTTCTTGATCACAATTATCGGTGATGGCCAGGACCACCGCAAACCGGAGATGTGAATTCTGCGGGCACTCGCGCGCTGCGCATGCCGACGGCGTGCAGTGCGCGCTCTGTTCGTGTCGGTCAGAGCGGCGTGATTTTGTGCAGCAATCTTTCGCGTTTCGCGGTACGCTAGGTGTGTCCAAAGCGACGCGCACGCGAAAACGGTAGTCGCCTTCCGGGATTACTTCACGTTCAACTCTCGTTGCAGGTTTCGTATGAGCGATAAGGTCACGAGAACTTCGAAAATGATCACCGTGTCCGAACGCAATCTTCAGAACGCCGCAATCCGCCTCCTGCCGAAACACAACAAGCTGGTCTCCCCCGAGGTGGATTATCTGCGCCGCGTCCTCGGAGAGCGGGCGACACAGAACGAGATCGACGAAAAAGTCCAACTCGTTCGCAAGATGCCCTGGGCCGAGATCGTCCGCGAATAGGATGTAGAGTCGGCTCTCAGCCGGCTTCAGGTCACTGCGCCGGCTGAGAGCCGGCGCCACGTCCGCCGCGTAACACTTGCTGCGCGTGCTGTGAGAACATACCCTGATCAGGGGGTTCCCATGCGCACCCGTCTCGCCTTCCTCGCGCTTCTTTCGATCGCCGCCGCAGCCCACGGACGCGTTATCTCCTACGCGCCGTACAGCGATCGCGTCGCCGTCCCGGCGGTACAGAACCGGATAAACCGGCATTTCGTGCTGTTCGAACAGACATCGACGAACAGCCAGCCCGGCCCGCTCGTCCCGATGCCACCGTATGCGGTCTATCCGCCGGGCCAGGTCGTGCTGTACGACTCGAAAGCGGAAGAAGAGCCGCGCATCATTTTTCCGCAGGATGGATCCAGCGCTGCGGTCAACATCGCCGCCGTTCGCGAGGATCAAGGGCGCCCGGCGGCAATCCTGATCCAGACGTCGGCGAATTTCCAGGCAAACAACCCGACGCTGCTCCCGATCTGGCTGCTGAGCGTCGACGGAGGTGCGACGTGGAGGAAGGTCCCTCTCCCGTCGCAGACGATCTCGATGGGAACGGGCTCGGACACGGGCGGACCGTTCGCCCGCGGCCGCTACAGCAGCGTGCGCATCGGCACGCGCGAAGTGCCGTTCGTCGTTGCCGTGGACAACGGCGTTGTCGCGATTACCGGCACCGGTTCGGTGACCCAGCTCATACCGCCACTCCCGCCCCCAGTCGGTCCGCCGTCGCCATTCAACAGCACCGTGACACTGGCTGGATCCGATCGCGAGGGGAAGCGCTTTCTCGTCCAGACCAACAGCGGCATCGTCAGCGTCGATCTCAACGGAGTGCAGAACAAGGTGATGGCCGCGCCGTCGCTGGGCGGCTTCGTGGAAGGATGGATCACTCCCGGCGGCGCCGCGTACATCGAGCAGACGAGCGCCTCAGGAAATGTCGTTCTCTGGTATGCGAAGGATGGCGCGGTCAATCCGGTCGCCGCCTCGTGGGATGGCGCGCCGAACGCGCAGCCGCCGATCAATTCCTCGTGGGTCTTTTTCGCGGTCCCCACGGCGGATTACTCCGGCGCCTGGATCATGAAGCGCGGCGGCAGCCGCCCGTCGAGCCTTTATCTCCACACGCCGTCCGCCGGCCTGGTGCCGCAATGGCAGGATGTCACGGCGCCCGAAGTGGAAGCGTTGCATTCGGCCACTTCGGGAACAAAGGTGCTGATTCAGGTGCATCGCCCGCGACAGACGATCGATCAATTGCTGTTCAAGGATCCGGCGCTCGCGGTGTGGCACGTCGGCGATCTGGCGCCGAGGTCGTACGACGAGCTGTTCCTGAGCGAGACCACGGCGAAAGGATTCGTGCATCTCGATGTCGACGCCGTCGAAGGCGGGGATCCGTTCGTGTTCGACTCCGGGGCGGCGCAGGCATTCTTCCCGCCCGGCCCGATCCTCTCGCCCGCTCCGCCGGGCGGCGGCGGAAGCGACGTGGTGCAGGAGTGGGGCGTGGTGCGCGCCTCGCTGGCGCAGAAACTCATGCTTCCGGGCGTCGGGCGCACACCGGGCGCGTTCGGCAGCAACTGGTCCACTGATGTCACGCTCTACAACCCGAGTAGCAGCGCGATCAATGTCGCATTGTCGTTTCTGCCCAACAATCTCAGCGCGGATACTGCGTACACGCTGCCGCTCGTCGCCCTGGCCTTGCAGGCGTATGAGATCCGTCGCGTTCCCGACATCCTCAGCACACTCTTTCAACTCGATGACGTGACCGGCGCGCTCTATGTGAGCCCGCCCATCGGCAGCGCCATCAACGTGACCAGCCGCACGTACAACAAGAGCGGCAGCGGCACGTATGGGTTCACGATGAACGGCATCGACGTCTTCACCGCTGCGGGCCCCCGCTTCCCGCTGACGTTCTCCGGCGCGTTTCAAGGTTCGAATTTCCGCACCAACGTTTTTCTCGCCGATGTCTCCGGACATGGAGCGGACGTGAACGCGACCGCGGCCGGTTCGAACGGCAATTTCGCCGATGCGCCGGTGGCCTTCGCCGGATCGCAGCAGATGCAGGTCAACGGCGTGGCCCCGCTGTTCGGCCTGTCCCTCTCCGACACCGGCGCGCTCACGCTGCAGCCGAATCGCGGGTCGATGATCGCTTCCGTGTTCGTCGTCGACAACCGCACCAACGACCCGACGTTCTTCCCGCCGGACATTCCCGCGTCCGTCATGAGAACCATTCCGGCAATTGGCCACCTCGACGGCGCGAACGGGTCGAAGTTCCGCAGCGATCTCTATCTGTTCAACAATTCCTCGCAGGCGAAAACCCTGAACCTCCAGGCCAAGCTGTGGGACGTTCCGGAAAACCCGACCACGCTTCCGCTGACGCTGCTCCCGCACGAGGCGCGCGTCATTCGCGACGTCCTGCTGAACGCATTCGGAAAGACCGGCATCGCCCGCCTGCGATTCACCATCCAGGGCTCGACCAACGACACCAGCGTGCGTGTCACCTCGCGCACCTACACCATCGATCCCAGCGGTGGAACCTACGGGTTCCTCATGCCGCCGCTCAACAGCTTCCAGTCAGGCGGCGCGGGCGACACGCTGGAGATTCTCGGCGCCTCGCTCGATCCGGGCTTCCGCACGAATCTCGGGCTCGTCGATCTGACCGCCTGGCCGGGGCCGGGTCCGGCGCGCGCGCGCGTCGATATCATCGACGACGCCGGCCACGCTCTCGACAGTTTCGAAGTAAGCATCCCCTCGGCCGGCGGCATGCAGATCGACAATCTGTTCCACGCACGCGGCCTGCCCGATTCCGGCAAGCCGGTACTGCTCCGCATCAGCACCATCGAAGGAATGATCGGCGCCTACGCGGCCATCGTTGACAACGTCACGAATGATCCCGCGTACGTGGCCGCGAATCTGGCCGCGAAACAGTGATGTGTAACGGCGGGCGTCCTCGCCTGTCCGGCGGGCGAGGACGCCCCCTGCTACACCTGCCCGGGTCAGTGCGATCGTTCGCTGATGGTGCTGCTCTGCGCGAGCGTTTCCCGGAACTGCGGAGCGGGGACCGGGAATCCGAAGTAGAAGCCCTGCACTTCCCGACAGCCGTGCTCCTTGAGGAAATCGAGCTGCGGCTTTGTCTCCACCCCTTCGGCGACAACGCGAAGGTTGAGGCCCTGCGCCAGCTCGATCACTGAGCGGACGATGGCCGCGTCTTCAAACCCACCGGGGAGATCCTCGACGAAGTTGCGATCGATCTTCAGCGCGTCGATGGGGAAACGCTTCAGGTAGCTCAGCGAAGAGTGCCCCATGCCGAAGTCGTCGATGGCGATGGAGATGCCGGTGCGCCGCAGCTGCTCGAGGACCTTGAAAGTCATATCAATGTTCTCCATGGCCACGCTTTCGGTGATCTCCAGCTCCAGCGCTTTGGGATCGAGGCCCGACTCCTTGATCGCCGACTCGATGCCGTCGACCAGCGACAGCTCGCGGAACTGCCGCGCCGAAAGATTCACCGCAACGCGAAAATCGGGAAAACCCATGTCGTGGAACACGCGTCCCTGCTTCAGCGCGGTGCGCAGCACCCAATCTCCGATCATAACGATGAAGCCCCGCTCCTCGGCCACGGAGAGAAAGCTTCCCGGCAACATCAGCCCGCGTTCCGGATGACGCCAGCGAAGCAGCGCCTCCATACCGACGATGCGCATGGTGCGGATGTCGATCTGCGGCTGGTAGTAGACCTCGAACTCGCTCTTCTCCATCGCCTGGTGGAGACCGTTCTCCAGCGTCAGCCGCTCCTGCATCGAGCGGCTCAGCTCCTGCGTCGACATCTCGTAGGTGTTCCGCCCGACCGCCTTGGCGCGGTACATCGCGTTGTCGGCGTTCTTCAGCAGCGTTTCGGCGTCTTCGCCGTCCTCCGGATAGACGGTGATGCCGATGCTGGTGGTGATGTAGAGGCGGTTCCCTTCGACGTCGATCGGCTCGGCGATGATGCGCAACACGCGCTGGGCCATCGTCGCCGCATCCTCCTTTTTCTCCAGCTCCTGCAGGACGATGGTGAATTCGTCGCCGCCGACGCGCGCCACGACGTCTCCTTCGCGCACGCTGGTCCGAAGGCGTGTAGCGATCTCCTTCAGCAACGCGTCGCCGATGGTGTGCCCTAGGGAGTCGTTGACCACTTTGAAGTGATCGAGGTCGAGGAAGAGGACAGACACCGGCCGGTGGCGGCGCTGTGCGAGCGCCAGCGCCAGCGTCAGATGCTCCTGAAAGAGCCGCCGATTCGCCAGCCCGGTGAGCTCGTCGTGGTAGGCCTGATACTCGATCTGCTGTTCGGCGCGTTTACGCTCGGTCAGATCGCGCACGTGCCCGATGACGCCCGTGACTTTCCCCTTCGAGTCGTATTGCGGGCGGTAGGAGACGCTGATCCAACCCTGCCGCTCGGTATTCGGAACCATGTAGGTCGTTTCCGCGACGTTGACAGTCTCGCCCTTGAGCACGCGCGCGAGCAGCTCGTCGATCGGCTGGTCGCCGATGACCGGGAAGAAATCGCCGGCGCGCTTGCCGAGGACTTCTTCGGCGCGCAGTCCGGTCAGGTCTTCCATGAATCGATTCCACACCAGGCAGCGGAACTCGCCGTCGACGACCACGGCCCCTTCCGTAGAGCTGGACATGATGTCGCTGGCCAGATCGGAATCCTGCCGCCCCCGCTCCTCGGAAGCCGGCTCTGGCTCGCGGCGTTCTTCGCGCGGCGGGCGGCGTTCGGGAAGACGGAGCATCCGCGGCGCGCGATCGCTGAGGGCCAGGGTGATGGAGACGAAGCCGGAGCCGACGACGATGCAAACCGCCACAAGCGCGGCGGAGAAGGCGATAGCGAGGACAATAAGGGCAGCGGAGATGACGATCTCTACCGGCATCCGTAATCAAGTTTCCTCGACTCCTGAAAATGATGCAACAAAAACTTTACGGGTAATTATCGACGCATTTCACTCCCGGTTTTCCAAGCTGGTTTCATGGAGCCCCGGCTTCAGCCGGGACCGGCCAACGCCAATGCCCCGGAAAACCGCAGCGCGTACAATCGCGTGGCCGTGAGTTACTGCCGCATAGCCCGCGGCCATCCGATCCACGGGCCCTATCACGATACGGAGTACGGATTTCCCGTGCGCGACGACGCGCGGCTGTTCGAGAGGCTGGTCCTGGAGATCAACCAGGCCGGGCTGTCGTGGCTGACCATCCTGAACAAGCGCCAGGCGTTCCGGGAGGCCTTCGCCGGGTTTGATCTACAGCGCGTAGCGCGCTTCACCGCCCGCGACCGGCAACGCCTGATGGGCAACGCCGGGATCATCCGCAACCGGAAGAAAATCGACGCGGCGATCGAAAACGCGCGCCGAGTCGTGGGCCTCGGATCCTTCGCCGAGTGGCTCGACGCGCATCATCCACGGCCAAAGGACGAATGGGTCCGCCTCTTTCGCCGGACGTTCGTCTTCACCGGCGGCGAGATCACCAGCTCGTTCCTGATCAGCGTCGGGTACCTGCCCGGCGCGCACGACGCGACTTGCCCGGCCTACGCCAGAGTCGCGCGCCTGAAGCCTGCCTGGATGCACTGATCGCGATTTGCTGCTTGCGGTCACGCGCCGGCTTGACGCGGCAGTCCCATCGCCGCGGTGTAGAGCCCATGAAAATGATGCACGCCATTCTCGCGAACCGGCGAGTAGCGCCCGCTCGTGTAGGTTGACGATCGCAGGCCGCGCTGCACTGCTTCGCAGATGTCCATGTCCTCGAGCTGGATCTCGTCGCTGAAGGCGATGGTCTCCTCGATCTGCTTCTTCGACGCGTCGGGATCGCGGAAATACCACTCGAAGATCGTCAGCGTCCGATCGTGGCCGGCAGGAACGATGAGATTGGTGGAGAAATTGTCCGGATAGACGTTCAGCATCAAGTTCGGAAAAACCCAGAAGTACTCCGCCTCGCCGGATCCGTCGCCGGTCCGGATGCGCTGCGGGCGCTTCAAGGGGGCATGCTGGATCGAATAGTTCCCGCGCGTTTCGGTGCGATAGCGCGGACAGTCGATTTCCCGAAAGAGCGACGGGTGGACGATGGGGATGTGGTAGCCCTCGAGATAGTTGTCGACGTAAACCTTCCAGTTGCAGCGGACGCTCCACTCCTTGCGCGCGGCGAGGCGCATTCCGGCGAAGGAAGCCGACGCGAGATCGCCGAGAAATTCGGCGAGCGGCGGCGCTCCGGAATCGAGATTCACGAACAGCAGACCGTTCCACGACTCGATCCGGAACTGGGGCAGCGCGAATTGATTCCTGTCGAAGCATTCCGCGCCGTCCATTTCCGGCGTGGTGCGCAGGGCGCCGTCGAGAGCATAGGTCCAGCCGTGATAGCCGCACTGAAACGCGGCGCGTGTTCCCTCCCCTTTGGCCACCGGGCCGGCGCGATGGCGGCAGACATTGGAAAGCGCGCGCAACTCGCCGTCATCGCCGCGCACGATCAGCAGCGGCTCACCGGCGATCGTCGTGGTGAAGAAGCGGCCGCCCTCCGCGACTTGCTCCACGCGCCCGACGAGCTGCCACGTGCGCCGGAAAATGTTCCGATTCTCCTCGTCCAGAACGGACGCATCGTTGTAGTACGACGACGGAATCGTCGACGCACGTGACAAACGCGGATCGAAGGGGAAGGTCATCTGCGGCGTTTGACCAGAAGATAGATCGGAAAACTGATCCCCAGGACGACGAGCGCGTAGACGCTGTTGCGCGTGTCACTGGCGATCGCACCGAGCAGAAAGGCGACCGAGGCCAGCAGCGCGAGGCCGGTGGTGAAGGGATGCCCGACGGCGCGGTACGGCCGCGGCGCGTGCGGATCGCGCCGGCGAAGGACGAAGAGAGAGGCAAACGATAGCGTGTAGTTGGCCACGAAGAAGAACGACAGCACGGCGATGACCTGATCGAACCGGCCGGAGACGATGAACGCCGCGGCCATCAGGCTGCTGAACATCAGGGCGATGTCGGGCGTGCCGCCCTCGTTCACCTCGCGCGCACCGCGCCAGAAGAGACGGTCGCGGCTCATGGCGAACAGCACGCGGGGGGCCATCAGCACGTTCGAATTCACCGCGCTCAAGAGGGCCACGATGGTCAGCGAGCGGAGAATCGTGTCGCCGTATCGCCCGAAGATGTGCTGCGCCACGACCCCCGCCGCGAGGTTCTCGCCGGCGATGGTCGGAAGCGGAACCACTCGCAGAAAGGCGACGTTCAGGAGCAGATAGAGCGCGATCACCATGAACAGCCCTCCGAACATGGCCCGCGGAATGTTCCTCTCGCGCTCCTTCACCTCCTCGGAAAAATAGATGACCGCCGACCAGCCGTCGTACGTGTAGATCACGGCCTGCAGCGCGAGCACGAAGGCGAAGAGCATCGATCCTTCGCGTTCCATCACCATCGTGCTCTCCGCCGGATTCCGCGAGCCGAGAAAGAAGCAGGCGCCGATGAGAAACAGAAACGCCAGCGCCTTCAGCAGGCTGGCCACGTCCTGCGTCCATCCTCCCCACCGCACGCCCAGCCACTGCACGAGCGTGGTCAGGGCGATGGCCGCCAGCGCCACGACTTCGACCGCGCGCAGATGCGGCACCAGATGAATGGCGTACTCGCCGATGACGATCGACACCGCCGCGGTCGTGCCGCAGGTCGAGATCCAGTCGCTCCATCCGACGATGAATCCGGCGTAGTCGCCGAGCGCCTGCCGCACGAAGACGTACTGCCCGCCGGAGCGCGGCACGAGCGTTCCCAGTTCGGCCAGTGCGTTCGCCCCCAGCAGGGCGTAGATGCCGCCGATGATCCAGACCGCCAGAAACGGCCAGAAGGTCGGGAGGTGCGCGGCGATTTCGCCGGGAGTGCGCAGAATCCCGGCCCCGATGGTGTTGCCGATGGTGACGGCAAGGCCAAAGGTGAGGCCGAGAACGGTGAGCAGCCTTCCCCGTGCTGGACCAGGCACGTACAGAGTGTACCGGAGGTGGGGTCAGGCCCTTCCTAGCAGATTTACCGCGGCTTTTCCGGGGGCCCTTCGGCCTTTTCACTCAGATGCGACGTGTAGGCGCCGGCCGCACCGTGCGCGGCGATCTCCCGCAACGTGTGCGCGGCCATGACGCTGTGCCTGCGGCCATACGAGAAATAGATCACCAGGCCGATGGCCATCCAGACGAACAGTCGGATCCAGTTGTCCCATGGCAGCGAGAACATGAGCATGAGACAACTGAGCACGCCCATGATGGGGATGAACGGAACCCACGGACAACGGAAGGGCCGCTCGGCATGGGGATACTTCTTGCGCATGACCAGCACCGCGGCGCAGACCATGACAAAGGCGAAGAGAGTTCCGATATTCGTCAGGAGCAGCAGCGCGTCGAGCGGCAGGAGGCCGGACATGATGGTCACGCCGATGCCGATGAGAATCGTCGACCTCCACGGCGTGCGGAACTTCGGATGCACCTCGCCGAAATAGTGGCGGGAAACCAGACCGTCTCGGGCCATGGCCAGAAACACGCGAGGACCGGAAAGCATCATCACCAGCAGCACGGAGGTGATGCCGGCGACGCCGGCGAGAGCGATGATCCCTTCCGCCCACCCGAGCCCCTTTTGCTTGAACGCGAGGCTGACCGGCGCGTTGATGTCGAGCTGGTTGTACTTCACCATCCCGGTGAGCACCGCCACGACGGCGATGTAGAGAATCGTGCAGACGATCAGCGAGGTGATGATTCCGATCGGCACATCGCGCTGCGGATTTTTCGCCTCCTCAGTATGCGTGGACACTGAATCGAATCCGATGTACGCGAAAAAGATGATCGCCGCCCCGGCGAGCATCCCCACCGGTTGTCCACCCGCGTTATGTTGCCCCGCGATGTGAATGCCGAAGAAGTTCAAACCGGTCCAGCCGTACGGCGCGAACGGATGCCAGTTCGCCGGATCGATGTAGAACACGCCGACGGCGATCACAAGCAGAACCGCGACGACTTTGATGGCCACCATCGTGGCGTTGAACGTCGCGCTCTCCTGGATGCCTTTGACGAGAATGATCACCACTATAGCCACGATTACTATAGCCGGCAGATTGATCAGCGAGCCGGTGGATACGAAACGGCCGTCGTCGAATCGCCACGGGCTGCTCCGCATCGTGGCAGGAAGGACAATGCCGAGTTTTGCCAGTACGTTCTGGAAATATCCTGACCAGCCGGTGGCCACTGTGGCGCTTCCGACGGCGTACTCCAGCACGAGATCCCAACCGATGATCCAGGCGAACAGCTCGCCCAGCGTAGCGTACGCGTACGTGTAGGCCGAGCCGGCCACCGGTACCATCGAGGCGAATTCGGCGTAGCAGAGCGCCGCGAAGATGCAGGTGATCCCGGAGACGGTATACGACAGCATCAGCGCCGGGCCGCCGACGTTGTGTGCCGCGGCGCCGGTGGCGACGAAGATGCCCGCGCCGATGATCGCGCCGATCCCAAGACTGGTGAGCTGCACGGGACCTAGGACTCTGCGCAGCCGGTGATCGCCCTTCATTTCCTCGAGGAGAAGCTCGAGCGGTTTTCGCGCAAAAAGACTCATCGTTGGTCCTTTCGAAGCGGCATCTTACCGCACGTAGCGCCGGCTCTTAGCCGACGCGGAGCCGGCTGAGAGCCGGCTCTACGTTCTCACCCTCCCAGGTAGGCCTTGCGGACCCGGTCGGAAGAGAGCAGCGCCTTCGTGGTGTCGTGCAGGACGATGCGCCCCGTCTCCATGACGTAGCCGCGATGCGCGGTCATCAGGGCCATGTGTGCGTTCTGCTCGACGAGCAGGATGGTGGTCCCCTCCGCGTTGATCTCTTTGACCACCCGAAAGATCGTCTGCACCATCTGCGGCGCCAGTCCCAGCGACGGCTCATCGAGCAGCAGCAGCGACGGTTTCGACATCAGCGCGCGGGAGATGGCCAGCATCTGCTGCTCGCCGCCCGACAGCGTTCCGGCGTTCTGCTTGAAGCGATCCTTCAGCAGCGGGAAGAGCGTGAAGATTCGCTCGTACTCCGACTTCGCCACCCGATCCTTCCGCAGATACGCCCCAAGCTCGAGGTTGTCGGCCACCGAGAGGTTGGCGAAGATTCCGCGTCCCTCCGGCACGTGCGACACGCCCATCGCGGTGATCACGTACGGCTTCACGCCGCCGATGTTCGTTTCGTTGAAGACCACTTCGCCGCGGCGCGGCTTGAGCAGACCGGAGATCGTGCGCAGCGTGGTGGTCTTCCCCGCTCCGTTGGCCCCGATGAGGGTGACGATCTCTCCGTTCTGCACCTGGAGATCGATGCCGTGCAGCGCGGGGATCGTGCCGTACGACACCTCGAGATTGCGGATCTCCAGCATCGCGCTCACAGCCCGGCCGTCTCCGCCGGCTCGCCGAGGTAGGCCTCGATGACCACCGGATTCCTACGGATCTCATCCGCTGTCCCCTCGGCAATGGTCTTGCCGAAGTTGAGCACGAGGATCCGCTCGCAGATGCCCATCACCAGCTCCATGTTGTGCTCGATGAGCAGAATGGCCAGGCTGAAGCGGTCGCGGATTTCGTGAATCTTCTCCATTAGCTCGATCGTCTCGCCGGTGTTCAGCCCCGCCGCCGGCTCGTCGAGCAGAAGAAGGTTCGGCCTGGCCGCGAGCGCACGCGCGATCTCCAGGCGCCGCTGATCGCCGTAGGAAAGATTCTTCGCCACATTGCGCGCGCGCGCATGGAGATTGAAGATCTTCAGCAGCTCCATGGCTTCGCGCTCGGCGACATCCTCCATCTCTCGAAAATGGCCGGTGTGCAGGAACGCCGTGGCCACCGAATACTTGTAGTGAATGTGACCGCCGATCTTCACGTTATCGAGCACGCTCAGTTCCTTGAAGAGGCGAATGTTCTGGAACGTGCGCGCCACGCCGAGCGCGGCGATTTTCGACGATTTGCAGTCGCGCGTCGGTGTCCCGTCGATCAGAATCTCCCCGTCCGTCGGTTTGTAGACGCCGGTGAGCATGTTGAAGATGGTCGTTTTCCCGGCGCCGTTCGGACCGATGAGTCCGACCAGCTCGTGCGGCTCCATCGACAGCGTGAAGTCGGAGACGGCCGTGAGGCCGCCAAACCGGATGGTGACCGCGTTCGCCTGCAGGAGGGGCATGTTACGAGACGGGCGGCCCGGCATCACGATCGAGCTTGTCGGCCGCATCTCCTTCGTCACGTCCTTTAGTCGGAATGGTGTTCTTGCGCCGCGCCAGCACCTGCCAAAGTTCGCGCCTGCCGAACAGCCCCTGCGGCCGCGTGAGCATCAGGACGATCAGCATCACTGAGTAGATGACCATGCGCGGGTCCTTGGTCATGTGCAGCACGCCTTTCGCCGCGCGCAAGCCTTCGGGAAGAAACGTGAGAATGATCGCCGCGAGCACCGATCCGGAGATCGACCCGAGCCCTCCCAGCACCACCATGGCGATGATCTCGAACGATCGGATGAAGGTGAACATCGTCGGATTGAGATACGCCGGCGTGTAGTGCGCGAACAGTCCGCCTGCAACGCCGGCGAGAAACGATCCGATGATGAAGGCCTTCACCTTGTACTTTGTGGTGTCGACGCCCATCGCCTCGGCGGCGATTTCATCCTCGCGCACGGAGAGAAAGGCGCGGCCGACCGACGAATTCACCAGGCGCCACGAAATGGCGATGGTCACTCCGCAGAAAAAATAGACCCAGAAGAAATTGCTCCACGGCGGGATGCCGGTGAAGCCTCGCGCCGCGCCGACCTTGTCGATGTTGAGGATGATCACCCGGATGATCTCGCCGAATCCCAGCGTGACGATCGCCAGATAGTCGCCGCGCAACCGGAGCGAAGGCAGCCCGACGATGTAACCGGCGACGGCCGCCACGGTCCCGCCGAGCAGCACGGCAAGCAGCAGCAATCCGTTCTGCGCCAGCCACTGCCCCGTTCCCTCGGGGATCGTGTTCACGTACGGCGAAAAGTAATAGACCGTGAGGAATGCCGCGAAGTACGCCCCGACGGCCATGAAGCCGGCGTGTCCCAGCGAAAACTGCCCGGCATGGCCGTTGATGATGTTCAACGACACCGCCAGCGTGATGTTGATCCCCATCAGCACGAGGATCCGGTTGTAGTACGCGATCCCCTGAATGGGAATGGCCTCCAGCCCGTACGAAAGCCCGATGAGCACACCGATGAAAATCACCGCGTAAATCGTGTCGCGGATCCACCATGGGAACCTTTTCATTCGCGGCCCCCGCGTTCCAATAGAGCAGAAAGCAGAAAGCAGAAAGCAGAAATGTTCCGGATCCCTTTCTGCTTTCTGCTTTCTGCTTTCTGCTTTTTCACACCTTCTCCGGCTCATACTTGCCGAACAATCCCGTGGGGCGGAACAACAGGATTCCGATGAGGATGACGAAGGCGATGGCGTCGCGGAAGCTGGAGAACTGGCTGCCGCCGACGAATGACTCGATGATCCCGATGATCAGTCCGCCGACCACCGCCCCCGGCACGTTGCCAATACCGCCGAGGACCGCGGCGATGAAAGCTTTCAGTCCCGGCATGATGCCCATCAGCGGGTCGATCTTGGGATACGACAAGCCGTACAGAATTCCGGCGACGGCGGCGAGCACCGAGCCAATGATGAAGGTGATGGAGATGATGCGGTCGGTCGGAATCCCCATCAGCGATGCGGTCTCGAAGTTGAACGACACCGCGCGCATGGCCCGTCCGAATTTCGTGCCGTAGATGATGTACTGCAGGATGGCCATGAAGATGATGGCCACCACCAGGACGATGAGCTGGTAGTTGGTGGTCACGATGCCGCCGGCGCGGATCAGGTGCTTTTCAATCAGCGTGGGAAAAAACTTCGGGTCGGGGCCGAACACGAACTGGCCGCCGTATTCGAGAAAAAACGACACACCGATGGCGGTGATCAGCGAGGCGATGCGCGGCGCGTTGCGCAGCGGGCGGTAGGCGATCCGCTCGTTGAGATAGCCGAACAGGCCGCAGGCGATCATCGCCAGGAGCATGACCGCGCCGGCGATCGGCCACGACATCCAGGTTCCCGCTTTGTCGTGCATGTGGGTTGTGGCCCACCCACCGGCGTAGAAGCCGACGAAGGAGCCGAGCATGAAGACGTCGCCGTGCGCGAAGTTGATCAGCTTCAGGATGCCGTACACCATCGTGTAGCCGAGGGCGATCAGGGCATAGATCGCTCCGACAGCCACCCCGTTGAGGAGATTCTGTAGGAATTCCTGCATCGATGATCGTCAGTGCGGCGCCGTTTTCACCGCCACGCCGGCGGTCTTCGGCTCGATGGTGGCCTTCAGCGTGAGCTGACCGTTCTTGATCTCCTCGAAGATCATCTTCTTGCCGACGGCGTTCCGATCAGGTCCGATGGTGATCGTGCCGGTGACGCCCGGGAAGCCTTTGGTTTCCGCAATGGCCTCGCGGACGGAGGGGCCGTCGAGCTTCTTCGCGCGTTTCAACGCATCCGCCAACACGCGCGCCGCATCGAAGGCCAGCGCCGCCATGCCGTCGGGAACCGCGCCGTAGCGGTCGTGATAGCTCTGCACGAAGTTGCGCACCACCGGCGTCGGATCGGCATAGGAGTAGTGGTTCGCGTAGATGCAGCCTTCCAATGCCTTGCCGCCGATCTCGACCAGCTTCGGCGACACCCAGCCATCGCCACCGACGAAAGGCTGCGTCATGCCGAGATCGCGCGCCTGAATGGCGATCTGTCCGACATCGGTGTAATAGCCAGGGAGGAAAATCAATTCCGGCTTGTTCTGCTTGATTGCCGTCAACTGCGAGCGGAAGTCGCTGTCGCCGTTGGCGTAGCTCGCTCTGCCGACGATCTGGCCACCGAGCGACGTGAACGTTTTTTCGATTGTCGCCGTGAGCCCTGTCGAATAGTCGGTTTTCACATCCGTCAGCATGGCGGCGCGCTTGACGTGCAACTGCTCCACGACGTAGCGCGCCATGTTCTCTCCCACGTCGTCGTCGGTGAAGCAGATGCGGAAAATGTAGTCGCCCTTCCTGGTCACTTCCGGATTCGTCGAGGACGGCGTGATCATGGGGACCTTGTTGGCCTGGCAGATCGGCGCGGCGGCCAGCGAATTCGATGAGCCCACTTCTCCCAGAACCGCCAGCACATTGTTCTGCGAGATCAGCTTGGTCACCGCATTCGCGGCATCTTCCTGCTTCGACTGGTCGTCTTCGGTGAGAATCTTGATCTTCCGTCCCCGGACACCGCCGGCGGCGTTGATCTGGTCCACGGCCATCATGATGCCGTTGTGCGTCGACTGGCCGAACGTCGCCTGCGGGCCGGTCAGCGATCCGTACTCGCCGATCACGATGTCCCCCGGACCCGCCGCCGCTCCCCCGCTTTCGTTCTTCGGCGGGCATCCGGCGAGCAGGAGCGAGAGCGCCGCGGCGAACAGAATCAAATGGTTACGCTTCATAACATCCGTCACTAACCCGAAAGAATGGGCGCACATTCTAACCCGTGTGCAAGTCTGTGCCATGCGACGGCATCTCCAACGCGAATCGCATCACCAGTTACGATCTCGCCGAAAACGCCGGCGCGCCAATGCGGGCGGAAAGACCGTTAGCAGTCAACTGATGGCGCGGAGGCGCCGAGCCACCATACGGCGCCGCGACGGCTCCTGCGGCTTGTTGGGCAGCGATCAGATTCGGGGGGCTGAACCTCGACTTACGTGCCACACGGCCAGGATTTGAACACCGCGGTGTGGAGCCTCCACGACGCGGTAGTACAAATAGTAGCGGACCCGATGAAGCAGGATGCGACGAACGCCGGAGAGGCGTGTGTTGCGAGCACGTGCACCAACGCCAGGTTGAGCGGCGATCAGTTCAAGGGCTCGTGCCAATTCGTCGACGAACGCTGTTGGGGCTTTGTCGCGGTGGCTCCGCCACCAGCTCGCGGCCTCTTCAGCCTGTCGATTCGCGCGAGGCGTGAACCAAAGCGGCAGCTGCTGGTTCACTCGGCTTCGCGCAATTTCTGAAGGACCCCTTCAGCGCTGATGAGCTGGCCGCGGTCTGCTTCCGCGATCGACTCGAGCAACTCCGCCTCGGCAGACTCGTCAAGTTCAAACGTCTCATCGGCTTCGCGAGCGAGGATCGTGAGCGCAGAACCTTCGGGCAGAGGCTCGCCTTCAACGACTACCCGGCCCGAGACGACTTTGCCTGACGCGATACGCATTTGTGAATTGTAAACCGGCCGAAGGCCTGCGCTTCTTCCGGGCCCCGTTCCGTCTGCCCAACGGCTCTGCCCTTCAGCCGCGTGGCCCGCGAGGCGGAATGGTAACGCACTTGGAACGCGGCAACGCAGCGGGCCACGTCGGCTGCAAGCGCGAGTTAGGCTCTGCCGGTTAGCACTAGAGACCACCATGGAGCGGCAAGCTCCAGTTGGCACTCAGCCGCTCTGCCCGGCACCTGCGGTTTCTCTCCACTTGTGAACGTTCACCCCCCTCACGAG
>JBGPFD010000050.1:0-18042 GCA_041483175.1 Thermoanaerobaculia bacterium | reverse complement strand
TACGACAGCTCTGACCAACGTCGCGAAGCTCTCAATCGGTACCTTCACTTCTACAATCATCACCGAGGACATTCATCGCTCAACGACAATCCGCCGATCAGCCGCCTCATTGGGAACAACGTCCTGAGACGCGACAACTAGTGACTCTCCCTGATTTTCTCGAAGACGGTCCGAGTGGCGCGCGCTTCACGTACGTGTTCGCGCATGGCGCCGGCAGCCCGATGAAAACGCCGTTCATGAGCACCATCGCGCGCGGGCTCGCCGCGCACGGCATTCACGTGGTGCGGTTCGAGTTCCCGTACATGGCGGCCGGCCGGCGGCGCCCCGACCCGCAGAATGTCCTTCTCCACTCCTGGCGCGAAGTCGCGAGCCGTCTCGGCGATCCGCAGCGCCTGATCATCGGCGGGAAATCGCTCGGCGGCCGGATGGCCAGCATGGTCGCCGACGAGCTTCGTGTTGCCGGTCTGCTCTGCTATGGCTATCCGTTCCACCCGCCCGCGAAGCCCGATCGGCTGCGCACCGAGCATCTGAAGACTCTGGCCACGCCCGCGCTGATCGTGCAGGGGACGCGGGATCCGTTCGGCAATCGGGATGAGGTGCAGGCATACGGGCTTTCGCCGCGGATTCGAATCGCATGGATCGCCGAAGGCGATCACTCGTTCAAACCGCCGGCGCGATCGGCAGTCACCGAACGCGAGAACCTGCAGGCCGCCATCGAACAGGGGGTGAGCTTCATGACGCCATTTTCAGTGCATGGTCAGTAATTTGCTCAGCACTTCATGTAGATGCTGCCGAAAGCGCTGATCGTCGAGGACGAACCGACCACCCGCGGGCTTCTGCGGAAACTGGTCGAGTCCCAGGGTTGTGACGTCGATGAGGCCTCCGACGGAGAGCGGGCCATCGAGCTGCTCGATCGGACCGATTACGGAGTGATCCTCATGGATATCGCCCTGCCAAAGGTTAGCGGAGTAGCGGTGATGGATCATCTGTACACCAAGAACGCGGCCGCACTCGAGCGCGTCATCGTGGTTACGGGGCTGAACGTCGAGGAAATTCGATCGTTGTTTCCGACCGTCTGCCAGACAGTGTCGAAACCGGTGATCGCGAAGCGGCTGATGGAATCGGTTCGGAAGTGCCTCCGGGCTCCCGCTGACACACATTTCACATCGCTTTGACCGCGTGCTGACGTTTCGAATTGCTGTGGCGTTCGCGCACGGCGTCTTTTCACATCCGCTCGCACGCTTCAGTGATGCCCGCCCTCCTACACTCGTTTCACCCGCGAGGGCATACAACGAAGGCGCTACCTCCTCCGGCAGCGTGTTGTATGAGAGAGAGACGGCCAGGCGAGCGGACGACCGCTCGCCTTGCTGTTTCGGCGGCTACATATCGCGGAAGAACTGCTCCGGGTCGGCCATGGTCGATTCGTACTCGATCTGCAGATCGGTCTTGTGCTTCCACTCGGTGTCGGCCAGCTCGAAGAAAAGATTCGCCAGATCCGACTCGGCGGGTGCGCGTTCGGCCATGAAGCGGTAGTGGCTTTCGGAGTCGCGCTCGCGCTCCAGGGCGAGCTTGAGCGCGCGGCTCATGTCGAGGTTTCGCACATCGGCGGGCAGGTCGATGGTCACCGGCTCCGGGGCTGGGGGTTCCTTGCGGATCGTGTCGCGGTATTTCCGTTCGAGCTTGGCGCGGTGGACCAGCTCGGCATCGGCGAGCTGCAGCATCCGCTTGCGGACGTCCGGGGAGCCGGCACGCTCGGCCATCTTCTGATAGTAGATCCGCGTTTCGACCTCCGATTGGATCGCTTCGCGAAGGACTTGTTCGACCGTCGTTTCGAGCGGCTTCATGAGCCGGGCAACTCCTAATCGCCGCGGTAGACGTCGGGATTCGGCGGCGCTTCATCGGAGAACGGTGCCTGACGGAGCGGCTGTCCCAGGCCGGTGCCGCCCGCCGTTCCCTTCTTTTCAATTGTTCCGTAGTACGGCCGCCAACCCATCGGTTCGACGGGGAAATTCGGCGGCACTACCAGATCGCGCAATCCGACGACCGCGCGGGCACGCGTGTCGATGGCCATCTCGTAGTCGCGTGTCATGTAGATCGCATCTTCCGGACAGGCATCGACGCAGTAGCCGCAGAAAACGCAGCGCAGCAGATCGATGTCGTAGCGCACCGGGAACTTCTCGCGCGTGCGTTCGTCCTCTCCCGCCTCGATGGTAATGCACTCGGCGGGGCAGGCGGTCGAACACATGTAGCAGGCGACGCAGCGGGTCGTGCCGTCTTCGCGCGTGGTGAGGATGTGCCGCCCGCGAAATCTCTCCGAGTAGATGCGCTTCACCTCCGGGTAGGAGATGATCGGCAGCTTCTTCATATTGAAGAGGTTGTACAGCAGATGCCGCAGGGTCACGAACATTCCGGCGATCACTTCCGGGAGGTAGAGGCGCTCCGCGAAGCTCAACTTTCTGGGCTCCACTCTTACCACTCCGGGTTTGACTCTGACGATCGGCATAAGTACGCAGGACCGGCTCTCAGCCGGTCTGCGCCGGCTGGAGAGCCGGCGCTACATCAATGATCGAGTTCCCCCGCAACGATGTTCAATGACCCCAGCGCTGCGATGGCGTCGGGAATCGTCTGTCCGATGATCATTTGGCGGAAGGCCTGGAAGATGGTGAAGCAGGGTGGGCGGCAGCGGACGCGGTACGGATTCTTCGAACCGTCGGAGACCACGTAGAAACCGAGCTCGCCGTTCCCTCCTTCGACCTGGAAGTACGTCTCGCCGACCGGCGGCTGGATGCCGTGCATGATCAGCTTGAAGTGATAGATCAGCGACTCCATCTCGTTGTAGACCTTCGATTTCGGCGGAAGGGCGACATACGGATCGTCGACGATGACCGGGCCCGGCGGAAGACCGCGATCGATCGCCTGCTGCAGGATGCGCAGCGACTGGCGCATCTCTTCCATCCTCACGAGGTAGCGCGCGTACGTGTCGCCGCCCTCGGCGATGGGCACGTCCCAGTCGTACGTTTCGTAGCCCAGGTAGGGATTCGCCTTGCGCACGTCGAACGGCACCCCGCACGCCCGCAGGCACGGCCCGGTGAAGCCGTAATCGATCGCGTCTTCGGCGGAGATCGGGGCAATGCCGACCACACGGTCGTGAAAGATCTTGTTGCGATCGACGAGCTTTTCCACGTCGTCGATGTATTTCGGCATCATGTTGACCAGTCGCTGCGAATTCGAGAGGAAGTCGGACGGCGCGTCGACCGCCAATCCGCCGATGCGTGTGTAGCTCGGCAGCAGGCGCGCGCCGCAGCACGATTCGACTAATCCGTAGATTTCCTCGCGTGGCTCGAAGAGGTACCAAAAGTTCGTCAGCGCCCCCATGTCGACCAGATTCGTCCCGATGCAGACGAGGTGATCGGCGATGCGCATGAATTCCGACAACACCAGCCGGATGTACTGCGCCCGCGGCGGCGCCTCGATACCCAGCAGCTTCTCCACCGCCATGCAATAGCCGACGTTGTTGATGATTCCCGACATGTAGTTCAACCGGTCGGTGAAGGGGATGGCCTGCTGGTACGTGTGCGTCTCGCAGCTCTTCTCGAAACAGCGGTGGAGATACCCGATCTCCTGTTCGGCGCCGATGATCGTCTCGCCGTCGAGAGTGACTACGATGCGCAGCGTGCCGTGCGTCGCCGGATGTGACGGGCCGATGTTGAGCGTGACCCGCTCGAAATCGGTATCGACATTTTCGTAGCGGGGATCGATCTTAGGAATGATCCTGGCGACGTCCTTTTCCGTGCACAGCCAGCGCTGGGCCGGATCGTAGTCTTTGCGCAACGGGTGGCCCTGGAAGGCCTCGTGCGTCAGGATACGGCGCAGATTCGGATGCCCGTCGAAACGGACGCCGTACATGTCGTAGATCTCGCGCTCGTACCAGTCGTATCCCTTGAACACGACCGTCGCGGAATCGACCGACTCTTCCTCGCCAACGCGCACTTTCAATCGGACGCGCTCGTTGTTCTGCAACGAGTAGAGCTGATACATGATGTCGAATCGCTTCTCACGGCTCGGGTAATCGACACCCCACAGATCGAGTGGAAGCGTGAAGGTGTGTTCCTGTTTCAGGGCGCGAAGCACTTCGATGATCCGCTCGCGTCCGACGATCAGTGTCGGCAGGTCCTGCTCCGTCTCACGCTGCACGCCGAGTCTGGCCGACAGCTCCGCGCTGCGCGCATCCATCTTCGCCGCATCGACAGGGACGTACGGCTTGCGATTCGTCGGCGCTGGGCCGGTGTCGGGGATGGCGCTGTATTTCGTGAGCGTGCTCATGCCGTAGCAGTTCCGGGTGCCGAGTGCCCAGTGCCGAGGGTAAGAGCATGGGTGCTCGGCACTGGGCGCCCTGCGCTCGGCACTTTCATCTTCGAATCTCCCCCCGCTCGATCTTCTCCTTCAGCTTGAGAATTCCATACAGAAGACCGTCGGGCGTCGGCGGGCAGCCGGGCACCCAGATGTCGACAGGGATGATTTCGTCGATTCCCTGCACCACGTGATACATGCGGTAGAAGCCACCTGAGGTGGCGCAGGCGCCCATGGAGATCACGTACTTCGGCTCGGGCATCTGCTCGTAGATCTTCTTCAGCACCGGCGCCATCTTGTCGACGATGGTGCCGGCGACGATCATCAGGTCCGCCTGCCGCGGCGAGAAGCGGACCACCTCGGCGCCGAAGCGGGAGATGTCGTAGTGCGAGGCGACCATCGACATGAACTCGATGGCGCAGCAGGCGGTGCCGAAGGGCAGCGGCCAGAGCGAGTTGCCGCGCGCCCAGTTGATCATCGAATCCAGCTTCGTCGTGAGATACGTGGCGCCGGCAAGATCCTCGATCTCGCGCTCGGATTCGCCGGGAAGTGTGATCAGCCCTTTTTCGGCCTGCTGCCCGGGAGCGGCGGCCTCTTTGCGGCCGATGATGGAATCGGGATGGTCGACTCTTTGTACGGTCATACCGTTCAGCAGCGCGGAATGATGTCACACGCCGGCGCGCGCGGGATTCCGAATCTTAGGCATTTGAGAAAGTTTTCACAAGGTCAACGCGGCGCGCGCGGAATCGGCGCCTGATCCCTTCTTTCGAGCAGAAACCGCTCCAGTCTTCCGCCCACTTCCACCGCCCGCCACTGCTCGGCGACTTCTCTTCCGCGGGCCCGCAAGCGCTCGCGCAGAGCTTCGTCGCTCAGCAGCTCGATGAGCTTCTCGCCGAATTCGACGGCGTTTTCCGGCGGCGCGAAGAGGGCGTAATCGTGAACGTCGTCGAACGAGAGGTACGACGGGATCGACGTCAGAACGGTCGGAATCCCTGACGCCAGCGCCTCGGCCGCGGGGAGACCAAAGCCTTCCTCCGCGTGATTCGGCGCGATCAACGCGTCGCAGGAGTGCATCAGCCGAGTCATCTCGCTGGTGTCAAGCGCCACGTGAAACTCCTGCACTGAATCGAGCGGCTCCTCGCGCGAAGGAGCCCACGGCGAGACGCGAATCAAATCGACCTTCTGATGAAACCACCGCGCGTGTGCCACTGCGCCGTATCCCTCATGGATCCCCCTGAGATCGGCCTGCGACTGCCCGCAGAGCAGAACACGCAGCGGGCGGTGTTCCGGTGGGATGCGCTGCCGGTAGAACTCCTGGTCGACGATCTGTCCGATGAGGGTCACGTCGGTACTGAACTGTTGACAGATGGGAATCAGCGATCGCGATACCACCAGCTTCGGCAGCGGCAGGCGATACGCATCCTCAATCTGGCTGCGGATCGGGGCGTACTCGGAGATGAGACCCTCATAGCCCTGGCAGAGATGCACGGCCCGCGGCCCGGCGATTTCCCACGCCGGCGGAAGCGTCAGCCAGAAGGTCCCCACCACGAAATCGTCATCGGTAGCGTCGTACTGCCTGAAGTGGTCGACATACACCCACTCGGCATTGCATTTCCGCCATGTCAACGGCGCGCCTTTTGTGACGATTCGCACGCGATGGCCGCGAGCGATCAGGGCGTCCGCCTGCGCGAGTTGCACGCGGTTGCCTCCGGCCATTTGCGTGTCTTCCATCAAATAGGCGATCGCCAGAGGTTTGCTCATGCGGTGTTCTGCGCAATGACGTAGAAGCCGGTGGCGGCGAGGTCTTCATGGGAGACCGTGATATTCGCCGCTTCCAGGCGGCGGCGCAGATCGTCGGCGGCCGCGGAAGGCGCGAATTGCGGCGTGATCGCGGTGATTTGCCAGCCGGTCATCCTGAGCATGTCTTCGATGGTGCGGCGCGTGAAGAAGCGAATGTGGCCGACACAGGTCAGGCCGATGTAGGTGTAGTCGAACCGCCCGATCAACAGGTCGTTGATCAGCGAAGCGCTGGCGATATTGGGGATGCTGAGCAGGAGCCTGCCGGCGGGGTTGCAGATCCTTCGCATGTCGGCGAGCAGGGACCACGGATCGCCGATATGCTCGACGAGCTCGCTGCCGATGATGCAATCGAACCGTTCGCCGATGATGGAAATGATGTGCTGGGCGTCGCCGCAATAGACGTCATCGATTCTCTTCCGGGCCACCGCCGCAGCGGCAGGATCGACTTCCACGCCAACCACGCGGCACGGCTGCCGCTTCTTCAGCGCTTCCCCCAGCGATGCTTCGCCGCAGCCGAACTCGATGATCGATTTTGCATCGAGCGGAATCATGGGCAGGAGATCGTGGCGCATCTCCGCCCGCATGCGAATCCAGCGATGGACGTAGTCGTTCGCGGAGATAACCACTTCGTGTTCGTAAAGCGCGCTCCGAGGAGGATCATCGGCTTCCTCGAGAAAGGCCGTGCGGCAGAGATAGGCGCCAGGATCGGACTTGTCCCACCGGACACGGTCGGCGTCGGTTGGCGCCTTCTGCATCTCCGCGCTGACCTGCTGCAGCTCACGCAGGGTCATATACGGTGTGGCCGGCGACCTCCGCTGCCGCGGATGCTGCGCCTCGTTGCTGACCGGAAGCGCGGCGACCGCTTCCGGCGTGTGCACCAGCAGCTCGCGCAGCCGGGTTGCCAGGTGCTGCGGCGGAATCAGCAGCGGATCGGTGACCACCAGAGCATGATCGCTCTCTACCAGCCCCGCGGCGACCGAGGCCGGCTCCTCGATGTCGTAGAAGGCGAGCTCGATGTCCTCGTCGCGGCGCAGCAGCATCTGGCTCTGCCAGCTCGCGTAGCGTTCCTCGATGGCCGGGTAATCGAAACGGGGAAAAAGGACGGCGACCATTCGACTGCGAATCATGAAGGCAGAACGAAGAATTGGGAAGCGTTCGACGGCGTTTAGACAGCGAGCCGACCGAGGCCGTATAGTCCGAATGTGCCTGTGGCTACCGCACTTCGCGCCAATCCGTTCCTGCACATCGATGTCGATCGGATTTACAACCCGCTCACCGATCGCGCGCTGACGCCTTCGGACGCGGCGTACGCGAGGCTACGGGCATTTCTCAGCGGCGGCGGCGGCGACGACGATCTGGAGCGTGACGGCTGGATTGTCCGCGGCGACATCTCCCGGCAATACCGTCTCAAGATCGTCTCGCTGGAGACGATGACCACCTGCAACCAGAAGTGCTACTTCTGCCCGGTGTCGATCGCCCCGCGCGAGGACTACGCCATGCCGGCAGAGTTCTTCGAGCACATCGTCAACCAGTTGACCGATTTCCGTTCGACGCTCGAGAGCGTCTTCCTGCAGAGCTATAACGAGCCGACGATCGACCGCCGCTTTGTCGATCTGTGTCGAACGCTTTTCGGCGCCGGTCTCCCGGTGGCGGTGCTCAGCAATGGTACTGGACTGACTTCGGCGAAGGTCGACGCGCTTGTCGAATCAGGCCCGCTCCGCTACCTCTGCATCAACCTGTCCACGCTCGACCGCGAACGCTATCAGCGCGACCGCGGCGAGGATCACGTCGCTCTGGTGCTGCGGAATCTCGATTACGCCAAAGATCGCCTGCTTGCAAAACAGATGAACATCGTCGTTCTGGGCATTGGTGACGCGCAGCACGACCGCGATTTCGAGGAGATCGCCCGGCGTTTTCACGGAAGCCGTTTCGAGGTGCAGCGGCACGTGATCATGGACCGCGCCGGCTGGCTCGACGTCGGCCTGAAGCCGCCGGATCGCAAGCAGCGGCTCGGCGGATGCGACAACGTCGGCTCGCGACCGCTGCAGCATCTGCACATCACGCCGCGCGGCACGTGCGTTCTCTGCTGCGAAGACTATGACGAGCGCTACGTGGTCGGCGACCTGACGAAGAACAGCATCGCCGAGGTGCTCGGTGGGGAAGAGATCGCGCGGCTGCGGCGCTGGGTCTACGGAATCGAGGACGCCCCAGCCGACTTCATCTGCCGCAACTGTCTATTCGCGCGGGAGCGGTAGCCTGCCAGACGCGGCGCTGCGCCGCGGGAATGTTGCGCAAGGCATCGATCTGCTCCGGCGTGAATTGACTGGCGTGCGTTTCGGCATCGCGCACCAGCGAGCCCCACGCCACCGTCACATCGATTGCCGTCGCCTCCGGCGTGGCGCTGTGGAAGAGAAAATCGCCCTGCAGGAACTCTACCGCGGTCTCGACGAGCATCACCCGAATTCCTGCTTGCGCGGCGGCCTCCAGCGCCAGTGCGCCGGCAGCGCGATGCGCCGGGTGGCAGGTCGAGCCGTGATTCGGATCGAAGGTGTAGATGATCGACGGCTTTTCGACAGCGATGACTGACTCGATCCGGCGCACCAGTTCCGAGTGACTGCCGGCCTGGGCGCTCCACGTCGCGTCTACGTCGCTGGCGGCGTCGCTGAAACTCCAGAGCGTCAGGTGTGCGTGCAGCAGATCCGCCGCGGCTCCCATCTCTGCCGCACGGATCGAACCGAGATCGCTGCCGCAACCTCCCGGAAGCACGCAGACGCCGTGTTCTCCGCGAGTGAAGACCAGAATCGCGGAACCCTCCGCGAACGCGAGGAGCGGCGCGACGAGGGCTTCGTCATCGGGATGCGCACCGATCCAGAGGATTCGCTGCTGATGGCCAACGCTGCGGACGCGGGCCATCGCCGGGAACGCGATCAGCAGGAGACAGACGATCGCCAGGCGCTTCACGCCTTCCTGATACGGCTCTCGGCTTCAAAACATAACAGGCGGTATGCGTACGCGCCCGTCCGATAACGGTCGCGATAGCGCTCCCCGCTCGCCACGAGATCGTCAACTTGTTGACTGGTTAGTCCTAGATCGGCGATCAGGCGGTCGCGATAGCGCGGCAGGCGAGTCATGAAGTAGTCGATTGTCGGAGCGGCCGGCTTCGAGACATCGTGGCCGAAGGTGAGGGCAAAGTGATGGCCTTGCGCCGCGGCGAGAAAATCGCCGTAGCGATGGAGGCCTTCCACCGGCCCGAGGGCGAATTCGTCGAGGACCAGCACGCGCGGCGCGAGTCTCTCCGCCTTGGCAAAAAGCGCTTCGGAATCGATGTACTGCGACGACTCGTGGAAGACGATCGCGTCGAAAGGGCGGTCGATATTGAAGTTCTCGAACCGCGCGCATTGCACGCGAAGGGCGTCGCCGTAGCGCGATCGGATCGCCGCGATTTGCCGTTCGTCCGGCGTGATCCCCTCCGCGTCGTAGCCGATCTGCACCAGGCGGGCGAGTGTCGTTCCAAGCCCGGTGCCGGCGTCAAGGATGCGGGCGGGTGGGGGAGGGAGCTTCGTCAGAAGCAGCGCCGCAGCGCGTTCCTGGGCGTCGGCGATCGTCTCTCCGGCGCTCTGGAACAGGCCGTAGTGCAGGTAACGGACCTCTCCCTCCTCCAGCGTGAGGATGTGCATGAAGACATTGAGGGGGTAGGAAAAGTCGCGGTAAGAGTAGGGCTCAGGCACGAGAATGGCGATTGTACTGTCGCTTCTGTGGCCCACGACACACTCTTCATATCTCGATGCCGTAGAATCGTACTCATGCGTAATGTTGCCACTGTTCTCCTGTGCGCGATAGCCGCGGCGTGTGCGCAACGCGAGACGCCGGCGGGGTCTCGAGCGCAGCCGGGCCCGCAGCCGGCCGATGTGAGTCGGGCCAGGATGAGCGAGGTCATTCAGCCGGCGCCGCAGTTCATCGACCACTCGCTCCTCGGAGCGCAGCTCGGGCCCGATGGGATGGTCTCGAAGGAAACCGACTCGTTCACGCCGGGCGAACCGATTTATCTGATTCTCGTTCTGCGCGAGTCACCGCCCGGACTGCAGACCAGCGCCGTCTGGAGCAATGCCGAGAAAAAGGAACTGCGCGTCGAACGGAAGCAGATGAATGGCGCGAAAGTGGCGACCTTCAGCTTCCGCGATCCGAAGATGAAACCTGGCCACTACCGCGTCGTCGGCTATTGGGGCGGCAACATCGCCGCAGAGCGGGAGTTCAACGTGGTCGCGGGGCACAAGGCGAAGGGGAAGAAGGGATGACCGACTGGCCGGATGGCGAGTTTCTGCTCCCCATCTTTCCGCTGCCGAACCTCGTGTTCTTTCCGCGGACCCGGCTTCCGCTGCACGTGTTCGAGCCGCGGTATCGACAAATGATCATCGACGCGGTGGCGCACGACCATCGCTTTGGAATCGTTCTCCTGCGGCCCGGCTGGGAGGTCGATTATTTCGGAGCTCCGCCGATCTACGCCTGCGGAACAGTCGGCGAGATCGAGCAGGCGGTGCCGCTCGACGACGGCCGCTACAACATCCTCGTGCGCGGCGAGGTACGCTTCCGCGTTCTGGGAGAGGTTTCCCGCGATCCGTACCGTACCGCGCGGGTGATCGTGCAGCCGGAGCGCTCGCGCGATGTGCCACAGTCGTACGCGCAGAAAACGTGGCTGGCGGAACTCTCGCGAGAGTATATGCACTATCTTCCGGACCAGGCCACTGTGCCGGAGATCGAAACCGTGGAACTCGAGGCCCTGACCAACGCCTTGATCATGTCCCTGAACATCGACCTGCCCGAAAAGCAGCGGTTGCTGGAAATCGACGACCTCATCGCCCGCGCCGAGGAGGTCGGACACGAGCTGCAGAACAGAATCGAGAGCCTGCAGTTCCTTGCTCCGTATCGCCAGCAGGCGGGCGACCCTTCGCATAATTGACGAATCTATCCGTGTAGCGGCGGGCGTCCTCGCCCGCCGGGCCGGCCGTCGCCGCCGAGTCAAGGGCGCGCTCACGCGCTCACGCGCTGAGCACCGGCTTCAGCCGGTCCGAACCCCCCGGCTAAAGCCGGGGCTCCATTCGACGCGTCACGCAGGGGGTGACACGCCCGCGAGCAATTGCTCGCGCGATTGCAGCGGTTCCTTCGCGCTGAGGATCACCACTGGCCGCACATACGGATCGCCGTCGACCGCGAGAACGTCTTGCGTCACCGGTTCCGATTCTACGAGAACCAGGCCTCGGAAATCCGGGCGAGCTGATCGCCGGCTGCACGCGTGTTGCGCAGGAGGTACGGCCCAGTCGATCGCCGAGCTGCCATCAGCGCCGCATCGAGCATCCGCGGGCGCGACAGCAGAAAGGCGACACGGCGGCTCCAGGCAATCCTCGGTGCGAAAAATTCGGCATGCTGGCGGGCGTACCTCCGCTCGGCGTCGTCGCGATTGCCCGAGAGCGCCGCGAGCACGAACGGGGCCACGAGGAGAGCGGATTGGATGGCCATGGCCATCCCGTTTCCGGTCAGCGGATCGATGATGCCGGAGGCGTCGCCGATCATGAAGATCCCGGCTTCGACGGGCGATCGGGCGCGGAAGATGACCGGTTCGGACGAGAGAAAATCCTCCTGCGCCGGTTCATGCGCGGCGAACAGGGCGTCGAGGCGTGGCTCCTCGCGGCGGATCTCGTCGACGAACGCCTCCCATCGCCCCTTGTGACCGGCGAGACGGCTGGCGTGCACCAATCCGCAGATGTTGGTCCGATCGCCTTCGATGGCCGACACGCCGAGGTAGCCGCGGCGGAATGCGTAGAGAGTGACGAAGTTGCGTTCGTCGATGGGAGCGGCTCGGTAATGGCGTTTGAATCCGAAGTTGCGGTGCGCGCGATCGCGGACGAATGCGCGGCCAAGCTGGGTGTCGAATCGTCCCCACCGCCCCCACGCCCCGATCACCACCCGGGCCGCGATCTCTCCGCGGTCGGTGAGCACGCCCTTCCCTGACAATGCCGTGACGGTGCAGGAAGGCCACGTCTGTGCGCCCGCGGCGGCTGCGTGCCGAAACAGCAGGTCATCGAGAAAAAGGCGGGAGATGCCGCGGGCAGCGCGGGGAAATGCGAATTCGTATGTGCGCGTGCGACCGAGGATCCGGCAGCGGTCGATGGCCGGCGCGTCGTGGAGATCGACGCCGAAATGCTCGAGGATCGGCAGCGCGTCGTAGGAGAGGAACTCGCCGCAGAGTTTGTCGCGCGGAAACGCGTCGCGATCGATAAGGACGACGGAACATCCGCGGCGAGCGAGCAGCGCGGCGAGCGTCGATCCCGCGGGGCCGGCGCCCACAATGGCCAGGTCGGTCATCGCCACAGCAGCAATCCGAAGCGGAAAGGCCAGACGCGCACGACCTCGCGGCGCGAGGCGGGGACCTTCTCAACGACAGCGCGCGCTTCACCGACTGTGTAGCCGCGGAGGATCGAGGCCGGCGCATCGTTGCGCGTGATCGGCCCGACGAGCCGAAGCAGGCCAAGAAGGCGGACGAACAGCAGCGGGACGTAGTGGCGGCGCGTGTCGTTGACGATCACACCGCGCCGCGCGATCCGCAAGGCCTCGTGCAGCATGGCCACATTCCCTTCGTCGGTGAGGTGGTGGAAGAAATGTGCCGAGGTCACTACGTCGACGCTGCCACTGCGGAAGGGGAGGCGCAGCGCTTCACCGACCACGCGCCGCACCCGCGAGCCTTCACGCAGGTACAGCAGATGCTCGATCTTGAAGTCGATGCCGACGCGGACCAGATTCGACTCGTCGCCGAGCGATTCGAGCGCGTCCGCGGTTCCCGCAGCGACGTCGACGATCGACAGCCGCTCGCCGCGATCGGGGGCCATTCTCCGCAGCAGCCTGCGATAGACGCCGGCGCCACCGGCGTACTGATTGAATCGGCGCAGGTCGCGGAGCGAGCGCTCCCTCTCCAGACGGGGAGCCGTGCTTTCGTCCAGCAGCTCTGGGGAATCGATGCGCTTTGGAGTGAACACGAGGCTAACCGCTCACCGTTAGCCGCTAACCGCCGGTTAGCTGTTAGCGGTTAGCTGTGAGCGGCTCAGGCACGCTTCAACACGAGCGCCGAATTCTTCGATCCGAAAGCAATCGTATTGCAGACAGCTGCCTGGATTCGCGCGGCGCGACCGGAATTGGGAACGTAGTCGAGATCGCATTCGGGGTCGGGATTGTCGAGGTTGATGGTCGGCGGAAGGATGCCGTCGCGAAACGCCATGAGCGTCGCCGCCACGCCGGCAGCGCCGCACGCTCCCTGCGGATGCCCGATCATCGACTTGGTCGCCGATCCGGCGAGCGCCGTTGCCTTCTTTCCGAAAGCGAGCTTCACCGCGCGCGTTTCGATGCGGTCATTCATATCCGTCGAGGTGCCGTGATAGTTCAGATAGTCGATGTCGCGCACGTCGAGGTCGGCGTCCTTCAACGCCAGGCGCATCGCCCGTGCCGGCTCTTCGCCCGATTCGTCCATCCGAACGCGGTGGTACGCGTCGCACGTCGAGCCGTAACCGGCAACCTCGCCGTAGATCTTGGCGCCGCGTGCCTTCGCTGTCTCCTCGCGCTCCAAAACGAACATCCAGGCACCTTCGGCGAGCACGAAGCCATCGCGATCCTTCGAAAAGGGACGCGATGCCGTCTGCGGGGCATCGTTCCGTGAATTCGAAACGATGCGCATGATGCAGAAGCCGGTCATCACCGCCGCGGTGATCGTCGCGTCGGCCCCGCCACAGACCACGTAATCGATGACCCCGAGTTTCAGGTTGCGATACGCGTAGCCGATGGCGTCCGTCGAAGAGGTGCAACCGGTGGAGATCAGATGCGAGAAGCCGTGGAGATCCCAGGCCATCGAGATTTCGGACGCGATCGTGCCAATAGTTCCCGAGGGGATCGAATAGATCGAGGCCTGGCGGGTGGCATCGTTGAACCAGAGCTCGTACATCCGCTCGCTGAACTCGACCGCCCCGCCGCCCGAACCGAGCATCACGCCGATGCTGCGCCGAGTCTCGAGATCGAGCGTGCGCGGGTCGAGCTTCGCATCGCGCAGTGCCTCGTCGGTCGCCGCCAGCGCCATTGGCACCACGCGCGAGACGTGGCGGATGTTCTTCGAGTCGACCCACTGTTCGGGAACGAAATCAACTTCCCCGGCGATGCGGGAGGAGAGCGACGAGGCATCGAATTGCGTGACGGATCGGATTCCCGACTGGCCCTTTGCCACCGCCGCGAAATAGTTCTCTCGTCCGATTCCGTTCGGGCTCAAGACTCCGATGCCTGTGACAACGATGCGACGGTCGTTCATCGCGCCTTGCGAGAACTCGTTTTCATAACAAAACATTGCAAAACAACGCAACACGGAGTGTTAGCATCCACCGCCATGATCCGTAAGGTTTCCGTTTTCATGATATCAGCGGTGCTGCTCGCAACGATTGTGTGCGCGCAGCAGCCGTCGCCCTCTGCCGACGATGTCGCCCACCGCGCCACCGACATCCTCGGCGCCGCCGGCGTTCTGGAGAAGGCGCGCTTCATCTCCTTCACCTTCAACGTCGAACGCGATGGCAAGGTGATCTCTTCGTACCCCCAGAAATGGGACCGCTACACCGGCGAGTATCGCGTTAGCGGCAAGACTGCGGACGGGTTTTCGTTCGAAGTCATGCTCAACGTCAACACCAAAATGGGCCATGGGACCTTGAACGGCAGGGCCGTCACCGACAGCGTCAAATTCAAGGAACTGTTTGAAATCGGTTACCGCCACTTTATCAACGACACCAACTGGCTTCTGATGCCGTTCGAGATGTTCTATCCGGGAGTCCATCGCGCGTATGACGGCCAGCGCACCGATTCGTGCGGCCGCACGTGGGATCTGTTGAAGCTGACCTTTGACTCCGGAGTCGGGCTTCCGGCGGGCGACATCTACTGGATGTGGGTCAACCGCGACACGGGAGTCATCGAGGAATGGGACCTGAAGCCGCGGGGGGCGAAGCCGGAGGACATGCCTGTCGAAGTCCTCCTTCGGGCGTACCAGCGCGTCGGAGGGCTGTTGCTCTCCACGCGGCGGGAGATTCGCGGCAAGGAACAGGTGATCCGCTTCGATGACGTGAAGATCCTTCCGGACGTGCCGAAAGGGGCTTTCGATTAGCGAGGACGGCCGAGGGCGGCCGTCCTCCACAGATGTTTATGGCTTGATGCTGATGCGGTTGACGACAGTGGTCACGCCCTGGACCTTGCGCGCATCCTGAATCGCCTGGTCGCGTTGCGCGTTGCTCTTCGCGTCGCCCTCGAGCGTCACCACACCGTTATCTACACCAACGTGCATTCCGGTGATGCCGTCACGGAGCATGTTCTTCCGGATTTCCTCCTCGATCGCGGTGTTATCTAGCGGTTTTGGAGTCATCCTGTTCCAGTTCGAACACCCGATCGCGCCGACCATCAGAACGGAAAGCGCCATTGCGGCAATAACTTTTTTCATACGTACCCTCCGGGTGCTGCAATGAGCAATCGCCGAGCCAGCTTGGGGCCGGAATTATGGTACTCTTTCCGTCCCAGGTCAGAGGATGGCCATTCTTACAATTCGTTTGTTTGGAGAGTTTCTGGCGACCGATCACCGCGGGAATCCGCTGGTAATCGGAAGCCGGAAGACGCAAGTTCTCCTGATCTGGCTCGCGCTGCACCGCAACACGCCCGTTCCGCTTCACGACTTCGGCGCGCTGTTTGGAATTGATGACGTCGCCGGCCTGGCGCGCGATCTCCGCTTCGCGTTGCGATCGCTGCCGTCCGATCTGCTGGCCGGCGAAGGAGACGGGATCCGATTCCGCCCCGCGGCGATTGACGTTGACGCCGCTCGTTTCGAGAGCCTCCTGGCTGCCGGATCGATTCAGGCGTTGCGGCAAGCTGCCGATCTCTACAGCGGCGCCCTGCTCGATGGTTATTCGAGTGGAATTGTGGCCTTCGATCAGTGGCTTGCCGGAGAACGCTTGCACTACTGGCGCGCGGCGCTCTCGGTTCTCGGCAAACTGCTGGCGGCACAGATCAAAGCAGGCTGGTGGGAGAACGCTGGAGAAACGGCAGGCCGCCTGCTGGCGCTCGATCCGACGCAGGAAGTCGTTCATCGGACTCTGATGCGGCTCCAGGTCGAGCAGGGGCGGCCCGATTCGGCACTGCGTCGATATCAGGAGTGCGCCGACATTCTGCACCGCGAATTCCAATCGACGCCGAGCGCGGAGACGGAGCGCGTGCACGACGAAATTGTGGCCATGCTCGCAAGGACACCCGCACCGCGCGATGTCTTTCTCAAGCCGTCCGATCGCCCGGTACTGATTCTCCTGGTCGAAGACGACGCGGTCTCCTCCGCGCTGATCGAAGGATTTCTCAGCGATGCGGGCTACGAAGCGGTGGTGGTCGCCGATGGCGCTGACGCGCTTCTGGAACTGGGCCGCCGGCAATTCGATCTGCTGGTGCTCGATATCAACATCCCGACGCTCGATGGGCTCCGGGTGTTCGAGATCATGATCCAGAAGGGAATCGACACGCCGGCAATCTTCGTCACCGGGACGGCGAGCGCGGAAGTCGAAGCGCACAGCCTGGAGATCGGCGCGGCCGACTTCCTCCGGAAACCGATTCGCAAAGAGGCGTTGCTGCCGCGGGTCCGCACCATCCTGCAACGCCGCGAGCGTGCGCGGCAGCTCCCGTGAGCGCCATCTTCATCACCCTCACTGTGGTGGTGGTCGCCGGCTTGAGTGTCGCGCTGGTGACGAGGATTCGCGAGCGCCGGCGATTGCGGGAGGCCCTGGGTTCCGCGCGCGAAAGGATCGAGGCGCTCGAACAGGGGGCGCTGCAACTGCAGGAGGAAAGCCGACGCGCCCAGGCGGCCAGCGCGGCGAAGAGCGAGTTTCTGGCCAACGTGTCGCACGAGATGCGCACGCCGTTGCACGGCATTATGGGGATGCTGCAATTGACGAGCGACACCGAGCCGTCCGTCGAACGGCGGCTGCAACTGCAGATGGCCGGCCGGTCGGCGAAATCGTTGCTGGCGACGATCGAGGACATTCTCGATTTCACGCGGGTGGAGGCGCACAAGCTCGAACTCGAACCGGTCTACTTCTCGGTTCGCGAGCTGGTGACGGACACCATGAAGACGCTCGGGGTGACCGCCGCGCAGAAGGGGCTGGAGATCGCGTTTTTTATCGCCGCCGAGGTTCCCGACCGCCTTTGGGGCGACCCGCTCCGTCTGCGGCAGATTCTGATCAATCTCGTGGGGAACGCGATCAAGTTCACCAGCAGCGGCGAAGTCGTTGCGCGCAGCTGGTCGGAGGCAGGATTTGCATCGGACGTCATCCTCCACTTCGAGGTGCGCGACACGGGAATGGGAATCGACGCGCACAAGAAGGAGTCGATCTTCGATCCGTTCGCGCAGGCGGACAGTTCGCATTCCCGCCGCTACGGTGGCACCGGCCTGGGGCTGTCGATCGTCGCGCGCCTCGTGCAAGCGATGGATGGGAGCATCAGTTTCGAAAGCGAACCGGGAAAAGGGAGCACATTTCATGTCGCCGTCAAGCTTCGGTATGACGCGATCGCCGGAGTCATTCCGCCGCAGTGGCAAAGCTCCCTCGCGGGTATTCGTGTTCTGGTCATCGAACCGCATGCCACTACGCGGGCGATCCTTTCGGAAATGCTCGCGGCGCACGGCATCACCGCGGAGGCGTACGGATCCGTCGCTGATGCGCTACAGCCGTCAATTCGCGAGGCATTCTCCTGCGTCATTGTCGATGCGGTGACGCTCGCGTCGACGCCTTGGATCTCCCCCGTGCCGGTCGTGCAGATCGTCGCTCCCGTCTCGGCACTCGTGGTTCCCAC
>JBGPFD010000049.1:0-18148 GCA_041483175.1 Thermoanaerobaculia bacterium | reverse complement strand
CGGAGGTGGTTGGCATGAAAGGCGACCCCTCACCCGGCCTTCGGCCACCCTCTCCCCGCTTCGCGGGGCGAGGGGTCTCGCGCGCCGAGTTCCTTCTCCCCGCCTGCGGGGAGAAGGTGCCGCGAAGCGGCGGATGAGGGGCCGATGACTGTTCGTAACATTCCGCCCGACTCCTGGCCCGCGTTCCTCGATTCGTTCACGCGGCAACATCACGGCTGGCTGGTGACGATCACGCGCGGCACCCAGCACCTGGTCAATGACCAGCCGCTCGACTTCGCCCGCGCCGAAGATCGCGCGATCATCGTCAGCGCTGGCAATCACCGCTGCCGCATCGAGAACGCCAACGCGATCGCCGTCACTGCGGCCGGCGCAGACGAGTCCGCGATCGGCCATGTCGCCATCTCCAGCCCTCGGGAAACGCTGACCATTCGCTTTCGCGAGGTGATTTCTCCCGAACTGGTCGATGGCGTCGTGCCGTGAGCGCGGCGCGCCAGGCGCCGGACGTTTTGCCATCCGCCCATCTATAATCCGCCCGCCGATGCGACCTTCGCGCCAGCAATTCGAGGATACCCTCGGCGGGCTGCGCGATGCCTCCTTGCGGTACGCCGACATCCGATTCACCGCCACTTCGGAGGAGCACGTGCGCGTGCGCAACGGAGAAGTCGACACGCTCAGCTCCACGGTCGACCGCGCCGTCGGGGTGCGGGTGCTGGCCGGCAACGGCTGGGGGTTCGCCGCCAGCAGCGACATCAGCGAGGAGTCGCTCCGCCGCACGGCACGCCGGGCACTCGAAGTGGCCGCGGCGAGCAACATCGCCGCGACGCAGAAAATCGTCCTGAGCGACGTCGAGCCGCACGTCGCCACCTGGAAGTCGCATTCCGAGAAGGATCCGTGGTCCATTCCGCTCGATCGCAAAATCGAAGCCCTCATGCAGGCGACTGAACCGATGCGCGGCGACCCGCGCATCCATCAGGTCTCCGGCGACATCTCCTCGTATCGGCAGGAAAAAGCCTTTGCGTCGACCGCGGGCAGTTTCATCGAACAGACGACCACCGAGATGGGCGGCGGGATCGAGGCGCTGGCAATCGAGGAGGGGGAGTTTCAGCGCCGCACGTATCCGAATCCGTTCGGCGGCGACTATCAGGCCGCCGGATGGGAATTCATCGAGGGGCTCGACCTGGCGCGCAGGGGACTGCAGGTGCGCGACGAAGCGCTGGCGCTGCTGCGCGCGCCGAAAGCGCCCGCCGGCCGCTTCGATCTGATCGTCGGATCGTCGCAGCTCGCGCTGCAGGTGCACGAGTCGTGCGGCCATCCGACCGAACTCGACCGGGCGATGGGGCTGGAGATCTCGCTCGCCGGCGGATCGTTCCTGCAGCCGCCGATGCTGGGGAACTTCCGCTACGGATCGGATGCGGTGACGATCATGGCTGACGCGACAGTCCCGGGCTCCATCGGATCGTTCGCCTTCGACGACGACGGCGTTCCGGCGCAGCGATTTCCCCTGATCGAGCGCGGCATCTTCGTCGACTATCTCACCGGCCGCGATACCGCGCCGTCGATCGGGCGCAAATCGAACGGCACCGTCCGCGCGGAGACCGCCGCGCGCATTCCGATCATCCGCATGACCAACATCAACCTCGAGCCGGGAACGATGGCCCTGGAGGAGATCATTGGCGATACCAAACGCGGCATCTTCGTCGATACGAACAAGTCGTGGTCGATCGACGACGTCCGGCTCAATTTTCAGTTCGGCTGCGAAGTGGCGTGGGAAATCGAGAACGGCCGGCTCGGCAGGATGCTGAAAAATCCGGTCTATGGCGGCACCACCCCGGAGTTCTGGAGGTCCTGCGATGCGGTCGGCGATCGCACGAGCTGGCGAATCTGGGGCCTGCCGAACTGCGGCAAAGGCGATCCGATGCAAACCATGCGGGTGGCGCACGGCGCGCCCGTCGCAAGATTTCGGAATGTGGAAATGAGGTGAATTCCTAACGATGAGATGAACGATGAACACGAATCAGACGCCTTTGTTCATCGTTCATCGTTCATCTTCATCCTTATGCGCTCTGACCACGATTCTTTCGCCATCCTGGAACAAGCGCTGCACGCGGCAAACGCGTCGGAGGCTGACGCGGTGTTCCTCTCCACGGATCAGAACATCACCCGCTTCGCGAATTCGACGATCCATCAGAACATGTCGGAGGTCAGCGCAGAGCTGACGCTGCGCGTCTTCGTGGACGGCGCGACAGGCGTCGCTTCGACGACTTCGTTCGCCGCTGATGAGATCGCGCAGACGGCCGCGGTCGCGCGCGCGGCGGCACGCCATTCCGTTCCGCTTCCGGGGTTCTCCGGTCTGTACCGCGGCGGCGAAGCCGCTCCCGATCTTCCGACGTTCGATTCCGCGACCGCGAATCTGGCCCCGGCGGAGAAGGCGCGCGCGTTGCGCGTCGTCTTCGATCGAGGGCGTGACGCCGGCATGCAGTTCGCCGGCTCGTTCAGCAACGCGGCGTCGTCGGTCGCCTGCGCGAATACGCACGGCGTCCGCCGCACGTGCAGAGTCACCGCCGCCCAGGCGACGATGATTGCGATCCACGGCGAAGAATCGGGCTACGCGACGGCGATCGATCGCCATCCGATCGACATCATCGCCCTCGGCGAGGAGGCGATGTCCAAAGCCGCCCTTCGCGCCGGCGTGCACGAGCAGATCGACGGTGACAAGTATGACGTGATCCTCGAGCCGCCGGCGATCGCCGAAGTGCTCGAGTGGATGAACATGATCACTTTCTCCGGACAGTCGTTCGAGGATGGATCGTCGTTTTTCGTCGGCAACATCGGCAAGCAGGTCGTCGGAACGAATTTCACGCTCGCCGACGACGCGGTCGATCCCCAGTTTCTCCCCTTTCCGTTCGATCTCGAGGGGCTTCCGAAGCGGCGCGTGGGCTTGATCGAGAACGGCGTCGCACGCACTCCGGTGGTCGACAAGGCGTGGGCTGATCGCCTCCACATCCCGGCGACGGCGAACGCCTGGAGCCTCGGCTCGTCGGATCACGGCGTCGCGCTGCACCTCTCGGTTGCGCCGGGCGACGCCAGCCGCGACGATCTGATCCGATCGACGACGCGCGGCATCTGGGTAACGCGCTTCAACTACGTCAACGGCCTACTCGAACCGAAAACGGCGCTGATGACCGGCACCACACGCGACGGCACGTTTTTGATCCGCGACGGCGAAGTTGCCGCGCGCCTGCCGAACCTCCGCTGGACGCAATCGATGGTGGAGGCACTCTCGCGGATCGAGGGATTGACACGCCAGCGGAGCCGCGTCGGTGCCTGGTTCAATCCCTTCGGAGGGACGATCGCACCAACGATGAAAATTGGAGGATGGCACTTCGACAAAAAGTCCTGAGTCCTGAGTGCCTTCAGGGCCAGAAAGATGCAAACTCGGCACTCAGGACTCAGCACTCAGGACTGGCAATGAGTCAGTACATCCTTCGCAGATTCTTGCAGATGATTCCGATCACCCTCGGGATCGTGACGCTCGTCTTCTCGCTGATCCATCTGATTCCCGGCGATCCAGCCCTGCAGATCGCGGGTGAAAACGCGAGGCCGGAAGACGTCCTCGCGGTGCGCAAGGCGCTCGGCCTCGACAAGCCGCTCTGGACGCAGTACGTCGATTACCTCAAAGGCGTCGCGCACGGCGATCTCGGCCGTTCCTTTCAGACGAATGAAAACGTGAGCGTACAGATCCGCCAGCGCTATCCGGCGACGATCGAGCTCGCATTCGGATCGATGGTCGTGGCTCTGCTGGTCGCCTTTCCCCTCGGCATCATCTCCGCCATTTATCGCAACTCGTGGATCGACAACCTGGCACGGTTCTTCGCCCTCATCGGCGTCTCCATGCCGAGCTTCTGGTTCGGGCCACTGCTGATCATCGCCTTGGCCATCAATCACACCTGGTTTCCCGTTTCCGGCCGCGAGGAGGGACTGCGCTCGCTGGTACTGCCGTCGCTGACGATGGGGCTGGCGATGGCGGCGATCCTCACGCGCATGATCCGCGTCAGCCTTGCGGAGGAGTTAACGCAGCTCTATGTGACCACCGCCATGGCGAAGGGAGTGACGCGGGTGAAGGCGATCTTCCGCCATGCGCTAAAAAACGCGTTGATTCCGGTGATCACCGTGCTGGCGCTGCAGTTCGGATCCCTGCTCACCGGCGCGATCATCACGGAGCAGATTTTCTCCTGGCCGGGGCTCGGCCGGCTGCTGCTGCAATCGATTTCCGCGCGCGATTACCCACAGGTGCAGGCGTCCATCCTGGTCATCGCGCTGACCTACATCCTGGTGAATTTCATCAGCGACCTTCTGTATGGAGTGGTTGATCCGAGGATCAAATTGGAGTAGCTCTCAGCTCGCAGCTCTCAGCTGTCAGGCCGTACCCCTGAGAGCTGCGAGCTTAGAGCTGCGAGCTCAGCAATGAAGACGCTCAAACAACTGCTTGGCAACTTCGCCTTCACCAGCGGCCTGATTCTGACGGTCGCGCTGGTGATCGTGGCGCTGGCGGCGCCGCTGCTGTCGCCGTACGACCCGACGGCGCAGGACACGGCGCGCCGGCTCGAGGCGCCATCGCGCGAGCATCTGCTCGGCCTCGATGGTCTCGGCCGCGACGTGTTGTCGCGCATCGTCTGGGGCGCGCGCGTGTCGCTGCGCGTCGGCTTCAGCGTGGTGTTTCTCGCCGCCAGCGTCGGCATCGCGCTCGGCGCGATCTCCGGCTACTTCGGCGGCGCGATCGACACGCTGATCATGCGATTGACCGACATCCTTCTCGCCTTCCCGGGCATTCTGCTGGCGATCGCGCTCGTCGCCGTGCTCGGTCCGAGTCTGAACAACGTGATCCTCGCGCTGGCGACGATCGGCTGGGTTGCCTACGCGCGGCTGGTGCGCGGACAGGTGCTCAAGGTGCGCGAGATGGAGTACGTCACCGCGGCCAAAGCGCTCGGCGCGCGCTCGCCGCGGGTGATCATCCTGCACGTGCTGCCGAACGTGATCAATCCAGTCATCGTCATGGCCACGCTCGGCCTGGCGGGAGCGATTCTGTCGGAGGCCGCTCTTTCGTTTCTCGGATTGGGCGTGCAGCCGCCCACGCCGTCCTGGGGAGCCATGCTCACCGAGGGAAGGCGATACCTCGGGCTGGCGAACCATCTGGCCATCTTTCCCGGTGCGGCGATCATGATGGCGGTCATGGGCCTGAACTTTCTTGGGGACGGCCTCATCGACGCGCTCGATCCGAAGTTCCGGAAGGAGATGTAGATTTAGGCGTTAGGTGCTAGACGTTAGGCGTGAGGTAGCTTTGCCCGCCTAACGCCTAACGCCTGACACCTAACGCCTGAGTCGGTACACCACCACCGCGCGCGCGGGTCCGTCGCGGAACGTGCGCCACGCGGAGAATCCGTGCGCCCGCAGCGCGGCGATGAGCTCGGGGTGATCGAGATCGGACTCGTAGATCGCCGCGGCGTCGGCGCCAACGAGGGCTGCCTCGAGATCCTGCGGCGGTGTCCCGACGTCACGCACTCCGATCCCGCCAAGGTAGAGTTTGTCGCCGTACGCCCACGGCTGGGAGAGCGCGACGACCCGGATGTGCGCGTCGGCGATCATGGCACGCGCCGCCATCACGGCGGGCATCGACTTGTGCGCGAAGTAGCGCAACCCCTGTAAATCCCACAGAAGCGAGATCGCCAGCAAGGTCGCGGCGAGCGCACGCCTGCGTCGATAAAGAATCGCGAAGCCGGCGCCTGCGCCGATGGCCAGGAAGGGGATCATTCCCTGCACGTAGCGCAACTCCTTGTGGCGGACGATCGAGAAGGCGACCAGAGGAACGATGAGGAAGCTCCAGCGGGTCGACTTGCGGCCGAAGTAGAGGAGCGGCAGGAGCGTCGGCGCGCACCAGCGCACGACGTTCAGAAGGTACCAGAACGGCGACTGATATTTGACGCGCGACGCGAAGTCGGGCTCGACGAGCGTCAGGTGGGTGAATTTGATCGCGCTGGAAAACGGCGAGCCCCATGTGATCCAGTCGTAGACTCCGACAGCTATAGTAGCCGCTACTATAGCACCGAAGATGATCCGGAGGCGTTGCTTCCCGACGATCACCAGCGGGATCAGGTAGACGACCTCGCTGAATCGATCGGCGAAGGCGATGCCGGTGAGCCCTCCCGCCCCGAACGGCGCTCGATCGACGATCAGTGCCGCAGCGACGATGCACGCCGTCGCCAGGTTCCGCGGATAAACGGTGCTGCCGAATCCGAGGGGAATCCAATGAAAGGCGAAGAGGAGCGTGGCGGTGAAGGCGGCCAGCTCGTCCCCGCTCCAGCGCAGCGCCAGCCTGTGGACCATCCAGATCGTCAGCGCGCTGAGCGCGATGAAGGGAATCGTGGCAGCGTCAATCAGAAGCGCCGTGTCAGCCGTGAACGTCTTCGCTGCGGCGACGAACGGCGCCACCACGACATCGGGGATGAAGAGGTTGCGTACGTCCCACGGCGTGAACGCCAGTCCGGTCGCGCGGCGGAAGGCCTCGGAGAGGACTTCGACGTCGTCGCCGGTGAGAAAGCCGAAGAAACGGACGGCAAGCGCCGCCTGGACGATCACCGCGGCGGCGATGATCGCCGAGAGCCTGGCTCGATGCGGTGCAGCAATGTTCGTAGGCGAGATACGATGGCGACTGTAAAGGGTCGGTGTGGATTCGAGCAAGCTGGCTATCGTTCTCGCGGGGGGCGGCGCACGCGCGGCGTATCAGGTCGGCGTGCTGCGGACGATCAGCGAGAGATTTCCGGAAACGCGATTCGACATCGTCACCGGCGTTTCGGCCGGCGCGATCAACGCGCTCTTTCTCGCTTCGCGCGCCACGCCGATTCGCGACACGGTCCGCGAGCTGACGGAATTGTGGGAGAACCTCCACGTGGAGAACGTCTTCCGCGTCGATTCGTTGTCGCTGGCGCGCAGTCTTTTTGGCTGGAGCACGCGGCTCATCTCCGGCGGCGGGACGATGAGCACGCACAACGTGCGCGGTCTGGTCGATACCACTCCGCTGCGCAATCTGCTCACACGCATGCTTCCTGGCAACGGCCACGGTGTGATCGCCGGGGTCGCGGACAGCCTCGCGCGATGCGATCCGGAGGCCGTCGCCGTCACCACGCTGAACTACTCCACCGGCCAGACGGTCACCTGGGTCGCCGGCTCCGACATCCATGGGTGGGAGCGGCCGCTACGCCGCAGTGTGATGACCGAATTCACGGTCGATCACGTCATGGCCTCATGCGCCCTTCCGCTCCTGTTCCCGGCGGTGCGCCTCGGCCGGTCGTGGCACGGCGACGGCGGCATCCGGCTTGCGGCGCCGCTCTCGCCTGCCCTGTTGCTCGGCGCCGATCGAATCCTGGCCATCTCCACGCATTACGCGAAATCGCTTGACGAAGCGGAGCAGCCGACCACAGCCGGCTACCCGCCGCCGGCGCAGATCCTCGGGCAGCTGATGAATGCCGTCTTTCTCGACATGCTCGACGAAGACGCGATCCGGCTCGAGCGTTCGAACGGGTTCCTGCGCGATCTTCCGCCTGAGCGGCGCCGCGGATATCGCATCGTCGATCTCGTCGTCGTGCGCCCCTCGCGCGACCTCGGCAAGCTCGCCGCGAAATTCGAGCCACGCCTGCCGCGCGGATTCCGCTTCCTTACCCGCAGCCTCGGCACGCGCGAAACCACCAGCCCCGACTTCATCAGCCTGCTGCTCTTTCAGCCCGACTACCTGCGCGAGCTGATCGCCACCGGCGCCGCCGACGCTGAAGCGAAATTGGACGAGATCGGACGGTTGGTCTCGTAGGGCACGGCTGCGCCGCGCCCTACCCCGGGTGCGGCACGGCGCAGCCGTGCCCTACATCCCGATCATCGAGAGAAACTCTTCTTCTGAAAGCACCGGCACGCCGAGCGCTTTCGCCTTGTCGAGCTTCGATCCAGCCGCTTCACCGGCGACGAGATACGACGTCTTCGATGACACGGACACCGCGGCTTTTCCCCCTTCCCGTTCGATGAGGCGGTGAATCTCGTCGCGCGAGAAACGGCCCAGCGCACCCGTCACCACGACCGTTTTCCCTGCCAGCCGGCTTCCGGTGGCCACGGCCACGTGTCGCGGGCGAACACCCAGGCGCTTCATCTTCTCCATGCGCTCACGATTGGCGGGAACGGAAAAATAGAAGGTCACCGACTCCGCAACTTTCGGCCCGATCTCCGGGACTTCGATCAACTCCGCGGCCGTGGCGTTCATCAGCGCACCGATGGATTGAAAACGATCGGCGAGGAGCTTCGCCGCGCCTTCGCCGACCATGCGGATGCCGATGGCGTTGATGAATCGCGACAGCTCCGCCGTTTTCGATTTCTCGATGTTGTCGATCAGGTTCTTCGCCGACTTTTCGCCTTTGCGTTCGAGCGCCGCGACCTGATCGGCCGTCAACTCGTAGAGCGATGCGCTGTCGCTCACCAGATGGGCATCGAGCAGCGCCTGCGCGGTCTGCCATCCGAGCCCTTCGATGTCCATCGCCTTGCGTGAGCCGAAGTGGGTGAGCGATTGCAACACAATCGCCGGGCAGCCCTGATTGATGCAGCGGATAGCCACCTCTCCCTCGAATCGGTGCAGCGGCTGGCGGCAGACGGGGCAGAGCCGCGGCGGGCGCATGGCACGCGCCCCTTTCGGCCGTTTGTTCTTCAGCACGTCGACGACCTTGGGAATGATGTCGCCCCCTTTTTCGACGACGATTGTGTCGCCGATGCGCGCGTCCTTGCGCGCCAGCTCGTCGAAATTGTGCAGCGACGCGTTGACCACTTTGGTTCCGCCGAGGCGAACCGGATCGAACTCCGCCACGGGAGTGACCGTCCCCGTTCGTCCGACGTACAGATTGATCGCGCGCACGATCGTCTTCGCCGCCTCGGGTGGGTATTTGTAGGCCACGGCCCAGCGCGAAGCCTTCGATGTCGCACCGAGCTCGAGCTGCTGCTCGCGGCGATTCACCTTCACCACGATGCCGTCGATCTCGAACGGCAGCTCGTGGCGCTTCTCGTGCCACTTCTCGATGAACGCTTCGACTTCGCCGAGAGTCTTGCAGAGGACGCGCTGCGGATTGAGCGGAAGTCCGAGGCGTTCGAGCAGGGCGTATGCGGACCACTGCGACTCGACGCGGCGATCGTCGGCGGCGACGAGGTGATACACGCAGGCGGAGAGGTGTCGCTGCGCGGCGAGTTTGGGATCCTTCTGGCGGAGCGAGCCGGCCGCGGCGTTGCGCGGATTGGCCAGCGGCTCCTCTCCGGCCTCTTCGAGCAATTCGTTGTAGCGGGCGAAGTCCGACTTGGGGATGAAGATCTCGCCGCGGACCTCGAGGCGTTTGACTTTGGGATCGATCTTGAGCGGGAGGACGCGGACGGTGCGGACGTTGGGGGTGACGTCGTCGCCGCGGACGCCGTCACCGCGAGTGGCGGCGCGGGTCAGCTCGCCGTTCTGGTAGAGCAGATCGATGGACACGCCATCGATCTTCAGCTCAGCCTCGTACTCGGTGGGATCGGCGCCGAGCCCGCGTTTGACGCGCCCGTCCCACTCGCGCAGCTCGTCGAGCGAATAGGCGTTATCGATCGACAGCATCGGCGGATCATGGACGACGGACTTGAACTCCTCGATCGGCGCGCCGCCGACGCGCTGCGTAGGCGAATTCGGATCGGCGTACTCCGGATGCTTCGCCTCCAGTTCCTGGAGCTGCCGCATCATCTGATCGAAATCGTAGTCGCTGATCTCCGGCCGTCCCTCGTAGTACAGCCGGTTATGGCGCTCCAGCTCCGCGCGCAGCTTCCCGATTTCCGACTTGTCGCTCATGCCGGCGGGGAAAGATACCGCGAACGCTCCACGATGCGCTCCGCGAATCCCATTCCCGTGAGATGCCGCTCGAGCAGCTGCAGAAACTCGCGGCGGCCCTTCACCAGGTTCAGATTGAGGGCCACGAAGCGCATCCCGCGCGGCGTATCAAAATAGACGATCAGCCGATCGCCACTCTGCTCCGTCCCGCGAATGGCCGACCACAGAATGCGGCGGGTGACGAATTGATGGAGCGGGCGCACCACCAGGCGATCATCGTCGATTTCCGCTATGGGACGGCGCGTGTCGAGGACGATCTTCAATCCGCCGAGCCAGAGCGTACCGATGTACAGCCAGACAAAACGCTCGCCCATCCACCCGTAGCGCGCCGCGGGGGTGACGGTCAGGGCGATGAGAATTGCAACAGTTCCAAATCCCGCCACCAGCACGATCGACAGCCCGGCGCGACGGACCCACGGCCGGAAGGCGAAGGCGAGGCTATCGTCTTGTGTCATGAACGCATCTTGCCGTACCTTATCTAACAATAACCGACGAGCATCAGGCCGGTGTGAACATCTCAATGTCCAACAGCGCGAACATGGTCACCAGGATCGACGGCAGCGGCCGCAAGATCTTGGTCATCGATGATGATCTGGCCATCCGCGTCCTTCTTCAGGCCGTCCTGAAGCGGATGAACTTCAATGTTGAGGTCGCTGAAGACGGTGCGGCCGGACTGGAGAAACTGCAGGGCAACGGCGGGTTCGATCTCGTCGTGCTCGACCTGATGATGCCCCGGCTGAACGGCTACGAGTTCATCGAGCAGATGAAGAACGACTTTCCGGGCCGAAAACCGCACATCATCGTTTTCACGGCCGCCGGAACACGCGGAGTGGAGAGAATCCCGCCCGACTCGGTCTGCAATTCGATCCTCAAGCCGTTCGACCTGGAGATGTTCGTCCAGATGATCGGCGATTGTCTGAACGGATCGCACTAGCGCCCCAACTTCCACTCGATCTGCCGGATGATTCCGAGGAGGATGGTGGCCTCGCGCTCGTCGAGGTCCGCGCGTCCGGCAATGGCGCGGAGATCGTCGTAGATCCGGTCGGGATTGTTCTCGTGCAGGAAGCCGACTTCGAGCAGCAGCGACTCGGCGCGCTCGTGGAGGCGGGAGAGCAGCGCGGCATCGGGGCGCGCGTCTCGCGCGCTCGGGCCGGCGTGGACGCCGGCCCCCGCACTGGAGAGCGCGAAACAGAACACCCCCACCGCCTGCGCGAGATTCATGGTCGGAAAGTCGCGATTCGTCGGAATCACCGCGGTTCGCTGACATTGCACGAGCTCCTCGCGCGTCAGGCCGCTGTCCTCGCGCCCGAAGACCAGCGCCATCGTGTCATTCTCCGCCATGGTCTCGAAGAGCTGCGCCAGTTCCGGCGGCGTGAGGTCGATCGGCGTGGTGCGGCCGCGCGTCGACGTCGTGGCGATCGTGAGCCGCGCCTCGGCGACCGCCTGCTGCAGATTCGGAGCGAATCGAGCCGCGGCAACGACATCGTCCGCGCCGCTGGCCCACCACCCCGCCAACGGCTGGAGCGGCGGATGCGCGCCGGCGATCCAGAGCTCGTGGAAGCCGAAATTCTTCATCACCCGCGCCACTGCGCCGACGTTGCCGGCTTCCTTCGGCTCGACCAGGACGATGCGCAGGCGAGGCATGGCGCTATGCTTATCGCATGAAAAGCACGATCTTCGCGACTCTCTTTCTCGTCGCCTCCTCGCTTTCCGCCCAGCCGGCAATCATCATCAAGGCCGGATCGCTGATCGACGGCACGTCGGCGCAGCCACGGCACAATCAGGTCATTGTCGTCCGCGGCAATCGGATCGACAGCGTCGGAACGGCGATGCCGCAGGAGTCCGACGCGAAGGTCATCGATCTGTCGAACATGACCGTCCTTCCCGGCCTGATCGACACGCACACGCACATCTTTCTTCAGGGTGAGGATCCGGCCCTCGGCGGCTACGACATTCAGTTGCTGAAGTTCCCGCTCGCCTATCGCGTGGCGCGGGCCACCATCTCCGCGCGGCGCGCGCTGGAGCAGGGATTCACCACCATTCGCGACGTCGAAACCGAGGGCGCCGGTTACGGCGACGTCGGCATCAAGATGGCCATCAACGAGGGCCGCATTCCCGGCCCGCGGATGTTCGTCGTCACGCGCGCCATCTCCACGACCGGCGGCTATGACCTGGAAGGATACGCGCCGGAGATCGAGGTGCCGAAAGGGGCGCAACTGATCGACGGCCCGGTCGAGGCGCGCAAGGCCGCGCGCCAGCAGCTGGAGCACGGCGCCGACTGGATCAAGGTCTACATGACGCACCGCTCGTGGCTCGACAAGCAGGGAAATCTCGTTTCCCAGCCGACGCTCACCGCCGAGGAGCTGAAGGCGATCGTCGACGAGACGCACGGCTGGAAGAAAAAAGTTGCCTGCCACGCGTACAACGGCGAGGGGCTGCACCGCTCGCTCGACGGCGGGTGCGACTCCATCGAGCATGGGCTCGATCTCGACGACGCGGCGATCGCGCAGATGGTGCGCCAGGGAACGTGGTACGTGCCAACGCTGGCGGTCTATTACGATCACCACGCGCCCGCCGACACACCGGCCGGGCGGCGCGACCGCAAGCGCGTCGCGCTGCACGGGCCGTCGTTTCAGCGGGCGATGAAGGCCGGCGTGAAGATCGCCTTCGGCACCGACGCCGGCGGCCTCTCGTGGGACGAGCCCATGGCGCAGGAATTCGGACGGATGGTGGAGTTCGGGATGTCGCCGATGGACGCCATCCGCGCAGCCACGTCGCGCGCCGCGGAGCTGCTGGACATGAGCGGCGAAGTCGGCGTGATCGCGGCGGGCGCCTACGCCGACGTCATCGCCGTCAGCGGCGATCCGCTCCGCGACGTGAATGTGCTGAAGGACGTGCGGTTCGTGATGAAGGATGGCGCGGTGTTCAAACCATGACGTAACGTAGAGCCGGCTCTTAGCCGGCTCGAGCCGCCTGTGAGGCGGCTCTACGTTAATGGCTCGATCGGATTGAAATAGTCGATCACTCGCGCCCACTCGGCGATGTAGCGGTCGCGTGGGACGCGGAACCAGACATCGAACTCCGTCGCGTGCGGCGCGGTTCCCTCGAGCACGTAAACAAAGCCTCCGTGCTCGAAGATGATGATCCTCCAATCGACGTCGGCATCGTCCACCGGCTCGTCGATCGTGCCGAGCGGGACGTCATCGGCGACGAAGTGGCGCATGTCGCGCCCAACGTTGTCCCAGTACGGAAACCCTGCCAGCTCGCCGCGCGTTGGGCTGACGAAATGCACGTGCTCGCCGAACTCTTCGGAATCGCGCAGATCGATGGTGAAATCAGCGACGGTGGGAAATGCGCCGAGGTCGAGGGCGCGGAGAGCGGCGGCGTAGTCAGAAATCGCGACTCCGAGAGGCGCGGGATTCTGGAAGACTCTCATTGCGGCGCGATGATGATCGTCCGCTGCGACTGATTGTGTACGGCGGCTGCGAACGCCCAGATCGGCGCTCCCCAGAATCCGTGCATGTCGATGGTGACATTCTCCAGCCCCCGCAGCTCCGGAATGGCGTTCAGGTCGATTTCGCCGTATGTGGGCTCGCCGATGCCGCTGCCGCGCTGGAGCGGCACGAGCGTTCCCCAAGACGGTGTGCCGACGAAGACCGATGCCACGGGAAGAGGATCGAGCCCATAGATCCTGATTTTCGTTCGATATGCGTCGCCGACCGGCACGTTGAGGAGCGTGATCTTACGGCTCAGGAACTGAGACTCGCGCACCGGCATCAGCTCGAAACCGGGATCGTCGCCCCTGGAAGCTTCCGCAATCCGCAAGCCCAAGGCCATCGAGCCCGGCTCTTCACGCGGAACCCAAAGCAGGGCCCCATGGGCAAAACCGACTCCGGCAAAGTCGAACGCTGATGCGGGCGACCGAAGCTCCATGCAGGGGCGCGTGAAGCATTTGATGTCGTCCACGCGATTGAACGTCTCGATGTAGAACTCGCGATTGTTCTGGATGGTCGCCGTCGCGGTCCAACGCGTGCCGTAGGCGCCGACCGCGCTGTCGAGCACCGGGAAAAGAACCGGCTCGAAGATGGTCGGGTCCGGCGGCGAGCCCGAATCGAAGTAATAGATTCCCGCCGGAATCTCCAACTGCTGCCCATCCGGCGTCGCGATCCGGATGTCGTAGAGGCCGAGATCGTGACGCGGCGCGACGGCGACGAGGCCGTACGAATCGCGCCGAACGCTGGTCGCAGCAATGCCGCCGAACGTTACCGAGACGTCGCCGGAAACGGGCGGGAGAACCACGGGGAAGCCTCCGAGGATGGACGCGGCGGCAAGATGTGCCGACGGATTCCGGACAACGAAGCGGCTCTTCCATCGCATCGCCTGATAGTCCGCAGTCAGCGTGTATTCGCCGATCGGAAATGTCCCCAGCTCCACGCGAAGTGTGGTGGGGCGGCCATCGGGCGGGCACGGCGGTACGTCCGCAGGACGGGAGAGCGTCACATGCACGGAATTGCCGGAGGGCGTGACACTGCTTTCGGTCGGGCCGCAGTTGCCGCCGGCGTCGGTCGTGAACGTCACCGCGATCGGCGTCTGCGACGTCGGTGCAGGCGGAGAGAATTCGACCCAGGCGGCGGATAGCGGCGAGGCGAGGAGCGTGAACGCGACAAGAGAAAACGTGCGCAGATTCTTCATTGTGGCGAAATCGTCGTGACCTGCTGCGTCTCATTATTCGTAACCGAGACAAACGCCCATAACGTGGGATTGCCCGGAACAGGCGCCTCCACTGTGATCCGCAGCGGCCCTTTGCCGGCAAGCTGTGGATAGGCAGCGACGAGGTCGGAAATCTGTGCGTACGACGGGTCATGGCCAGCGGGAAAGACGAACGTGTCGACGAGCGTCTCATCGCTGCTGAGTGGCTGAATCGTGAAGTGGATGCCGATCGGTGCACCCAGATCGTACACGCGCAACGCAACGCGAAAGCGGGGATCGGTCGGAATGTTCAGCAGTTCCAGCGGACGATCGAAAAAGTCCTTTTCGCGAACGACCGGAATTCCCGTTCCGAGCGATTGCGCCTGACGCGAGAGGTCGCGCACGAGAACGCCGAAGTGAACCTTCGGCGCGCCCTGACGCGGCACGAATACGACAACACCGTTCGGCGCATTGAATGCGCCGCTGGTGGTCGTGCCGTGCGCTGGCGGGAACGAGTGGCATTCGAAAAGCCTGCATCCCAGATTGAAGACGTCCAATGGGAGGAACGGCAGCGGATACTCATTTTCGTTCCGCAAATAGATTTGCGTTGTCCAGTCCGAGCCAAATGCGCCCGGTCCGGAAAAGGCCACCGGGAAAAGCATCGGCTCGTAGAACGCAGGATCGGGCGCCTTGTCGCTCGGCAGGTAGTAGAACGCTGCGGTTGAGCGGAGGGCGCCACTCTCAACGTCAACCGGTCCAGGGTCGTGCTGCGGCGGGCGCACAACGATCTGATCGGGAGTCGCATTGACCACTGTCGCCCCGACCCCGCCGAACGTCACCCCAGTTCCCAGAAGTTTCCCACTGATCGTGATCTCGTCGCCTGGGATGCCGGCATTCGGCGTGACCAGGAACGGCGCCGGCGCATCCTGCACGATCAATGTTCCTTCGCCGAGCCCGATCAGTATGCCCGTGTATCCAACGACGACATCGTAGACACCGGCCGGCACAACGCCGAGATCGACGGGAACATCGACCCTGGGCGGCGGCGACTGCAACGAGCAGTTCTCGAGCGTGATCGAAATGATTGCCCCGTTCCGCATGACGGTGGGCGAACACGTGGAAAAGTTCCCGATGACGTGCGCGGTGACGGGCGTGCGCGAGGTCGGATTCGGCGGGTCGAAACGAACGTTCGCCGCGAACGTGGTGGCGAGAAAAGTGAGAGATAGAAAGAATGCCGGGCGCATCCCGGTATTCTATTCCGTCGGCTCGATCTGGTAGTTCGGCGCTTCCTTGGTGATGGTCACGTCGTGCGCGTGCGACTCGCGCAGGCCGGCGGCGGTAATGCGCACGAACTGCGTCTTCGTGCGCAGCTCCTCGATGTTGCGGGATCCGGTCAGACCCATTCCCGATCGGAGGCCGCCGACGAGCTGCGGCACCATCGCCGACAGCGATCCCTTGTAGGGCACCTTCCCCTCGATGCCTTCGGGGACGAGCTTCGCGGCGTCGATATCTTCCTGGAAGTAGCGCTCCTTCGATCCCTGTTGCATGGCGCCAAGCGAACCCATGCCGCGATACGCCTTGAACGTGCGCCCTTGATAGAGAATCGTTTCGCCGGGCGCTTCGTCCGTTCCGGCGAAGAGCGAACCGATCATCACGGTGTGCGCTCCGGCGGCGATCGCCTTGGTGACGTCGCCGGAGAACTTGATGCCGCCGTCGCTGATGATCGGCACGTCGTACTTCTCCGCCGCGTGCGCGCATTCCATCACCGCGCTGATCTGCGGCACGCCCGCGCCGGCGACGACGCGCGTGGTGCAGATCGATCCCGGCCCGATGCCGACCTTGACCGCGTCGACGCCGAGCTCGATCAGATCGCGCGTTCCTTCATGCGTGGCCACGTTTCCAGCGATGAGCGGCGTGTCGGGATAGAGCTTCTTGAATTGCTTGATCACATCCATGACGCCCGCCGAATGCGCGTGCGCGGAGTCGATCACCACGACGTCAACCTTGGCATCGATCAGCGCCCGGGCACGGTCCAGTCCTTCTTTGCCGACGCCGATGGCCGCGCCCACGCGCAGCCGCCCCAGCGGATCTTTCGCCGCCTGCGGATAGCGCCGCGCCTTCTGGATGTCCTTGACGGTAATCAGTCCCTTCAGGTCGCCGTTCGGATCGACGACCAGCAGCTTCTCGATCCGATGATGGTGGAGGACTTCGCGCGCCTGCTCGAGCGTCGTGCCGACCGGCACGGTGATCAGATCGTCCTTCGTCATCCGCTCCGAGATCGGCAGATCGAAGCGCGTTTCGAAACGGAGATCGCGGTTCGTCAGAATGCCGACGAGCTTGCCGTTCGCGTCGGTAACCGGCACGCCGGAGATCTTGTACTTCTCCATCACCTGCAACGCCTCGGAGATCGACTGCCACGGCCGCATGGTCACCGGATCGACGATCATTCCGGCTTCGGAGCGCTTGACCTTGTCGACCTCTTCGGCCTGCTGCTCGATGGTCATGTTCTTGTGGATCACGCCGAGGCCGCCCTGCTGGGCCATGGCGATCGCCAGGCGGGCTTCGGTGACCGTGTCCATGGCCGCGGAGAGGATCGGAATGTTCAGCCGGATGTCGCGCGTGAGGCGCGTGGAGGTGTCGACAAAGTTGGGATGCAGCTCGGATCTTGACGGGCGCAGCAGGACATCGTCAAACGTCAGCCCGATGGCAATCGCCTCCGCAAAGCGTTCTGATGCAAGCGCTTCCGGTTTCTCGACTTCACGAAGGTCAATTCTTCCGATCACCGGCGCTTCGTTGCGTACACGTTCGTCGCTCATGGCCACGCCCTTTGAGTGAGTATAGAACAGACCGCGCGCACCTGAACATTGCCGCTCCGCGCCGCGAGCGGGCACGGCACACCGAAATCTGCGATCTGCCGCGGCACTCCAGGGCAGATGAAGTTGCCGGGAACCGTCAACCGTTCTTGATCAGTTCCTTCAACATCTCATCCTGCAGCCGGTACACGGCGTAGACGCCGACGTGGTACTGGTTAAAGACGAAGGAGAACGCGTAGATCTTTCCGCTCACGCCGTGGACGTAACCGGAGAGTCCGACCACGCCGACGATGTAGCCGGTCTTGGCGAACACCTGCCGCGCGTACGGAGGGGTGCGCAGGCGCTTGCCGAATTTCGAATCGGGATCGCCGGAGTACGGCAGCGAGCTGACGAAGTCCTCACGAAACGGCGTCTTCCACATGTAGCGCAAGAGTTGAATGAACGCGTTGGCCGAGGCGCGATTGTCACGCGACAGGCCGGAACCGTCGACCTGATGGAATTCGTCGGACGGCACGCCGATCTTTTCGGTGAGCCATTCGGTAACCGTGCTGGTCCCCGCCGCCCACGAGCCCTGCTTCTTCTTTTCCGCGCCGATAATCTTCACCAGCTCCTCGGCGTAATGGTTCTGGCTCTTCTTGTTGATGACGTAGACCACGACGCTGAGCGGCGTCGAGTGCTGCGCGACCGCGCGCCAGTCCGTGCGATTGTCGCGCGG
>JBGPFD010000048.1:0-18214 GCA_041483175.1 Thermoanaerobaculia bacterium | reverse complement strand
TCCGATCCGACGAACGGCGCGTACGTCGACGAGATCGGCGAAGTCAAAATCGACATCGCCTACGCCGGGTCGTGCACCGCGGGAAAGATCGACGACCTCCTTTTCTACCATCAGGTGGCGAAAGAGGCGGTCGATGCCGGCCTCACCGTCGCCGCGGGGGTGAAGTTCCTCATCCAGTTCGGATCGCAGGCGGTGGAGCGCTTCGCCCGCGATAACGATCTGCTCGACACGTTCGAGCGCGCCGGCGCCATCGTCCTCAATCCCGGATGCGGCGCGTGCATCGGCTGCGGCCCGGGAGTCTCGGAGAGCGGCGGACAGGTCACGGTGAGCGCGATCAACCGCAACTACAAGGGCCGATCGGGACCGGGGAAGCTCTGGCTGGCGTCACCGCTGACCGTCGCCGCCTCGGCGTTCACCGGCACGATCACCGCGTACACGCCGGGCATGTTCGCCCGGCGTGCGGAATCCGCAGCGGTTTGATCGGTCAGTGGACGTCCCCGAGTTAACAGTTAACAGACAACAGTTAACAGGCCCACCGCCCCCACTGTTAACTGTTAGCTGTTAACTGTTAACTGCTAACTGTTAACTTGCCTAGGGCACGCTCCACGGCGGCACGACGCCATTCATGCGCGCGTAGGCGACCGATTGGCCGAGGTGCTCGTGGAGATGCGTCAGAGCATTGAGAAACGCGCCGCGCTCGGTGGTGTCGTTGCCGAACATCCGGATTCGCTTGTCGAGATCGGCGTCGGAAGCCCGCAGCGCGGCGGTGCGGATGTGGGCGAACGACTTCTTCAACTCGGCGAGGACGCGCGCCTTGTCCGTCACGCGTTCCAGGCTCTGCTCGTCGTAGGCGGGGGGCTTCATCCCCGTAAAGCTGGCCATGACGTAGTTGCCGCCGGCGATGTGCATGTACACCTCGCTGACCGAACGAACGCCGGGAGCAGGGCGCCAGGCGTACGTTTTCGCGGGCATAACCGCGGCCAGATCGACGATTTTCTTCTCCACGTCGGCCAGATCGCGGAGAAACTCGGCGCGAAAACCGCGCGCCGGCGGCGCGGGAGTGGTAGAAAGCGTGGCCAGGGCGACGGCGCAGAGGATCGCTCGCATCGAACGGAGCGTAACACGGTTCCTCTGTTAGAATCGCCCGCCCGCCGCCGAGGAGTTTTGCGCATGGATTTCCGCCTCACCGAAGAACAAGTGCAGATCAAGCAGATGGTCCGCGATTTCGCCGAGAGCGAGATCAAGCCGCACGTCATGCAGTGGGACGAGGCGCAGACGTTTCCACTCGAAACGGTCAAGAAGCTCGGCGCGCTGGGAATGCTCGGCGCGATCTTTCCGGAGCAGTACGGCGGCGCGGGCCTGTCCTACGTCGACTACGTCAACATCATCGAGGAGCTCGCCGTGGTTGACAGCGGGGTCGGGCTGACCGTCGCCGCACACAATTCACTCTGCACCGGCCACATCTACCTCGCGGGCAACGACGCCCAGAAGAAGAAGTGGCTGCCCAGGCTGACCTCCGGCGAGTGGATCGGCGCGTGGGGGCTGACCGAGCCGGGATCCGGTAGTGACGCCGCCGGGATGCGCACCACCGCGGTAAAGGACGGCAACGGCTGGGTGCTCAACGGGACGAAGAACTTCATCACCAACGCGTCATACGCCAACATCTCCGTGGTCCTCGCGGTGAGCGACAAGAACGATCAGAAGCATGGGATCACCGCGTTTGCGGTGGAGATGGACCGCAAGGGCATCCATCCGGGAAAGAAGGAGAACAAGCTGGGCATGCGCGCCTCCGACACCGCCGAGCTGGTGATGGAGGACTGCCGCGTCACGAACGACAACGTTCTGGGCGGCGTCGGCGATGGATTCGTCGACGCGCTGCGCGTGCTCGACGGCGGACGGATTTCCATCGGCGCGCTGGCGGTAGGCATCGCCCGCGGCGCCTACGAGGCCGCGCGCGACTACGCCAAGCAGCGGAGCGCGTTCGGCCGCCCCATCGCCGATTTTCAGGCCATCCAGTTCATGCTCGCCGACATGGCCACCGAAATCGACGCCGCACGCCTGCTCTGCTATCGCGCCGCGGCGATGAAGGACGCTGGCGAACGGATCACCCATCTCTCCGCCATGGCCAAGCTGTATGCGTCGGAGGTCGCCGTCCGCTGCACGGAAAAGGGCGTGCAGATTTTCGGAGGGTACGGATTCATCAAGGATTTCCCGGCGGAAAAGTACTACCGCGATGTGAAGTTGTGCACGATCGGGGAAGGAACCTCGGAGATTCAGCGGATGGTCATCGCCCGGCACATCCTCAGTGAATGAACGCAGAACGCAGAATGCAGAACGCAGAATTGAGAACCGCCGCTGCTTTCTTCGTTCTTCATTCTGCGTTCTGCGTTCTGCATTCATCGCGATGGACATAGCCCAGTCGCTCAAGGATGGAGTCTTGGCCGGCGACGTACGCTCTCTCGCCAGGGCGATCTCTCTCGTCGAACGCGACGATCCCTCCTCCGGGCGCCTGCTCGCGGAGATCTACGTATCGACCGGCAAGGCGCGCATCGTGGGCATCACCGGCTCGCCCGGATCGGGGAAGTCGACGCTCGTCGCCGGGCTGGCGAAGTTTTACCGGCGACAGCAGCAGCGCGTCGGCATCGTCGCGGTCGATCCGACCTCGCCGTTCAGCGGCGGCGCGATCCTCGGTGATCGCATCCGCATGGCCGAGCTCTTCACCGACCGCGGCGTCTTCATCCGTTCCATGGCCACGCGCGGCTTCATGGGCGGGCTGGCGCGGGCGACGAACGATGTGGTCGATCTCCTCGATGCCGCCGGATTCGATGTCATCCTCGTGGAGACCGTCGGCGTCGGACAGGACGAGGTCGAGGTCATCCGCACGGTGCAGACCAACGTGGTGATACTCGTTCCCGGCATGGGCGACGACATCCAGGCGATCAAGGCGGGCATCATGGAGATCGGCGACATATTCGCGGTCAACAAGGCGGATCGCCCCGGAGCGGACAGGACGGTCATCGAAGTGACGATGATGATGTCGCTGGTCGAAGAGCATGGCGACTGGATTCCCCCGATCGTGAAGACCATCGCCTCGAAAGGCGAGGGGATCCCCGAACTGGACGATGCCCTGCAGCGGCACGTCGCGTATCTGCGCTCGTCGGGAGAGATCGAGCGGCGCAATCGGGAGCGGGTGCGCATCCGGATCGAAACGCTGCTGAAGGAGAAGTTCATGGGCCGCCTCGTCGGCGGGAAGATTCCGCAGGTCGACTACGATCGGATCCTCGAGGATGTCCTCCATAAGCGCAACAATCCGCGCGATGCGGCCGAAGGTGTTCTGACGCGCGTTCAGTTCTGACGTTACAATCCGCGTCCAATGAAATTTTCCCGCGACTGGCTCAACGACTACTTGGACCTGCGCGACCTCTCCGACGACGAGGTCGGGCGGCGGGTGACGGAGATCGGCCATGCGGTCGAGTCGCTGGAGACGCGCGGGAACGACACCGTGTTCGATCTCGAGGTGACCACGAATCGCGTCGACGCCATGTCGCACCGTGGCATGGCTCGGGAGCTCGCGGCGGCGCTGGGACGCGAACACGTAGAGCCGGCTCTTAGCCGGCTCGAGCCGGCCGGAGAGCCGGCTCTACGTTCAGCGACCATCCGCATCGATGCTCCCGAGATGTGCCGCCGCTACACCGGCCTGGCGATTCGTGGTGTGACCATCAAGGCGTCGCCGCCGCACGTGCAGCGCCGGCTCGAAGCGGTCGGCCTGCGCCCCATCAACAACGTCGTCGACGCGACGAACTACGCCATGCTGGCCCTCGGGCATCCGCTGCACGCGTTCGATCTCGACAAGCTCGCTGCCGCGACCATCATCGTCCGCCGCGGAAATCGCGGCGAAACGATGAAGAGCCTCGATGGCGAGATGCGGAAGATCGATCCCGAGACGGTGGTCATTGCCGATGCGAAGCGCGCGGTGGCCCTCGGCGGAATCATCGGCGGCTTCGAGAGCGAGATCACCAGCGCCACGCGCAACGTGCTGCTCGAGTGCGCATGGTTCGATCCGGCGACGATCCGCCGCACGGCGCGGCGGCTGGGTATCAAGACCGATGCGTCGTATCGGTTCGAGCGATGCGTCGATCCGAACGATACCGTCGAAGCGGCGGAGCTGGCGGCCAAATTGATCGTCGACAGCGCCGGCGGAGCCGCGGAGGCGCCGGTCGACGTGGTGGCGCTGGAGACGAAGCCGGAGACGATCCGCCTCCGCGGCGCAAAGCTGCGCGAGGCCTCCGCCGGCGTGGTGGGGGAGGGTTATGCGCTGGATCTGTTCCGGCGCCTCGGATTCGGCGTGCAGCCGGTGCACGGCGGCCTGCTGGTCACTGTTCCGACCGATCGCGGCGACATTCACGAGGAGATGGATCTCGTCGAAGAAGTGCTTCGCTTCTTCGGCCTGAACAACATCCCGGCGGCCCTTCCACCTCTCACCCCAGGCGACGTACGCCGCGAGCCGATCGACGTCGCGGAGGACGATATCCGGCAGATGCTCGCCGGATCCGGGCTGACCGAAGCGGTCAGCTACTCCTTCATTCGCCGCGAGTGGAATGCGCTTTTTTCGGACGAGCAGCCGATCACCGTCACCAACGCGCTTTCGGAGAACGTCTCCACGATGCGGCTGTCGCTGCTGCCGGGATTGCTCGAGACGGTAGCCTTCAATCGATCGTACGGCACGCGTGATGGCGCGCTGTTCGAGGTCGGGCGCACCTATCACCGTCACGGCGAGGGCGTACACGAGCATCGGCGTTTTGCGGCGGTGACGTTCGGTTCGGTCGGCGCGCACTGGGGCGATCCAAAACGGGCGTTCGACTTTTTCGATCTCAAGGGCGTCGTGGAACAAGTCGCGCAGAAGCTGCATGTAACGCTCGAATTCAAAGCTTCCGATCAGCCATGGCTGGCGAAGGGGAAGCGCTCGGCGGCGTTCTCGGGCGAGCGGCTGATCGCGGACGCCGGCCTGCTCTCGCGCGAGGTCCTGCAGCGGTTCGACATCAAAGGGGACGTGCTCGCGGCGCAAGTGGACATCGAGGCGCTGCTCGCGTCGCAGAAGGCCTGGACCATGGTGGCTGTGGCGCGATTTCCCGGCGTGCCGATGATCCTGGCGCTGACGCACGCTCCCGATCTGCAATACCAGCGGCTGATCGAAACGATCCAGTCGTTTCAGATACCGTACCTTCATGAGGTCGGGCTTCGCGATCGATTCGTGCCCGAGGGAAGCGACGTGGTGAAGACGACTCTGGGCATGTGGTATCAGGCATTCGACCGTTCGCTGACGCAGGAAGAGGTCGCGGCGCTGCAGCAGCAACTCGCGTCGCGGTTGGTCGCCGCGCTGCCGGTCCGATTGGTATCGTGATGAAAAAGAAGACGAGTTCCGAACAGATGACCCTTTCCGGAAGTGAAGAGGAAATCCTCACGCGGCTGCGCGAGCGCGTGGACAGCGCGATCGCCACGATTCAGGACCTCCGCCGCGAACGTGATGCGCTGAAGAAACAACTCGAGGAAACCGGCGCGAACGAGCGGGTGATCGCGCTGCAGGACGAAGTCGATCGCTTTGAGAAGGAGCGCAGCGAGATTCGCAGCCGGATCGAGTCGGTCCTGTCGAATCTGGAATCGCTGGATGTGACGTAGCGCCGGCTCTTGGCCGGTGCCAAGCCGCCTGAGAGGCGGCTCTACGTCTCGCGCAGCACCGCGCGCGCGAATTTCATGAAGTAATCGACGCCCGATACCAGCGCGAACAGCATCACCAGCCAGAGGCCGACCTCGCCGATGAAGCGGAATTCACCCAGCTCGTAGCCGACGATCAGCACGGCGATGGCGAACACCTGCGTGATGGTCTTCGTCTTGCCGAGCGGCGAGGCGGCGATGGTCACGCCATGCTGCGCGGCGATCGAGCGGAGGCCGGAGACGGCGAACTCGCGGCCGATGATGATCACCACGATCCACGCCTTGGCCAGGCCGAGTTCGACGAGTGAGATGAACGCGGCCGACATCAGCAGCTTGTCGGCGATCGGATCGAGCAACGCGCCGAGGCGCGTGGTCTGCTTGAGCCGGCGCGCGAAATAGCCGTCGAAGTAGTCGGTGATCGCCGCCACCAGGAAAATCCCCAGGCCGACGAAGTCGGAGAACTTCGTCAGCAGGACGACGACGAGGAACGGGACCAGGAAGATCCGGAAGAGGGTGAGCGAATTCGGCAGATTCCAGATCGCGATGCGTACGTTTTCCCGCGGCAGGGGAACCGCGCGCGGCCGGTCGAGCGCGGGAACTTCGGTGCTGGGAAGCGACATCAGCGGATCTCGGTCACTGTTTCTAACGTCAGAATACATGCACTCTGCTGGAATTTCGAACCGGCAATTGACATTCCTGAAACTGTCGCAGAGAATCGCGACCCCACCCGAAACCGCGAAAGTGGCGGAACTGGTAGACGCGCTGGTTTCAGGAGCCAGTGGCTTCACTGCCGTGGGGGTTCGAGTCCCCCCTTTCGCACCACCTTTTTCACCCCAAGGGTAGGTGTTTTGCCGTCTCCGCCACTACTTCCCGGATGCCCGGGGAGCTCGAGCAGTTGTGCGTTCTGGTCGTCGATGATGACGAGACGCTCGCCGGCGGTCTGGCCTATGCGCTCTCCGAGCGAGGGCTCAGGGTCGCGGTCGCCAGCCGGGGGAAAGTCGTCCTGGAGATGATCTCCACGGTTCGGCCCGACGCGCTGGTCCTCGACATCTCGTTGCCCGATCTGAACGGAATCACAGTCGCCCGGGTCGTTCGTGTGAGCTGGCCGCTTCTGCCGATCATCTTCGTGACCGGACACGACAATCTCGCAGAGATGCACCGTGCCCTTTCGCTGTCGCGCACGTCGATCCTTCAAAAGCCGTTTGACATCAACGCGCTGGTCGTGGCGATCCGCGCGGCGATTCTCTAACGACGTAGCGCCGGCTCTCAGCCGGCGCACAGCCGCCTGAGAGGCGGCTCTACGTTTCGAGCAACAGGCGGTAGATCTGGTTCTTTCGCAAGCCGAATTTTTCGGCGACGAGCTTGATCGCGTCGTTGCGGCGCATGCCCGTCGCGCGGAGGCGCTCGAATTCAGCGGCGATGGTCGTCGCATCGATGCGTTCGTTCTGGGGCGCCGCGGCCGAGAAGACGACGGTGATCTCGCCCCGAATGCGCGCTCGTCCGCGGAGCTCGTCGATGACTTCATGGATGGTTCCGCTGAGGAACTCTTCGTGGACTTTCGTCATCTCGCGGGCGACCGTCACCTCGACATCGCCGAGCGCCTCGGCCGCGTCCTCGAGTGACTCGACGACGCGCTCGGGTGATTCATAGACGATCGCCGTGGTGCCGGCGGCTGCCACGCGGCGGTAGAACTCGCGCCGCTCGCCCTGCCGGTGGGGCGTGAATCCGAAAAACGTGAAGGGCGCCGGAGCGATTCCGCTGGCGACCAACGCCATGATTCCGGCGAACGGTCCGGGGATCGGCTCGATCGGCACCTTCCGTTCGCGCGCCAGCCGCACCAGCCGGAATCCCGGGTCGGAAACGACCGGCATGCCCGCATCGCTGACCAGCGCGACCCGTGCGCCACTCTCGATCTTCTCGATGATCACCGAGGCCTTCGCGTCCTCGTTGTGTTCGTGAAAGCTCTGCGTCGGCCGGTCGACGCCGAAATGGGTCAGCAGCTTGCGCGTGTGGCGGGTGTCTTCACAGAGGATGAGGTCGGCCGACTTCAGCGCGTCGAGCGCGCGCGATGACAGATCGCCAAGGTTGCCGATCGGCGTTCCGATGAGGATCAGCTTGCCGGCCACCCGCGCAGTCTACGCCCCGCATTCATCAGCCGTTGCGGCTGCAGAAACTGCGCCACAGGAGGATTGCCGCGGCCGCGGCGACGTTGAGCGATTCGACATGTCCTGATGTGAGCACCGCCAGCCCTTTTGCCCGGTCGCGCAGGGCGGGGGAAACGCCGCCCCCTTCACCTCCGAAGATGAGCACGGCGGCTCGCGCGGGAGGTTCGTGCTCTCTGGCGCCCGCATCTGCCGCGTAGAGATCGAGGCCCGACGCCAGCAGCGCGTCGCGCTGCATCTCGGCCACCGGCACGTTGAGAATCGCTCCGGCAGACGCGCGAATGGCTTTGGGTCCGAAGGGATCGGCGCAGCCCGGGAGGAGGATCACGCCCGCGGCGTCGAACGCGGCGGCCAGTCGGAGGATCGTGCCGACGTTCCCCGGATCCTGTACGCCATCGAGCGCGACGACGATCGACTGCCGCCGCGCGAGAATCTGCTCGGCGGTCCAGCGCGGCCGCTCGAACAGACCGATCACCCCTTGCGAGGTTTTGGTATTCGCAATGACGTCGAAGAGCTCTCGAGAGAAAACGTAGAACCGGCTCTCAGCCGGTTCGAGCCGGCTAAGAGCCGGCTCTACGTGGCTAAGAGCCGGCTCTACGTGGATGACCGCGATCGGCTGCCAACCCGCGGCGATCGCGTCGCTGACCGCTTTCGGTCCTTCGATCACGATCTCGTTTTCGTGCTCGCGGATCGCCTTGCGCAGACGCTTGAACCACGCGTTCCCTTTGCTGGTGATCAATTACAATGGCCCGCTTTCGTGCTTGGATGATACTGAAAACTACCGCGTGGTCCTCCCTCTGGACGTTTCCGAGCATTTTGCTGTCCGCATTCATCATCGCCTGGGGGGCGGAGGCGGCGCAGTTTCTGATCTCGCAGGGGCTGGCGCTTGCGATTCTGGCATGGCTGCAGACCATGCCGGAGTTCGCAGTCGAGGCGGTGATCGCCTGGCAGGCAGGACAGGATCCGTCGAAGACGCATCTGGTCATCGCCAATTTCACCGGCAGCCTGCGCCTTCTGGTCGGTCTCGGATGGCCGATGATCTATTTCGTTGCCGCGGCGTCCCGGAGGCAGTTCGTGGCCATCAAGCTCGATGACGAGCACTCGGTGGAGATCTTCGGCCTGCTCCTGCCGATTCTCTACTTCACGTTCATCTGGTGGAAGGGAACGCTGAGCGTCTGGGACGCCATACCGCTGTCAGCGTGCTACTTCGCCTATCTGTGGGTGTTGTGGAAGATTCCGCCGCGGGCCGATGAAGAAGAGGCGCTCGACGACCTCGGCACGATTCCCAGGCGCACGCTGATGCTGCCGCCGCTGCAGCGCAACATCGCCATCTGGACGATGTTCGTGGTCGGCGGTGCGCTGCTCTTCATTTCGGCGCATCCGTTTCTCAATTCCATGCTCGCGCTGGCTGCGACTTTCGGAGTCTCGACGTTCGTGTTCGTGCAGTGGGTGGCACCGTTCCTCTCCGAATTCCCGGAGAAGCTGAGCGCGTTCTATTGGGCCCGGAAAGTGTCGACCGCGAACATCGCGCTGATGAACATGGTCTCCTCGAACATCAACCAGTGGAGCATCCTGTCGGCGATGATCCCGATCATCTTCGTGATGAGCAGCGGGAAGATGCGTCCAGTCGTCTTCGATGCCTTTCAGCGCAACGAGATCATCCTCACCATCCTGCAGAGCTTTCTGGGAGTACTCCTGCTCCTGAATCTGGAGCTGAAGATGCACGAGGCGGCCATTCTGTTCGTCTTCTGGTTCGTGCAGTTTGTCGTCCCCTCGTGGCGCGAGGAGATGATTTACGTGTATCTTGCTTGGTGTCTCGTCGAAATCGGGAAGCTGCTGGCCAGCCGCTCCGCTCCCGCGGCGTGGCACGCGTTGCGGCGGACGTTCGCCGAGCATTTGGCGGAATGAATACCACGACTGCAAAGCCATCCATTCGCCTGACGCGCCGCGTCAACGGAATCCAGATGTCGCCGACCCTCGCGGTAATCAATCGCGCGCAGGAGCTGATCGCCAAAGGGGTCGACGTCGTCGATTTCGGGCCGGGCGAGCCTGACTTTCCAACGCCGCCGTCGGTCGCCGCGGCCGGCAAGCGCGCCATCGACCAGGGGTTTACGAAATACACGAGCAATGCGGGGACGAAGGAGCTGCGCGACGCCATCGCCCATCGCTACGCGCAGCGGTGGGGTGCAACGGTGAGCGCGGCCAACGTCATCGCCGGCACCGGCGGCAAGCAGGAGCTGTTCAACGTCATCCTCACGCTGGTCGATGAAGGCGACGAGGTGATCATTCCCTCGCCTTACTGGGTCAGCTTTCCCGAGCAGGTGCAATTCGCGGGAGGAACGCCCGTGTTCGCCACCACGGCGGGACCGGAGTTCCGGCCGACGCTGGAGGCGATCCAGGCCGTGTCGAGCGACCGCACGCGCGGCGTGATCATCAATTCTCCGTGCAATCCCACCGGAGCGGTCATCAGCGAGTCCGAGCTGGAGCGCATCGTGGAATGGTGCAGCGCGCGCGACGCCTTCCTGATCTTCGACGAGACTTACGAATTCTTCACCTACCACGGCGCGCAGCACGTTTCCGCGATGCGCTGGTATGACGAACATCCGGAGACCATCGTCACGGTCAATTCGATGTCCAAGACGTTCGCCATGACCGGCTGGCGGCTCGGATTCGCGGTTGCCCATCCGGACATCGTCGCCGCGGCGGGGAAGATTCAGAGTCACTCGACGTCGAATCCGAGCTCCATCTCGCAGGCGGCCGCGATCGAGGCTCTTCGCAGTGACGGGTCCGAGGTGCGCCGGATGTACGAGGCGTACAGCGAGCGTCGCCGATGGCTGGTGCCGGCGATCAATGCCATTGAGGGATTCTCCTGCTCCGATCCGGACGGCGCGTTCTACATCTTCCCCGAAGTGAAGTCGTTCTACGGGAAAGGCGGAATCCGCGACTCGCACAGCTTCGCCGATTTTCTGCTGGAGGCGGCCCGTGTGGCGGTTGTTCCTGGCAGGGCGTTCGGGTCGGATGATCACGTCCGGATCAGCTACGCCACATCGATGGAACGCCTGCACGAAGGCGTGCGCCGCATGGCCGCCGCCATGCGCAAACTCTAGGGGAATCAACCTTTCCTACCCCCCGTTGTACGTCGCGCCTGCAACGGTTCAATCAAGGAGAACGTGTGAAAAAAACAATCATCACCCTCAGTGCACTTGCGCTGACGACAAGCGCCGTGCTGCTCGGGCAGACCAAGACGGCGCCTGTGCCGCCCCCGGCGACTACGACGACAACGGTCGCTCCCGCCAAGACCGACGCCGATCCGGTCATCATCACCGCCGGTACGGTGACCATCCGGAAATCAGATTTCGAAACGGCGGTGAAGACCCTCCCGGCCGAGTATCAGTCGTTCGCCCTCGGGCCAGGAAAGAAGCAGTTCGCGGAGGACTACCTGCGCATGAAGCTGCTGGCCAGCGAAGGAATCAAGAACGGGCTGGACAAGGATCCCGAAGTGGTCAAACAGATCGATCTCATGAAGGAAAATCTGGTGGCCACCGAGCAGCTCAAGAAGATCGATTCGTCGATCACCCTTAGCGACGCCGACCTGAAGAAGGCCTACGACGAAAGCAAGAAGGATCACGAGCAGGTCACCGCGCGCCACATCCTGGTGGCCTTCAAGGGCAGCCCGGCGGCGCAAAAGGGGAAGAAGGAACTCACTGACGCCGAAGCGAAAGCGAAGGCGGAATCGCTGCGCAAGGAGATCGTAGCCGGCGCGAAATTCGAGGACGTCGCCAAGAAGGACTCCGATGACGTTGAATCGGGCAAGAAGGGCGGCGAGCTCGGAGCGTTTGGGCGCGGACAGATGGTGCCGGAGTTCGAGCAGGCGGCGTTCAGCGCGAAAGAAGGCGAGCTGACGCCGGTGGTCAAGACGCAGTTCGGCTATCACATCATCAAGGTGGAGAAGCACTCGCTCACGCCGTTCGATGAGGTGAAGCCGGCGCTGGAAAAGACCCTCAAGCAGAAGAAGCTGCGGGAGACGCTCGACGCGATCAAGGATTCGTCGAAGCCCGTCTTCGACGAGGCTTACTTCGCCGCCCCGAAAGCGGAAGCCCCGGCGGCCAAGCCGGAAAAGAAGCCGTAGATTTGAAAGTTGTCGGGTTGTCAGACAACCCGACAACCTTTTGTTGACTCCGTCACACGGGCGCGCTTACCTTTACCGGCATGGAAATACCGTCGAAGGTCTCGGTCTTCAACCGCACGCTCGAGATCAAGGGAAAAACCGGAACGCTGGTTGCCATCAACGATCACGGCTTCTACGAAATCATCCTCGAAGTGCAGCAGAAGAACCACACGGTCCTCTTTCCCGTCGAGGACACGGTGGTCATCTTCAACGAGCCGGAACCGGAGCACCCCGGAGACCTTGAAGTCGAACGATAGCCCTCATCGCCGCATCGCCAGGATCACGCCGGCGATCACGAACGACACTACGTTGTAGCCGGAGTTGATGGGCCACAACGGCTTCGGCTCCCCGGAGAACAAAGAGGGAACATCGCTGGTCGTTCCAGCGAATCCCAGCCAGCAGAGCGCGCCGGCTTCCTCCGGGTTACTGAACTTTTTTCCCGAAGACGTGGGCGATGGCGATGCCGATCAGGTAGAGGCCGATCATCGGCAGGGCGAGCGCGGTCTGCGTCACCATGTCCGGCGTCGGAGTGACGATGGCGGAAATGACGAAAGCCAGAACGACCGCGTACTTGAACTTCTGCATCAGAAACGCCGGAGTGACGATCCCCAGCCGGGCGAGGAAGAAGATGAGAATCGGCGTCTCGAACACCAGTCCCGTGGCCAGAATGAGCGTGCTGGCGAACGAGAAGAACTCGTCCACCTTGATCATCTGCTTGAACTGCCGCCCGGTCTCCAGGAAGAAAGCGCAGGTCCCCGGCAGGATTACCCGGTAGCCGAAATAGCCGCCGAGGATGAAGAAGAGCGAGGCGATGATGATGAAGGGGGCTGCGTAGCGCCGCTCGCGCTTGTAAAGCCCGGGAGAGATGAACATCCAGAGCTGCAGCAGGATGACCGGCGAGGCGACGAAGATTCCGGCGAAGAAGGCCACCTTCATGTACAGCAGGAAGGGTTCGGTGAGCCGGGTAAAAACCAGCTTGTCGCCGGGCGGAAGGAATTTGGTCAGCGGCTGCTCGATGAAGGCGAAGATGCGGTCGGCGAAGTTCCAACAGACCAGAAATCCGACGCCGAGGGCGATGATCGACACCAGGAGGCGCTTGCGCAACTCCTCGAGATGCTGGAGGAAGGTCATTTTCGGAAGCTCGGGTTCGGCTTCCTCATTCGGCGCGCCCAGGCCGGCGGCCGGCTCGGCGGTTTCGGTCATGATTCGGTGTTGGCCGGCGACGGGGGCGGTTCGATCGGTAAGGCAGTGACCGCCTCATCCCTTGGTACGATCTGTGGAGTGGGGGTGACCTGGGCCGAGAGCTGTTTCTGCTCGTCGACCTGCACTTCGCGTTCGATGCTGGTTTTCAAATCATCGGTGGCTTTCTTGAACTCGCCGAGCGCCTTCCCGAGCGTCCGGCCAATTTCCGGCAGGCGCTTCGGTCCGAAGACCAGCAGCGCCACGATGAAGATGAGGATGAGTTCCGGCACGCCGAGTGAACCGAACATTGAAGTGAACCCTTTCTACGGGGAGAGCAAACACCGCGGCAGCAGCGAATAGTCCGCCCCTATAATGACGTTACGAGCTTCAAATTCGTTGAAATTCGTTGCGATGAAGGCAACCATGGTGATTCGAAAAACGCAAAAGTGGACCTTTTCCCTCACGCTCGTGGCGGCTGTGGCCGGCGTGACCCTTCTCGGCGGCTTTTTCGGAAGCCGCGTCTTCGGCTCGCCGGTGCAGGGCGACGTCCAGAAGCGCCTCAAAGAGTACACGGATCTGCTCGCGGCGGTCACGTCGTGGGCTCCCGAGGACGTCGCCGCCGACAAGTTCGTCTACTCCTCCATCGATGGCATGCTGCGTACGCTCGACCCGCATACGACCTTCCTGGAGCCGAAAGAGTACGCCGACATGCAGGACCGGCAGAAAGGCTCGTTTTACGGCCTCGGAATCCTGGTTACCAAGCGCAACGATCACGTCACCGTGATCACCCCGCTCGAGGGAACCCCGGCGGCACGGCTCGGTATCCGCGCGGGCGATGTCATCGCTGAAGTGGAGGGCGTCTCCACCGATGACCTGGCGCTCGACGAGGTCGTCAAGCGTCTGAAAGGACCGAAGGGAACGACGGTCCACATCAAGATTCTCCGCGTCGGAATCAAGGAGCCGATCCCGCTGACCATCGTGCGGGCGGCGATCCCCACCAATTCGATCTCCAACATGCTGATGATCCGGCCCGGCGTCGGATACATCCGCATCAAGGACTTCACCGCCACCACGGTTCGCGAACTGGACGAAGCGATCGCCAGGCTCAAAGACCAGGGGATGCAGAAGCTCGTGCTCGATCTTCGCGGCAATCCCGGCGGCCTGCTCGATGCTGCGGTCGGCGTCTCTGACCACTTCCTCGACAAGGGTCAGATGATCGTCTACACCAAGGGCCGCACGCCTGACTCGGCACAGGACTACGTCGCTCCCGGCAAGCACCAGAAGATTGACGTGCCGCTGGTGATCGTCGTCAACCGCGGAAGTGCCTCCGCCTCGGAAATTGTCGCCGGGGCCATTCAGGATCACGATCGCGGTCTGGTCGTGGGTGAGACGAGCTGGGGGAAGGGCCTGGTCCAGAGCGTTTATACGCTGCAGTACGGCGCCGGCCTGGCGCTCACGACGTCGAAGTACTACACGCCGTCCGGCCGCAACATCCAGCGCGACTACAGCTCGTTCTACGACTACTACGTCGCCGACGACGAGGACTTGGCGAACGAGATCCCGCTGAAGGACCGCAAGCAGTACAAGACCGACACCGGCAGGATCGTCTACGGCGGCGGCGGGATCACGCCCGATGTGATCGTCAAGCCGGCACCGCTGTCGAGCACCACGCAGCTCCTCGAAGCGCGCAGCGCGATCTTCAATTATGGCGTCGAATACGCGGCAAGACATCCCGAAGTGAGCCGCGATCTGGTCATCACGCCGCAGATCGTCGATGATTTCGCGCGCTTCGCGGCAGATAAAGACGCGGCACCGCTCGACGAGATCCGTCAGGCGTTGCAGAAACCGAACGATGAAAAGTTCATCGAGCGTGCGCTGAAGGCGGAGATCGTGGCGGCGAAGTTCGGCTTCGACGCTTCCTATCCGTACCGCCTCCAGGGCGACAATCAGATCGAGAAGGCGCTCGACGTTTTCCCGGAGGCCCAGAAGCTGGCGCTGGCCGCGGCCGATGTCCGCGCTCACGGCCAGGCGGGGAGCAACGACGCCGGCACGCGCGCAGCGCAGGCAATTCCGAGGGTGCAGTGAGCGGAGCGGCCGGCTCTTAGCCCCGTCGGCAGCGGCGGCCTGGGAGGCCCCGCTGCACGTCGCTTGCTGCGCATGCGTGTCGGTGCTAAGGTTTCGCCGCTTTTTCGCACCGAGGAGACTCGCACCAATATGCCAGATCTCGGAAGGAAGTACACCTGCTACAGCTGCCACACGAAGTTCTACGATCTCGGAAAGCCGATCCCCATCTGTCCCAAGTGCGGTGCGGACCAGCGCGACGCGGAGGAGGCTCCGGTCGTGACCAGCCATCGCGGGCGCGCCCGCGTGGTCGAGGTGCCGGTCGAAGAGGAGTTCCCGGCCGAGCCGGAAGCGGCGCCCGTCGGCGAGAGTAGCGAGAGTGAGGAAGAGGAAGACATCATTCCCGAACCGGAACGCGAGCAACAAGCGGACGCGGAAGAGGAAGAAGAGGAGTTCTAGATGAAGCTCGGGCTGCTCGGCTGTTTGGCGGTGCTGATTCTCGTGGTGCTGATCGTTGGGGGATGGTTCATCGGCGTCCGCAATCACCTGGTCGAAGTCGACCAGCTGGTCCAGTCCCAGTGGGCGCAGGTGGAGAACGACTACCAGCGGCGGTATGACCTCATTCCGAATCTCGTGCGCACCGTTCAGGGAGCGGCGAACTTCGAGAAGTCCACGCTCGAGGCGGTGGTGAACGCGCGCTCGCGCGTCGGCCAGGTACAGATGCCCGCCGGCGCGCCGGGGCCGCAGTCGAATCTGCCGAATAATCCGCAGGCCATGGCCCAGTTCGAAGCCGCGCAGACGGGCCTGAGCAGCGCGCTGTCGCGCCTGCTGATCGTCGTGGAGCGGTATCCGGACTTGAAATCCAATCAGAGCTTTCTCGAGTTGCAGTCGCAGCTCGAAGGCACCGAGAACCGCATCGCCGTCGAGCGCCGGCGCTACAACGAAGTGGCGCAGCAGTTCAACGCGTCGGTGCTGAAGTTCCCGGCGAACATCGTCGCCAACATGACGGGCTTCAAGCCGAAGGCGTACTTCCGCGGCGTAGCGGGATCGAATGTCGCTCCGGAAGTGAATTTCCAGCCGTTCGGCAATCCGGCACCGGCCACGACGGGAACGCACTAACGGAACGATGAACGATGATTGATGAACACCGAACGGTGCGTATTCGTTCATCGTTCATCGTTCATCGTTCATCGTTGGTGGCCGTTTGTTTTGCGCTTCTAGCGGCGGCTACGCGCCTGTTCGCCCTCGACGTCCCCCCTCCACCCAATACCTACTACACCGACAAAGCCGCGTTGCTCGATCAGGCCGCGGCCGAAGCGTTGAACGCGAAGCTCGCGAGTTTCGAGCAGGCCTCGGGCGCGCAGTTCATCATCTACGTCTTTCCCGCGCTCGATAACGAGGCCCTCGAGGACTTCACCATCCGCTGTGCCGAACGCTGGAAGGTCGGCAACAAGAAGTACGACAACGGCCTGGTTCTCTTTGTCTTCATCAAGGAGCGAAAGCTGCGAATCGAGGTCGGCTACGGGCTCGAGCCGACCATCACCGATGCCTTCGCCTCGCGCATCATCCGCGAGTACATCGCCCCACATTTCAAGCAGGCCGACTACGCGGGCGGGCTCAATGCCGGCGCCGACGCGCTGATCGCCGAGGTCCAGCACAAGGAGCCGCCGGTACCGCCGGTGCAACCGCGCTCCGCGCCGAGTGGTTCGGCGCAGGCTGGGTCATTGGCCACGCTGCTGCTCGTCATTTTTGTGATCATCCTGATCGCGTCGCTGGTGACGCGATCGCGCCCCGGCTGCAGCGGCTGCTTCTGGCCGCTGTTGTTCATGGGCGGTGGCAGCAGGACCTTCGGCGGCGGCGGGTGGAGTGGCGGCGGGGGCGGTGGCTTCGGCGGTTTCTCCGGCGGCGGCGGATCGTTCGGCGGCGGCGGAGCGAGCGGAGGGTGGTAATGAATCAAAAAGAATTTCTTGCGCAGCTCGATCAGGACAAGGTCGTCAAGGCCATTCAGGAAGCGGAAAGCCAGACCTCGGGCGAGATCCGCGTTCACGTGCAACCGAAGGCCGGTGCCGACATCCGCAACTACGCCGAGCGCACCTTCGAACGCCTGGGCATGGCCAAGACGACGCTCCACAACGGCGTGCTTCTGTTCATCGCCGCCGAGGAGAATCGATTCATGATCCTCGGCGACCGCGGAATCGACGAGAAAGTGCCGCCGGGCTTCTGGGATGACATCGCCGGCCGGCTGACCATTCGCTTCAAGAACGGAGAGTTTACCGACGGCATCGTCGAGGCCATCGTTGCCGTGGGGACGCACCTGAAGCAGTTCTTCCCGCGGTCGAAAGAAGATGCCAACGAATTGCCCGATCAGATCGACATCAGCGAGCAATGACGTGCCCTGGTCCGTGGTCATCGCACTCGGATCGAATCTCGGCGACCGCGGCTGGTATCTGCGCCGCGCCGTCGACGAGTTGCGCCGCGTGATCTCCGTGGTGCGCGTCAGCCAGGTGATCGAAACCGAGCCGGTCGACGCGCCGCCTCCGAAATTTCTCAACATGGCCGTCGTCGGCCACACGCGACTCTCGCCGGAGGAGCTGCTCGATGCGCTGCTGGCGATCGAAGCGCGCCTCGGCCGCCGCCGCAGGACACGCAACGCACCGCGCGTGATCGATCTCGATCTGATCCTGCACAGCGCGCACGTGCGGCGAAGCGAGCGGCTGACGCTGCCGCATCCGCGCTACCGCCAGCGCGAGTTCGTGACGCGTCCGCTGCGCGAGCTCGGCGTGCTGCCCGTCTAGTGTGGTGAGTCAGAGATACGCAACCCTCCGGGCTGGTGCCGGTTGCGGCCGATCTGCGGCGTCGCTCGTCGTCAACGATGTCACCACATCGCCTCCTCCTCGCTCCTTGCATCTCGGCCGCAAGCGGCACCAGC